>QHVJ01000512.1 GCA_003222275.1 Acidobacteriota bacterium | reverse complement strand
ATCTCGGCCGCTCCCCCTCGGTGACGAGGGCGAGGTGCAAGCGCCGCACCGCCTCGGGCACGTCCTTCTCCGCGAGGAGGACACTGATGCGGAAGCTCGACGTGGACGCCCCGAGCACGGTGGCGCCCATCGACGACAGCGTCTCCAGGGCGCGGCGGAGGTTCGCGAAGCGGGCGTTGATCCCCGCCCCGATGGCCGAGACGGCGCCCACGCCCTCGCGCAGCGTGGCCCGCGTCGCGAACCGCGCGGCGAGGTCCCGCCGGAGGCGGGGGAAGTCGTGGAGGTTCTCGAGCGAGAGGACCAGGGACAGCATGCCGCTGGCGCCGGGCACGTCCAGGTGGAACTGCTTGCCCCCCGACTCGTGCTCGTCGAGCAGGGCGAGGAGGCCGTCGACCGTGGACCCGTCCCCCGCGCGGGCCGACAGCGATACGAGCCCGGTCTCGCTCGCGACCCCGACCACCCGCCCCGGCGCGCGCGGAGGCAGCTTGCGGACGACCGTCTCCTCGCCGCCGCGAGTGGCCCGCGCGTAGATCGCGATGCCGCGCGCCTTCGCGAACTCGACCGCCTGCGCGTTCAGGACCTTGGCCCCGGACTCCGCCAGCTCCTGCATCTCTTCGTAGCTGAGCTCGGCCAGGCGGCGGGCATCGGGCACGACGCGAGGGTCGGCGGTGTAGACGCCTTCGACGTCGCTGTAGATCTCGCACGCCTCCGCGTCGAGGGCGGCGGCGAGGGCCACCGCGGTCGTGTCGGATCCGCCCCGGCCGAGGGTCGTCACGTCGCGCTTGTACGACACGCCCTGGTAGCCGGCCACGATCACGACCTTGCCCCGCTCCAGCTCGTCCTGCACGCGGAACGGCCGCACCTCCACGATGCGCGCGTTGGTGTGGGAGTCGTTGGTGACGATGCCGGATTGGGACCCGGTGAAGCTCACGGCGGGGACACCGCGCGCGTTGAGGGCCATCGAAAGCAGCGCCATCGAGATGCGCTCGCCCGCCGAGAGCAGCATGTCCAGCTCGCGCCGCGCGGGGCTGTCCGTCAGCTTCTTGGCGAGGGCCAGGAGCTCGTCCGTCGTGTCGCCCATCGCGGACACGACCACCACCACGTCCCTGCCCGCCGCCTTCGTCGTGGCCACGCGGTCGGCGACCTTGCGGATCTTGTCGACGTCGGCGACGGAGGAGCCTCCGTACTTCTGGACCACGATGGCCACCCTGGCACCTCCCGCGAGAGGGCCATTGTATTCGCGGCCCGCCCGCCCCGGAGAGCGGATGCTATGCTCGATTCGTGGCCGCTCCCAGGGCAAGGCTGGACACCTGGCAGAGCATCGCCTCCGTCGCTCGGAGCTGGCGGCTCCTCTCCGTCTCGCTCCTCTCGTTCTCTTCCGGCCTGCCGCTCGGCCTGGTATGGATCGCGATCCCCACGTGGATGACCCAGGCCGGTGTCGACATCAAGGTCGTCGGCCTCTTCACGCTCGCCCAGGCGCCCTGGAGCTTCAAGTTCCTGTGGTCGCCCTTGATGGACCGATACCCGTTGCCCATCCTCGGCCGCAAGCGAGGGTGGATCCTGCTCGCCCAGGTCGCGCTGCTCGGCCTGGGCCTGTGGCTGGCCGGCGTGCCGCCGAGCCCGGACACGGTCTGGGTGATCGGGGCGATATCCCTGGCGACCGGCTTTGCCGCCGCCACCCAGGACATCGCCTACGACGCCTACACCGTGGAGGTCCTGCGCAAGGAGGAGCAGGGAGCGGCGGTCGGGGCCCGCGTCGCGCTCTACCGCGCGGCCATGTTCATCTCGGGCGGACTGGCCATCACGCTGATCGCGAGCTGGTCGTGGGCGGCGGTCAACGTGTTGCTGGCTGTTCTCTACGCCCCCCTGCTGCTCGTCACGGTGAAGGCGCCCGAGCCGGAGTCGCTGCCCGCGCCGCCGCGCACGCTGAAAGAGGCGGTGTGGGGCCCCTTCGTGGGTTTCCTCGGCCAGCACCGCGCCCTCGAGATCCTCGCCTTCGTCGTGCTCTTCAAGCTCAGCGACCAGCTCACCCAGGCACTCACGGGACCGTTCCTCGTCCAGATCGGCTTCAGTCCCGCGGACGTGGGCGTGGGCCGCAGCGGCATCGCCATCGCCGCCACCCTCGTCGGGACGTTCCTCGGGGGCATCCTGACGAACGCGGTCGGGCTGGGGCGCGCCCTGTGGATCACGGGCTTCCTCCAGGTCTTCTCGAACCTCGGTTATGCGCTCGTGGCCCAGGTGGGACCGAACCGTCTCGTCATGTACTCCGCGGTCGCCTTCGAGCTCGGCACGAGCGGCATGGGCACGGGCGCGTTCAGCGTCCTGCTGATCCGGCTGACCCAGAAGCGCTTCTCCGCGACACAGTACGCGCTGCTGTCGAGCCTCTTCTCCATCCCGCGCGTGCTGGCCGGTCCTCCCGCCGGCCTGCTCGTGGATGCGCTCGGCTGGCGCGACTTCTTCGTCTTCACGCTGCTCGCGGGCATCCCGGGCATGGCGATGCTCTGGCGCTTCGTGCCCTGGAGCGCCCGGGATCCCGAGTTCCAGGTGGAAGAACCCAAGCGGGGCACGCCGGTGACTCCGGCCCAGGTGTCCACCCGCGCGGCCGTCGGCGGGATCGTGGGCTTCGCAATCAGCGTCTTGACGCTGGCGCTGCTGGAGGCGATGCGAACCTACCGCGCCAGGAAGACCTTCGAGCTGGCCGCGCAGGTCCGCGACATCCTGCTCCCGTCCGGGCTGGGCGGCTGGCTGACCCTCGTGGGCCTGGTCGCCCTCGCCCTCACGGTCGCCCTGACGACGGCAGCGTTCATGGTGGCCCGGCGGGGCATCGTGGCCCGCCCCGGCCCTGGAGCCCCCGGACCTCCCGCTATCCCCATACCCCCGCAAGACTTGGACGTTTAGGAATAGCGTCCGGGCCGCAGGCGTAGAATCCCAGGGGGGAACGGGAGGCGTGGGACCGGTGTCCAAGGGTCCAGGAGCGGGAGAGATCGCGATGGCGGCGGGGGAGTTCGCCTTGCGCTCCGCAGAGGCTCTGGCGGGAGGGGCCTCGCTCGAGCACGGCCTCGTCGAGCAGTGCCGCCGCGGTGACGCCCAGGCTTTCGCGCGGCTGGTGGCGCTGCACGAAGGCATGGTCTTCAACCTCGCCGCCCGGCTTCTCGGCGATCCCGAAGAAGCCCGCGACGCCGCCCAGGAGGTCTTCCTGCAGGTCTACCGCACCCTCGGCCGGTTCGAAGGCCGCAGCACCCTCAAGACGTGGATCTACCGCATCGTCGTCAACCATTGCCGCAACCGGCAGCGATGGTGGCGGCGGAGGCGAAAGGATCGGTCGTGTCCCATCGACGCGCTGACCCCGGCCGACGAGGCGCGGCTCGCCGAACACGGGCCGCGCGCGGAAGGGCCCGAAGAGCGCCTGGAGCGTCGCGAGCGTGCCCGAGCCGTGCAGTCCGCGCTGCTCCAGCTCTCCTTCGAGCATCGCGCGGTGCTGTTGCTGCGAGAGGTCGAAGGGCTCTCGTGCGAGGAGATCGCGGGCACGCTGTCGATCGCCGAAGGGACGGTCAAGAGCCGGCTCTCCCGGGCCCGGGATGCTCTGCGCGGCTCGCTCGCAGGGCGCCAGGAGCTTCAGTGATCGCCTGCATGCGGGCGCGGCGGCAGCTCTCCGCCTACATGGACGGGAACCTCGAAGCGCGTCCGGCGCGGCGGGTGGCGCTCCACCTCGACGCGTGTCCGGCGTGCGGCGCACGCTGGCGCTCGCTACGGTCCGCGGTGGCGATGCTGGCCGAGGCGCCCCGGCTCGAGTGCCGTGATCTCATCTCCACGCGGGTGGGCGACCGTCTCGAAGTGGAGACGCGCAGCGCGGGCCTGGCGCTGATCCTGCGCCCGACCTGGAAGGCGCGGCCGCTGATCTTCCCGAGCCTGATCCCCGCCGCGGCCGTCCTGGTCGTCGTGCTCGGGCTGGCCTTCGTCCTCGATCGCGACCACGACCCGTTGCCGGCCGTGGTCACCCGCGGAGCCGAGTCGTGGGGACCGACGGCCGCGTCCGGCACGGAGAGCAACCCGCTGTTCCTGTCCGCCGAGGTGAGCGCTCCCCGCGTGCGCACCGCCGCTCCCATCAACGACCTGCTGGCGGCGCTGGGAGAAGAGTCCCTCTTCGTCGAGACGGTCGTCGCCCGAGACGGGAGCGTCTCGACGGTCACGCTGCTCGGCGGCGATTCGCTGCAGGCCGGCCCGCTCCTGGAAGCACTGCGTCACGAGCGCTTCGAGCCGGGGCGCCGCCACGGACGGCCGGTCGCGGTGAGCCTCTACCGCCTCATCAGCCGCACGGACGTACACGCACCGGTGACCTAGAGCGGCGATCGGACCGCGCTCAACACCTGATCCACCGAGAGATCTTCCATCTGATCGCGCGGGGCGCGGAGCACGCGCACCCGTGGACCGACCGGCGCCCAGAGCGCGGGATCGGTCGGCCCGAAGAGCGCGAGGGTGGGCGCGTGCCACGCCGCGGCCAGGTGACTCACCCCCGAGTCGTGGCCGATGAAGAGGCCCGCCCGTGCGAGAACCGCACCGAGCGTGCGCAGCCCAAGGCCGCGGGCGACAACCGCTCCCGGCCGTCGCGCCAGAGGCGCCACCGGGGTGACGTCGGCGGGTCCCTCCACGAGCAGCCATGGACGCCGTGGTGCCAGCGAATCCAGGACCGCGGCAAACCGCTCCGCCGGCCAGTTCTTGCGGGGTGAGCCGCTGCCGGGATGGATGGCGAGGAAGCCCTCCGGGAGCCGCGTGAGGAGCTCCTCTGCCGCGGCCGCTTCGGCTGGCGTGGGAAGGATCGGCTCGAGGTCCGCCGGCGGGTCAAGGCCAAGGGCCGCCAGCGGCCGGACCAGCCACTGCGAAGCGTGGACGCCGCCGGGGGGGACCGGGTCATGGCAGACGACGTGGGGGACCATGAGGCCGAGGCCGCCGGCGAGGTCGGCGCTTCGGCTGTAGACGACGGCGAGGTCAACGCCGCGAAGGCGCTCCCGCAGCGTCCCGCGGGGAGGAACGCCGGCAAACAGCGCGGTGACGTCGGCACCCTCCCACGGCAGCAGCTCGTCCACCTCGGATGCGCCCGGTCCGACCAGGGCGGCGCCCGGCGTTTGCGGCGCGATCAGCACGACGCGGCGGTACTTGTGGCGCAGGGCCGCCACCGCCCGGCGCAGCAGCAGCACGTCGCCGAGGGCCCCCGCCCGGACGACGAGCGCTCTCGTCATCGAGCCGGGGGGTGCTAGCGTCGCACCCCCCGGACCCCCCGCTCGCGTCGTCCGCGGCGGCGAAGTGAATTCGCCGCCGCTCGTCCCGCGGGTCCGCTTCGCGGCCCCGGGGCGAGTGAATCGCGCTCCGCTCGCTGTTTGTGCCCTGGTGTCACGGCACCTCGATGCGGGCGGTGGAGGCGTTGCCGAGCAGGTCGGTGCCGCGCACGACGAGGACGTGGGGACCGGGCGAGCCCAGGTTTCCCACCGGGATCTCGTACGTCTCCTCCATCTCGTCGTTGATGCCGTCGACGGGATGGACCTCCTGCCAGCGGCCGCCGTCGACCGAGTACTCGGCCTTGCGCACGAGGCTGCTGTCGTCCCTCA
>QHVJ01000511.1 GCA_003222275.1 Acidobacteriota bacterium | reverse complement strand
CTGACCGGACACGAGATAGATTGGCTCCCTGAAGCGATCCGCCTCCTTCGAGACGAACTCCCCAATATAGAGATCACCATCTCCAGCCAGTATTCCCCGGACCTCGCGGGTGCTCTGATGAGGGGCAAGCTCGACGTAGCTTTCCTCCGACCAGAAACGCAGACAACCAATCTGGTGTTCAAGCTCCTAACCAAGGAACCGCTCGTGGTCGTGTTACCAAGCGATCACCGCCTCGCTTCGCATGAGGCGATCAACCCACAAGACATCACGGGCGAGACATTCATCAGCGTGTCGAATACGGCTCCAGTATTGCGGGTGGTCATCGACGATTACCTGAGGCGGTCCGGCATTGACATCAAACCGGATCACGAAGTGGACCATCTGGCAATGGCGGTCTCCTTGGTCGCATCAACGCGCGGCGTAGCGCTGCTACCTGCCTACGCACGGAATCTGCTTCCCTCATCCCTGATCAGCCGCCCCTTGCGGGGGGATGTACCCACGATTGATCTGGTTGTCGGTTACAGCAAGACGAATACGTCTCCGATCCTGAAGCTATTCCTCTCGAGAATTGATGACTTGATAGCTCGCGTGTCGAAGAAGACCCATTGAAATCAGAGCGTGTCACGTCGAATCAGGACCGCGCGATGGCCCTCATGGTGAAACTCCAGCGACCTGTTTTGCCGACAGCTGCCTCAGATCAGATCGACCTCAAACTCGAGGGCGTTTGATATCGGTGATTGCGGGCCCCCGCAACCACGTAAGTCCCGAAACCAAAGGGGCCGAACGATTCGGCCCCTTTGGTGCTCTTCGACGGACTATGAAGGTTTTCGACCGTCGCGCGCACACGACAGTCAGCCGACCGATCGTTAGCTTGAGAAATCCGGCCTAAACGCGACAGTTGCGTGGCGAGGGACTGCGCCGTTCGATCTCGTCGTTTCATAGAAGCTTCGGAGAGCCTTGGAAACGTAGTGCTGAACATGGCTTGTGGTAGCGCGTTGGGTTGTAGCGGAGCCTTGGGTTAGGCACCCAAGACGCAGATGAGCTAAAGTGTCGCCGTTCCTATGACGGTCAGTCGCAAGGTGGATTACGTCGCTGACTCTAAATCAGTTGGTGGAAGGTTCGAATCCTTCGCGGCCCACCATTTTCGTGCACCCTCCAGTCGGCCCACACCCTCGACAGCGCGACCCAGAAGAGTCGGTCGCTCCTGCGCACCTTCGGCCGGGTCAGCGTCCTCTTGTAGACGGCGAGCTGGTGGCGTAGGGCCAGGTTCTCCAAGGCGACATGGCGGTGAGCGCCGCAGAGGAGGGGAAGCAGTCGAAGCAGGCGGAGCAGGAGGGGGACCATCAAGCCGAAATTTTCTCTGGATCAGCCCCGCCAGATCAATCACTTGGCGCCGGACGGAGTTTTGGCGAAGGACACGCACCCGAGCCGCGGAGTGTGCAGCCGCCGAGCATGGGCAGGGTCGTGGCGGTGCCACGCGTCGGTGGGCTCCATCACGAATACCTCCGGCGGGCGGCGTGAGCCGATCGGACGAATAAGTGGAAGCCACAAGCTGGCCAACGCGCTGTGAACGGCAGAGGAGGCGGTCGCGGGGACTGGGCAGAAGGCTTTTCCTTTGGTGGCAAGACGGGCGAGCTCGTCCGAACGGCTAATTCGAGCCATAGGCATGCGCCTCCTTCAAGATCCGCTCGATCTCGTTCAGCATGGGCATCATTTTTTCCCTGCGTGTGGCGTCGGTCGGCATTTTCTTGGCCTCGAGGCTCTCCTCCAGGTCGGCGAGCATTCTCTTGATCTTGAGCACCTGATCCATGAGCTGCTCATCAGACACCTCGGCGTATACAACCGAGCTCGACAGGACTGGAGCCACGGCGGGAGTGCCGACGAGCGTCACGACGGCCAGCAAAACACCTGAGACGATGCGTGTCATGGGTTCCTCCAGTCAGTCAGTTGACGACCTCCGTCTCTCTTCCCCGGCGTCACGATCATGTTTGTGTCCGCACTAGTCGTTGGTCTCGGTGTCGCTTTCACACTGCCGCTCGAATACATCCGCGTATGCCCCCTCGCCCCGGCAGGCGAACGCAGAAGGCGCATTGAGAATGGTGTTGTGCGGCCGCCCGTTGGTCGCTGACGACCCGGCGGCGGTTCCCTTGTTGGTCGGGGTACTCGTGCCGTACGGCACGGTCCTGTCGGTGAATTCCCCCCGCGTTGCACAGCCGCTGAGAGAGCCTGTGAATAGCACTGCGGTCGCAACCCATGTCCGTGATCGTCGCATTTGCCGTCTCCCTTCGCTTGTCCGCTTGGTGATCGGCCTGTGACCGTTATCCGCTTGAGCGAGCTCTGAGTCCGCCGGCCACGAGGACCTAAACCGACGCAATCATTATGAGAGGGTGTTACGCGCAGACGGTTACAGGCGCGACTCTTGTTTCGCAGGAATCCGGAAGTCCGAAACCTTTGGCGAGCCGCGCTCATCTCAAACATCGCTCGCCTTACGAGGTCCACGCGTGGGCACGCGGGAGAGGCGCCGGCTTGGTCGGGGCGACGGCTTGGGCCGCCGCCCCGACCCTCGGCCGTCACGCTAGAAGCTCCACCAGCTGATGAACTCGAACTTGTTGTTCTCGTTGTGGCGGCTCGTCGAGCCGGTGCCGGTCGTGTTGACATTGCGGAAGTCGGTTTTCGTGAAGTTCCAGCCGAAGGCGAACGTGAAGGGGCCCGGCGTCCACCAGAGACTGATTTCGGACTGCCGGTTGTTGACGCGGAAGAAGTTCGTGCCGGCTGAATCGGTGATGAGACTGCCGGTCACGACCGGCCGATCGTCGTTGAGCGCGGTCTGGAAGCCGCCTGCCCAGCGAAGACTGAGCGTGTCGGTGAAGAAGAACATCGGATTGACCCAGGCGCCCACGCTCTGCGCCGACTTGAGAGTGCCGTCGGTGTCGACGATGACGCGGCGGTCAAAGTCGGAGTTGGTGACCCGACCCTCGCCCCGGGTCCACACGGCTCCTCCCTGCAGCTTGAGCGTCATGGCCCGGCCCGTCTCGTTGAAGCCGATGCGGTCGAGGATCAACGTACCGTGAACGACCTGATCGGTGAAGTTGCGATCCTGGAAGTTGGTCTGGGCGTTGAGGCTCGGGGTCGTCGTGCCGACGTTGAAGCGTTCCCTCCGCTCGCCCCATGTACCGCGGGCGTAAAACGCGGTCGACCCGATCAATCCCAGTCGCCCCGCCTCGAACCCGATCCCGCCGCTCAGCGCTGGGAACCCGCTCAAGTCGCCCGAGCCGAGGTCTCTCGCGGCAACGTCCCCGCCGCCGAGCGCCTGGTTGTCGAAGAGAGGTCGCTCGGCACCCAGTGAAGCCAGGAGCTTCATGCCAGGCAGGAGAGGGAAGCGCTCGATGACCTCGATGCGCGGGTTGCGTCGGTTGGCCGCACCCAGGCCGGCGAGCATGGTGTTGAAGTCGATGGAGTCGGGAAAGCCATCGGCAAAGGCGCTGGTCTGGCCGAGCTTGATCTGAAGCTCGTCGTCCTTGGTGAGCAGGCCAGGAAACGCCCACTGGCCGTAGGCGTGCCGGAGGCGGGGGTTGTTGTTGACCGCGTTGACCTCGCCGGCGCCGTTGGCTTGCTGGTTGAAGTCCATCTCGAAGAATGCCGAAGTCTTCCCGCCGAGCGTGTCCGGTCCTTGCATCGCCAGGTTGAGCCGGGAGCGCCCGGCGAACGCACGGAAGTTCTCCCGTTCACCCCGGCCCGTGTTGCCGCCACCCGGAGCGGCATCCGGCAGGAGAGCCCGGCTCACCGACTCGCCGACGGGTGAGTCGTTGTGCTGAACGTGGAAGCGGAGCGAGCCGCCCAGCCGGACCTTGAAGCTATCGCTCGTGAAGACGTTGCCCTGGATATCTTTACCCAGCGGGTCCCGGTCATTGTTGGCTTGCTTCCGGCCGGCTTGCAGGTCGAAGAAGTTCGCCCACGAGGCGGGGACCGGGCTGAATTGCCTCTCTCTCTCCTCGAACGAGAGCCGTTGCTCTTCCACCTGCTGCTTGAGCGACTCGAGGACGCGCTCTTGTTCCTCCTGCGCCTTCCGCTCCTTTTCGCGCTCGGCCTCTCCCTCGCGAATCAGCCGCTTCAGTGATTCGAGTTCCTCGCGCGTCGAGTTCTCGAGCCGTTGCAGCCGCTGTCTGAGCTCGTCCACGCTTTGGGCGAACACACCGCCAGGCGCGAGGACCGCCACGATCACGACCAGCGCGACTACCGAGCCCCATCGTCGTGCCCGCATAAACGCTCCTCCTGCATGTGAGACGGGTGCTGCAGCCGTAGATGCGTCAACTCACTGGACGCCGAACGTTGTCACCTCCCTCTGCCATTTTTGTAGAGGTCCTTGACGGTGTACGTGGACATCGACGCACTAGAGGTTTCTTAGGCAGATCGTTGTGCGCGACCCGCCGGTCACGAGGCGGTCGGGCTGGCGCATGGATTTTCGCGGGATGATGAGGAACGGTTCCGTTGTCATGGATGGAACATGCCCGCCCGATGGTTGGCGCACCGGATACTGTAATCCCGTCAGCATCGATACGATGCGTCGCGGTGTACGCGTCCCTGTCCTTCGCCAAAACCTCATCCCACTCAGTTGACGACGGCCGATGCTCTCGCGACAGGCCAAGGAAGGCTGGGAAGGCGTCCACGATCTGCTGGGCGGTCCAGTGGGCGGTGGGGTGCTCGGTCACGTTGAAGTGGACGACGCGCCGGCGGTGGTGGGCGAGCACGACGAGAACGAAGAGCACGCGCAAGCGCGCGGTGGGCACCGTGAAGAAATCGAGGGAGACCAGGCCTCGGACATGGTTGTCGAGGAACGTCCGCCAGGTCTGAGACGGCCGGGGGCGCCGCTTCGGCATGAGCCGGGGGACGGTACGCTCGGCCACGTCGATGCCGAGCTTCAGGAACTCGCCATGGATTCGTGGGGCGCCCCAGAGGGGGTTCGCGGTGGCCATGCGGGTGATCAAAGCCTTGATCTCGGCATGGACGGCCGGGTGTCCTTCGCCAAAACGTCATCCGAGTCGGTTGACGACGGTCACTCGCGACAGGCCAAGGAACGACCACCCCGGTGAAATGTTGCCTTGCCAACCCCGTGGTCGCAGGTCCGGAACCCTTACGCCATACGACTCAAACAGTTTGGGATGTGGTGATGAGCCCTGCCCTTCCGCCTTATCGTGTGCGCACCGCCACAGTCGTCGCCCATGGGTGGAGATCTGACGGGACACGGGAAACGGGCGACGTCCGCGGCGTGGCGAACGGTCCCGCCGGTGGGATGACGCCCTGGCTTGGGGAACGAGGTCACCTTGCGTCTTCCTGCCAAGAGCGCGGGCTCTCTGCAAACGAA
>QHVJ01000195.1 GCA_003222275.1 Acidobacteriota bacterium | reverse complement strand
AGTGCGGACGGTCTTCCACCCGATCATCCGGCTGCGCGACCGTGAGGTCGTGGGCCACGAGGCCCTCACGCGTCCCCTCATCGGCGGCTCGTTCGACTCGGTGGAAGAGCTGTTCGCCTTCGCGGAATCGTCGGAGCTGATGATGGAGTTCGAGCGGATGTGCCGGCGCACCGCGATCCGCGCGGCGAAGGAAGTCCCGCACATGGGCCTGCTGTTCCTGAACGCCTCCGCGGGAGCGGTCGAGGACCCGGAGTGGTCGGCGGGGACCGTGGAGCAGGACCTGACCGGCAGCGGCCTGAAGCCCAGCGACGTGGTGGTGGAGATCACCGAGCGCGTGGCCATCGTCCGCCACGACGAGTTCCAGGGCGCGCTCAAGACCTTCAAGGAGCGCGGCTACCGGGTGGCGGTCGACGACATGGGGGCCGGCTACGCGTCGCTGCAGTCGCTGGCCGCGATCGAGCCGGACTTCCTGAAGTTCGACGTCAGCCTGGTGCGGGACATCGACCGCAGCAGCATCAAGAGGAGCCTGCTCGAATCGCTGCGCCACCTCGCGGAGAAGATCCACGCCCGCGTCATCGCCGAGGGAGTGGAGCGCCCCGAGGAGATGCAGACGCTGCTGGAGCTGGGCATCGAGCTGGGCCAGGGCTACCTGTTCCACCGCGAGGAGCCGCCGCCGGTCGTCGACAAGGAGCCACTAGCATGAAGCCACAAGCTGCGCGCGGAGGCGAATTCACTTCGCCGGAGCGCGCGGGGTTTCAAGGGGGCGCGCCGCCGCGCCCCCTTGCTTGACGAAGATGCGAAATGCCGAAGTGATTCGGCAATGGAAGATCCTGAAGCGGATCGAAGCGGGGCGCTACACGACCTCGCAGGACCTGGCCGACGAGCACGGCGTCACCGAGCGCACGATCCGGCGCGACATCGAGGCGCTTCAGGAGGCGGGGTTCCCGCTCTACGACGAGCGCGCCGACGGCCGCAAGATCTGGCGGCTCGTCGAAGGCTACAAGCAGCGCCTGACCCAGACCTTCACCCTCGCCGAGCTGTCCGCGCTCTACTTCAGCAAGAACCTGATGTCGTTCCTCGGGGGAGCGCCGTTCGCGCAGGACCTCGAGGCGGCTTTCGCGAAGATACGAGAGGCGCTTCCCGCGCGCAGCCTGCCCTACCTCGAGCGTATCCAGGAGCTGTTCTCGGCGCGGCCGGATCCGTGGAAGGACTACTCGCGCAAGCAGGACGTCATCGCGGCCCTCATCGACGCCACCCTCCACCAGAAGCAGGCGAAGATCGCGTACTTCTCGTTCAACAGCCGCCGGTCCAAGAGCTACACCGTCGATCCCTATCGGCTCGTCTACTACCACGGGGGGTTGTACCTCTACGCGCGCGCCCACGAATACGGCGAGGTCCGGACGTTCGCCGTGGAGCGCGTGGAGAAGATCGAGGTGCTGGAGGAGGGCTTCGAGGTGCCCGCGGACTTCAACGTCACCGAGTACGGACGGGGGGCGTTCGGCATCACCGGCGGCGAGCCGCAGACGGTGGAGGTCCTCGTCGAGCCCCCGATGGCCGCCTACATCCGCGAGCGGGTATGGCACGAGAGCCAGGAGCTGGAGGACCGGCCCGACGGCGCGGTCGTCCTGCGCATGAGCGTCGCTCCCGGCTTCGAGCTGAAGTCGTGGATCAAGGGCTTCCTGCCCCACGTCCAGGTCCTGAGGCCCACCGCACTGCGCGACGAGATCGCCGCCGAGCTGGACCAGGCGCGGAAGAGCTTTCCCCCCCGCGCCAAACGCTGACGGCCTCGTCTCCGGCGTGTGTGTTCGGCGCGCGTAGCGGAGCGTTTCCTCTGCCGTGTCGCGGCGGATCCACTCCGACGCGACACGCTTGATGATGCCGAGCGCGCAGCGAAGCGCGCCGCATTCGGATCTACGGCCAGATCTCGATCTGCTGGTCCGCATCCGGCTTGTCGGACAGATACGTCACGTAGTTGTAGACACCGTATTTAGCATCCGACTTCACCTTGAGCGTCAGATCGGCGGCGCCGCCGGCCTTAACCGTCAGGCTGCGGTTGCCGGGCTCGAAGGGATCATGTAGGTCGTCGGCCGTCTTTCCCGGCGCCGCGGACCTGTCCTGCTGCATCCGGTAGTTGTCCTCGTCGGCAGGCGGCACGCCGGGGTCCTTTTCCGAGAAGGTGAAGCCGCCAATCCGAATCGTCTGCTGCTTTCCGCAGCGGTTGTAGACCCGCCAGATCACGTTCTCGCTGTGGCGAGCGCCGACGCGCGGTGGGCCCGCCACCTTGTCGCACTTTCCACTCTTCTCCGAGTACACGGCGACGATCGCCCAACGCCCGTAAGGCGCTTTGCAGCAATCCGAGGTGCTGGCGGGGGGCGGCGCGCTGGCCGGCGTGGCGGTGGCGGTCGCATCTGGACTTGGAGATGCGCTCTCGCCCGGTTTGCAGGCGAGGAGCGACAGCAGGGCGGCGCAACCGAGCGGGAAGATGTGGAATCGGACACTTGTCGTCATTTCAACCTCCGTGGGACACCTCTTACGGGCGTCGTTCTTTGAACAGGACCTTGAAGTCGGACCGTTCCCGTAAAGCGGCCAAGTCGGGGTCGTTGCGGGCCAGGACCCGGCTCGATCCGTGCTCGAGCGCCGCCCGCAGCGCGCTCACGGCCTCTGCAGGCTGGCCCAGCCCCGCGTGGATGATGGCCTTTCGGTAGAGAACCTCGGCATCGGACGGGGCCAGGGCCACCGCCTCGGCCAGGTGGACGCCGGCCTCCCGGCGGCGGCCGAGCTGCGTCTCCGCCCACGCCAGCAGTGAGAGCGCCTGCGCGTCGTTCCCGTTCACGCGCAGCATGCTCTCGCAAAGCTCGGCGGCCCGCTGGTACTGGGCGCGGGCCGCGTCCGGCCGGCCCAGCCTCGAGTAGGTGTTGCCGAGGTAGATGAAGCGGAGCGCGGTCGGCTCGAGCCGCAGCGCGTCTTCGAACGCGGCCGCCGCCTCCTTGTTGCGGCCCTGCACCATGAGCAGCGTTCCCATGTTGAAGTACGACCGGCTGTCGGGGCGGATGGCCACGGCGTGGCGGTAGTTGTCGAGGGCCAGCGCGTTCTCGCCTTCGGCCTGATACACCGCGCCGAGCCCCTGGAACCCGCGAGGATTGTCGGGCTGCAGCTCCGTCACGCGCCGGAAGGATGCCAAGGCCTCCGGGTAACGGCCGAGCTGGAAGTAGGAGCGTCCGAGCAGGCGATGGTTCTCCCCGTAGTCCGAATGCAGGTCGATGGCCTTCTGCATCTCGGCGAGACCCTCCTCCCGGCGCCCCTGGGAGAAGAGCAGGTCCCCGAGGACGCGGTGGGCGTCGTCGTTGTTCGGCTGGAGCGCCGACAGGTGCCGAAGCTCTTCGATCGCTTCGCTGGGATGTCCCGTCCCTTGATAGAGGCGCGCCAGCGCCAAGCGGGTCTGGGGTTGGTCCGGGTCGAGCCGCAGCGCCTCGGTGATGGCGCTGCGCGCCCGCGTCACCGTTTCCTCCTGCTTCGTCTCCTGATACTGGGTCCAGTAGGCCTCGCCGAGGCCGGCATGCGCGAGCGCGAACTTGGCGTCCTTCTGGATGGCGGCCTGGAAGCCCTCGACCGCGCGCGCGACGTTGCCGGGCACGTCCGGCCGTTCGAGCAGGCTTCGAGCCCGCGAGTAGTCGGCAAAGGCCTCGACGCTGGCGGTGGGGGCGCGGGCCAGCCGGGCCCGGTCCTCCCGGGTCAGGTTGAGCCGCAGCGCCTCGCTGAGCCCCTCGGCCGCTTGGCGGTGGAGGGCGAAAGGGTCGTCGACGGTACCCGCGTATTCCTTCCCCCATGCGACCGAATCGTCCGGCCGCACGAGGTTCAGCGTGACGAGCAGCCGGCGGTCCGCGCGCTGCACCGCGCCGTTGACCAGGTACGTGGCCCCGAGGTCCCGCGCGACCGCGCGCGTGGGACGGCCGCGCTGCTCCAGCGTCGCCGAGCGCGATATCACCGTGACCGTCGGCATCGCGGCCAGGTGCGTGATCAGGCTGTCGGCCACGCCCACGCCGAGGTATTCGTCCGCGCTGTCCTTGCTGATGTTGTCGAAGGGAAGCACGGCGATGATGGGGCGGGGGGACGACGGAGGAGGCGGCGCCGGCGGCCGGCTGCGCCAGAACCATATCGCGGCCAGGGCCAGCACGCACGCGATCGCTGCGGCCACGCTGCGCGCGTTCGACGCGCGCACGAGCCGCAGCGGACGATGGTGGGGCGCCGAGGCCGAGCTCGACGATAGGCCGGCGGCGGCGCTCCCGAGCGCCGTCTCCAGGTCCGCGGCGGAAGGAAACCGCCGCTCGGGCTCGCGCTCGAGGCAGCGCAGCACGATCGCGTCGAGCGCCGCGGGAATGTCGGAGACCAGCCGGCTCGGGGACGGGCACCGGTCGTTCGCCTCGCGCAGGGCGAGGGGGACGCTGCTCTCGTCGCCCGGAGGATGCCGCCCGGTGAGCATCTCGAAGAGGATCAGTCCGACGCCGTAGAGGTCCGAGCGATGGTCGGTGGTGCGACCCCGCGCCTGCTCGGGTGAGAGGTAGGCCAGCGTGCCGAGGACCGATCCCGCTCCCGTCAGCCGGTCGCGGCCCTGGTGGTACGCGAGGCCGAAGTCCATGAGGATCGGGTGGCCGGCGCGGTCCACCATGATGTTGCCGGGCTTGAGGTCGCGGTGGACGATGCCGCGCTCGTGGATGGCCTGGAGGCCGGCGCAGATCTGCCGGCCGAGCGCCACCGTCTGCTTGGCCGACAGGTGGCCCACGGACTGGATCAGGTCGTCGAGCGTCTGGCCCTCGACGAACTCCATGCTGATGTAGAGGGCACCCTCCACCTCGCCGAGGTCGTGGACGCGGCAGACGTTGGGATGGGTGACGGCCTGGGCCAGTGACAGCTCGCGGCGGAAGCGCTCGCGGGCCAGCCCCTGTCCCGCGGCCGCGGGCCGGACGAGCTTCAGGGCGACGGTCTTTCCGAGGTCGCGATCGATGGCCTTGTAGACATGTCCCATCCCCCCCGCGCCGACCTCCTCGACGATGGTGTAGCGGTCACCGAAGCGCTGGCCGGGGGCGAAGGGGGCCGCGGTCACCGCGCCGTGGGCGTCGAATGGCCCGACGGGCGTCGCCTGCAGCTCGGCGACCGTCGGTGCTCTCGACGTGGACGGGTCGGCGGCGCAGGCGGGACAGAGCGCCCCGTCGGCCACTGTCTCGGAGCCGCACTGAGCGCAGGTCATTTGTGAGATGGCCGTCGGCAGACTACGCCGCACCGTCCCCGGCGTCAAACGGCCGGGCACAACGGCCGGGCACAACGGCCCGGCGCGGCGCGGCGCGGCCGGACCCGGGTTGGCAGGCTGGTCCACTACGCTGCTGGCGTCATGTCCAGCGCTGCCGTCTTCTCCCGGCCGAAAGGAACGGCTCGCGGCGCCCTTCATGACATCCCCTTCGTCGCGTTCGATACCGAGACCACGGGCCTTCATGCCTGCGACCGCCTGGTGGAGCTGGCTGCGGTGCGCTTCCGCGGTGACGATGTGGAGGGGGAGTGGTCGACGCTGGTCGATCCGGGTACGGCGATCCCGGCCGAGGCCACGCTCGTCCATGGCATACGGAACCAGGACGTTGCCGGTTCCCCTGCGGCCGCCGAGGCCCTGCCCGGCTTCCTGGACTTCATCCAGGGCGCCGCCCTCGTGGGGCACAATGCTCCGTTCGACATCCGGGTCCTGGCCCACGAGCTGCTCCGGGCCGGGCTGCCGCTGCCCGACAACCCCGTACTGGATACGTGCGCCATTCCGCGGCGACTGCAGCTCGACGTACCCAACCACCGTCTGGCTACCCTCGCGCGCCGCTTCGGCGTCCCGCAGGGCCGGGGGCACCGTGCGCTGGCCGATGCGCGCGTCGCCCGCGGGCTGCTGGAGGCCTATCTGCGCGACCTCGGACCGGCGGTCGAGAGCCTGGTCCGCCTGGCCCTGACGCGGGACTCTGTGCTGCTGTCGTTCCGCGGGTACGCTTCCGAGGAAGTGGCGCCCTCGCCGCTCGTCGCGCTGATGCGCCGGGCCCGCGCGGAATTGCGCTCCGTCGTCCTCGCCTGCGCCGATGAAGGCGCGCCCGCCCGCCCCCGTCGTGTCACGCCCCGCGACATTTATTCGCTCGGAGGCACGGTTTACGTCGAAGCGGACTGCCACGAGGACGGCGGCGTCCACACCTTCCGGATGGACCGCATCACCGCCGCTCGCCTCGACCAGCAAAAAACCCCTTTCCTCCGGGGACCGATTCTGATAGGTTCCTGATTCGCTTCGTGGACGAGACATGCGGATCCCTTCCCGGTCCAATGACCTCCGTCGATGAATTCATGGCGGGTTGTCGTTGACGAGTTGACCTGCGAGCTCGGCGCGCTGCGCGCGTTCGAAGTCGAGGTCGACTCGTCGCCGGAGTTCCAGCTCCATCCGTCCGTGATCTCCGCACGGACGAAGATCGCCCTTGCCGCGAGCGCGGTCGAGCGGGCCAACCTCTACGTAGAGAACTCGATCGTAGCCGAGGCCCGGCGCGCCCTGGTCCGGGCCCAGGAGGCGGTCGGCGAGGCCCGGGACGTCATGTGGGCCGTCGGGCCAGGCCACGGGCACGGGCTGCGCCTGGTGGGTAGCGGGGTGAGCGACGTCGGGCCGCGCCTCGAGGTATATCGGCGCGCCATCGTCGACGGTTTGCGCTCGGCCCTGGGCCCGCGCGAGCGGCAAGGAGCCTGGACGCTGCGGCTGGAGTCTTTCGCCGTGACCTCGGGTTTCTTCGCGGAGGTGACGGCACCGGATGGACGCAAGGCCTGGTGGGTCTTCGACGCGCCGGGCGAGCCGGTCTCCGGCCGTATACAGGAAGCGCTCAGGGAGTTCGCATGAGCAGTCAAGCGGCGCGGCGCGCGGGTGACGTGCTCGTGCTCGTCGTCGACGACTACAAGGACACGCGCGAGCTGTACGCCGAGTACATCCGCATGTCGGGCATCGCAGTGGAGACGGCCGCGGACGGCTTCGAGGGAATCGAGAAGGCGATCCTGCTCCGGCCCGACGCGATCGTCATGGACCTGTCCATGCCCCAGCTCGACGGCTTCGAGACTGTCCGCGTCCTCCGCGGCCACGAGCGCACGAGGCAGATCCCGGTGCTTGCGCTGACGGGCGCGATGCTCGACAGCGAGGGACGGGCGCATGAGGAAGGGTTCTCCGCTTTCTTGCGCAAGCCGTGCCTCCCCCAGTACCTGCTGCACGAGCTTCGTCGCTTTTTGCCGTAGTGCGTAGGGGGGGACACTGCGTCGTGTCCCCCCCTTAGGACCCCCCCACTCGCTCCGCGCGAGTGAATCGCGCTCCGCTCGCAGCCCGTTGCTCGTGGCTTAAAATGCCCCCGTGGCCGCCTTCGAGACGTTCCCCAACCGCCATCCCGGCCGCGACTACACCATCGTCCATACCTGCCCGGAGTTCACGGCCGTGTGCCCGAAGACGGGCCAGCCCGACTTCGGGACGATCCGGATCACCTACGTCCCCGACCGCCTCTGCGTGGAGCTGAAGAGCCTGAAGCTCTACCTCTTCGCGTTCCGCGACCGGGGCATCTTCTACGAGGACGTGACCAACGTGATCCTCGACGATCTGGTCGAGGCGCTGGCGCCGCGGCGCATGACCGTCGAAGGCGACTTCCGCGTCCGCGGCGGCATCTCGACCGTGGTCGAGGCCAGCTACGAGGAGAAGCGCCGGCGGGGCAGAGCGAGGTGATCTCACCCCCCGCATTCCTGGCCCGACGGTTCGTGGCGGGGGAGACGGCGGAAGACGCGATCGCGGTGGGCCGCCGGCTCCACGCGCGCGGGATCAAGGCCACCTTCGACCTGCTGGGCGAGGACGTGCTCGACCGCGAGGCGGCGCGCCGCAGCGCGGAGGCCAACAAGCACCTGCTCCGGCTCATCCCTCCCGAGGTGGAGCGCAACGTCTCCATCAAGCTGTCGATGATGGGTCTGGACATCGCGGAGGACTTCTGCCTGGAGCTGACGGCGGGGATCCTGGACACCGCCCGCGCGGTGGGCGGGTTCGTCCGCATCGACATGGAGGGCTCGAAGCACACCCAGCGCACGGTCGACGTCTTCCACGAGCTGCGTCGCACCTACGACAACGTGGGTATCGTCCTCCAGGCATATCTTCATCGCACCGAAGGCGACGTCCGCGACGCGGTGGCCCGACGTGACCGCGTGCGCATCTGCAAGGGGGCGTACAAGGAGCCGCCGGAGATCGCGTGGAGCGACATGGACGACATCCGGGCCAGCTATCGCCGGTGCGCCCACCTCCTCCTCGACGGAGGCCACTACCCGGCGATTGCCACCCACGACGAGGGCCTCATCCAGGACGCCCTCGCCTACGCGCGCGAGAAAGGGATCGCCAAGGACCGCTACGAGTTCCAGATGCTCTACGGCCTGCGGCCGAGGCGGTGGGACGAGCTGGTGAAGGGCGGGCACAACGTCCGCATCTACGTGCCCTACGGCACGCACTGGTTCCCCTACTTCTACCGGCGCTTGCGCGAGCGCAGGGAGAACGTCTTCTTCGTGCTGAGGAGCTTGATGGGGGGGTGAGCGTCCGCCGGAAGCGGCCGCGGGCTACTGGTTCGGGAGCTGGTCGTGTCGCTCGCGGTACTCGGCCACGAACACGGGGACGAGCCCGGGGTCGAACTGCGTGCCGGCGCATCGCTCAAGCTCCGCCAGGGCCTCGTCGATCGTCCGGCGCGGCCCGTGCGGGGTCTGCCGCGTCATGACGTCGAAGACCTCGGCCACCGCCACGATGCGCGCGCCGAGGGAGATCTCTTCGCCGGCCAGCCCGCGCGGATAACCCTTGCCGTCCCAGCGCTCGTGATGGCCGTGGACGATGGGCAGGACCTCCCCCCACATCGTGATGGGCTGCAGCATCTGGAGGCCGAAGGTGGGATGCTGCATCATCTCGCGCCGCTGCTCCTCCGTGTCGAAGACCTTGGCCCTGAGGATGCTCTGGTCGACGCGGATCTTGCCGATGTCGTGCAGCAGGGCCCCGAAGTGGATGTTGCGCCGCTCGGCGTCTCCCAGCCCCAGCCGCCGCGTGACCATGTCGGCCAGGCGGGCCACCGCCCGCGAGTGGCCCTCGTAGAAGGTGTCCATGCCGTCGAGGATCGAGACGAGCATGTCGGAGGTATGGGTGAAGAAGTTGATCGAGCGCTCGTGGTTGAGCGCGTTGTCGATGCCCACCGCCGCCTGGCGCGCCAGGATGGCGAGCAGGTCGCGATCCTCGGTGCTGAACTCGCCCTCCTCGGGCCCGGCCACGCTGACGGTGCCGAAGACCGAGCCGTCGCGCAGCGGAGCGCAGACGAGGCCGGGACGCTCCGGCGGCATCTCGTCGACGCGGGGGGAATAGCGCGGGTGCTCGCGCGGCCGGGACACGACCACGGCCTGGTTTTCGAGGGCCACGAGCGCGGCGATGCTTTCGTCGGGACGGAGCCGGGCGCCCCGCAGGGCGTCGGCGCCCGCGCCGGCGCCGGTCGTGACGAAGAGGTCGCCCCCCGAGGTGCGACCGAACAGGAGCACCCGTCCGGCGGCGGCGTGGCACAGGATCCGCGCGGCGATCATCAGTTTGTCGAGCACCCGGTCCAGATGCGGCTCGCCCGCAATGCCGGCCGCCACGTCGTGGAGGGCCTTCAACAGCCGGTTCGATTCCTGCAGCCGCGTCAGCAGCTCGCGGTTCTCGCGGGTGAGGCGCGCCCGCTCCCCCGCCTCCGACACCGCGCGCGCCAGCCGGGGAATGTCCAGGTCACCCTTTTGCAGGTAGTCGAAGACGCCGTGGCGCAGCCCGTCGATGGCCGAGCCCATGTCGCCCTGGCCGGTGAGGATCAGGATTTGCGTGTCCGGGCTGACCTGCTTGATCTTTTCCGCCAGCTCGATGCCGCCCATACCCGGCATCACGAGGTCGAGCACGGCCACGCCGAAGCTCCGGTCGGCCACGAGGTCCAGGGCGGCGCGCGCATCGGGAGCGGCGCGGGCGTCGAAGCCCTTGTCGATGAGGAGCTCCGTGACCAGTGAACGGAATTGGGCTTCATCGTCTACGACGAGCACGCGCGTCGAGGGTCGCTCCATCGCAGGATCTGCTAAGCCTACGGTCCGGCACTCATCCTGTCAATGAGTTAGGTTATGATCCCCGTTCGTGTCCATGCGCGCCGCCGTGTACAGGGGGCCGGGCATCCTGCGGATCGAGGAGGTCCCGGTGCCCGAGGTGGGGCGGGGCGAGATGCTCGTCAGGGTGGACGCCTGCGGCGTCTGCGGCACGGACATCAAGAAGATCCAGCGGGGCCTGCTCTCCGGCCCCCGTATCTTCGGCCACGAGATCGCGGGCACGGTGGCACGGGTGGGAACCGGGCTCACGCGCTTTCGCGAGGGCGACCGCGTCGCGCTCCACCACCATGTTCCTTGCCGGGACTGTTTCTTTTGCCGGTCGGGCGCCCACGCGCAATGCGCCGCCTACAAGCGCAACGGCACGACGGCGGGATTCGAGCCGGCGGGCGGCGGCTTCGCGGAGTACGTGAAGGCCATGGACTGGATCGTCGAGGGGGGAGCGATCGCGATCCCGGCCGGTGTTCGGCCCGAGGCGGCCGCCTTCGTGGAGCCGGTGAACACGTGCCTGAAGGCCGTGCGCAAGGCGAGGATCAGGCAGGGGGAGACCGTTCTCGTGGTGGGCCAGGGGACCATCGGGCTGTTGCTCACGCAGCTCTGCCGCTGGGCCGGGGCCGAGGTACTGGCCTCGGACACGCTGCCCGACCGGCTCGAGGCGAGCCGGAGGCTGGGAGCCTCCAGCGCCCTGCCTGCCTCCGCCGACGTGACGAGAGAGGCCAGGACCCTCACCGGCGGACGGGGCGCCGACTGCGTGTTCCTGGCCGCCCTTGGCCAAGGCGCTTTCGCGCAGGCCGTTGACGCCACGAGGCCGGGTGGCCGTATCATGGTGTTCGCCGCGACATCGCCAGGAGAGATGGCGTCCCTCGACCTGGGGGCTTTGTGCGCCGCGGAGAAGGAGCTCCTCACGTCCTATAGCGCATCCGTGGAGGTGCAGGACCTGGCCGCGCAGTTGGTGTTCGGCCGAGAGATCCAGGTCGAGGAGCTCATCACCCACCGTTTCCCGCTCGCGGAGGCGGCGCGCGCCGTCGAGGTCGCCTCGCGGCCCGCCCCCGGCGTCCTCAAGGTCGTGCTTCAGGCTCCGGCGGGAGCCGCGCGTTGAGTAGGACCGGGCAGATGAGGGCGGCCGTCCTCTACGGGAAGGAGGACGTGCGGATCGAGCGGGTCGCCGTTCCGCGCCTGGAGCCGGGAGACGTGCTGCTGCGCACACGGGTGGCCCTCACGTGCGGCACCGACGCCAAGGTCTTCCGCCGCGGCTACCACGCGAAGATGATCGTGCCTCCGGCCGTGTTCGGCCACGAGATCGCGGGGGTGGTGGAGGAGGTCGGCCCCGGCGTGGAGGGGTGGGAGCCGGGCACGCCGGTGGTGGCGGCCAACTCCGCCCCGTGCGGCGAGTGCTACTACTGCCGCCACGAGATGTCGAGCCTCTGCGACGACCTGCTCTTCTGGAACGGGGCCTACGCGGAGTTCGCGCGCATCCCGGCCCGCGTGGTCAGCAAGAACCTCCTGCCCCTGGAGGAAGGAGTCGACTTTCGCGAGGGGGCGATGGTGGAGCCGCTCGCGTGCGTCATCCGGGGCGTGGAGGAGAGCTGGATCGGCCGCGGCCAGTCGGTGGCCATCATCGGAACCGGCCCCATCGGCCTGATGTTCGTCGCCCTCGCCCGCATGCGCGGCGCC
>QHVJ01000194.1 GCA_003222275.1 Acidobacteriota bacterium | reverse complement strand
CACGGCCCCGCCGGCGATGCGCACGTCCTTCACGAAGCCCAGGGTCACGATGTCCTTGTGGAGGTCGGGATCCTGGACGGTGCGGAGGACGGCCAGTACCTGCTCTTGAGTGACGCTCAACTTTGTAGTCCTTCCCGGCCGAAGCGCGCCCGGCCGCTCAGCGAGCCGCCAGGGCGGCGTCCACGGTCTGCTGGAGCTTCTCGAACTTGCGCGGGGTGGAGCCGAGGATCGTGGTGCGGATGATCCCCTCGCCGTCGATGACGAACGTCGTGGGGAAGCCCTGGTTGGCCTGGAAGGCTTCCTGGAGCTTGTCGTCGCCGAGGAGCTGGCGATACGGGATCCGGTTCTCCCGCACGAAATCCTGGATCTCCTGGGGCTCGCCCGAGTCGAAGACGACCCCGATGACCTCCACTCCCTTTCCCTGGTTCCTCCGCCAGAACTCGGCGAAATCGGCCTGCTCCTTGAGGCACGGCCCGCACCAGGTGGCCCAGAAATCCAGGACCACCACCTTGCCCTTGAGCGCGGCCAGGCTGACCCTGCCGCCCGCGAGGTCGGACAGGTCGAACGACGGCGCCGACCGGACTTCCATCACCGGTTGCTTGCAGCCGCCGAGGCCGACCGCTACGCCGAGCGCGATCAGCGCGCCCACTTGCCCGACACGCATCCAACCATTATATCCGCTTGTTCTCCGCGGCCTCTGCGCGTCCCTCTGCGGCCTCTGCGTTGAAGAGCTATCCAATACGCGTCAGCGCGGGGAACATGCGCGAGAACCAGGCGGCGAGCAGGGTCAAGCGGTCGGTCAACAGCAGGAGCCCCACTCCGATGAGGAGGGCGCCGGAGACGTACTCCACGGCCTTCATGTGCCGCTTGATGCGGCCGGACGCGGCGAAGAAGCGGTTGACCGCGAGGCCGGCCACGACGAACGGGACGCCGAGGCCCAGCGAGTACGCGGCCAGGAGGCCGACCCCCTGGGCCACGGTGTCCTGCTGCGACGCGTACAACAGGATGGCCCCGAGGATGGGGCCGATGCACGGCGTCCAGCCGAACGCGAACGCCAGCCCCACCAGGTAGGCGCCGAGGAGGCCGAGCGGCCGGCTCTTCACGGTCGCGCGCTTCTCGTAGAGGAGCCACTTGATGGGCAGGATCCCCGCCGTGTGGAGGCCGAGGACGATGATGATCACGCCGCCGACCATGCCCAGCTCGCGCTTGTACGCCTGGAGCGTCGCCCCCACGAGAGTGGCCGCGGCGCCGAGCGCGATGAAGACCGAAGAGAAGCCGAGGACGAAGACGAGGCTGGTGAGGCCGACCCGGGCGGAGAGCCCGCGGGGGGCCTCCGCCCCGCGCAGCTCGGCCATGTTGACGCCGCTGATGAAGGAGAGGTAGCCGGGCACGATGGGGAGCACGCAGGGGGAGATGAAGGAAACGAGGCCCGCGGCCGCCGCCGTGAGGAGGCTGACCGAGTCATTCATGATTCAAACGCGGCCTGCCGCCCGGCGAGGCGGCAGCGGCAGGCCTGAGAGCCGCGTCCTCGGCCGAGCGCATCACGACTTCCGCCCTCGCGGGAATGAATCCCGCTCGGGCAGGCCGGAGGCTCGGCCTGCGGGCGCTCCATCATTCATTGCACCCGTTCCAGCATCAGGTTGTCGCAGGCCCTGCGCCCGACCTTGGCCAGGTCGTGCCAGCGCCCGTCGATCTTCACCCGGACGACGTCGGCGGTGAAGTCGTTGTTGGTACCGCACACGTCGCACGCGCTGAGCAGCCACGAGCCGACGCCGTAGATGTCGGCCGGGACCTTCAGCTCCTCGAACTGCCGGATCTTGGCCGGCGTGAAGCCGCCGGTCACGGCGATCTTCACCTCCTTGCAATACTGCTCGGCGACGCGGCGGTCGGCCTCCGGCAGGTCCCAGCTCATCCACTCGCGGTCGATCGCCTCGCGCATCGCGAAGACGAGCCGCGGGTTGACGCCGCAATCGAGGCGCGGGTCCCCCAGCGGCGGGACCGAGACGTCGCGCAGGTTGGAGGAGGTATCGGGGCGCACCCCGAAGAGCTTGTACTTGCGCGCCTCTTCGGGCCGGCCCTCCTTCAACATCCGCAGGTAGGGCTTGAAGAGCGCGCGGAGCACTTCGAGCGAGGTGCCCACGCAGTCGTTGCGGAAGTCGACGAGGGCGATGCGCGGGATGTCGGCCGGACGCGTCGCCGCGAACGCGAGTGTCGCTTCCGCGGTGTCACCCAGGAAGCAGGCGATCGCCGCGTGGGCCACGGTGCCGCCCCCCGCCCCGCCCCACCAGTCGCCCTGCGCGTCGGTGGAGACGTAGGCCGAGAGGCTCTTGCCGAAGTTCTGGTTCAGGAGCTGGACGGCGATCTGGTATGCGTATCCGTCGGCGGCCTGCACTTCGTGGGCGTCGAACCGGGCCGGAAAGAACAGCACCGTCTTGCCGCGGGCCGCCTTCAGCACCTCGTAGACGTTGGTGGCCACCCGGCTGCCCCGCGTGAGCGCGCCGAGGGTGGGCGTCTCCAGGATGGCGAAGTCGCGGTAACGTCCGCGGACCCGCATCACCGGGCTCACGTTCGTGGGGTCGCCCTCGTAGGGCGCTTCGGTGCCGTCGTGGACCGCCCACACCTCCATGCGGTCGTACGTGCTCACGAACCGGCCCTTCTCGTCGAAGTAGCCGGTGCATTCCTTCAGCATGGCCAGCGCCTTGTCGACTCCCACCACCACCGCCGAGGGCTGGCGGCGATGGAACCATTGCATCTCGACCTCGATGGAGCCGACGTCCACGCTGCGGAGGTCCACCGCGAGGTCGGCAAGGTCGGGCGCCGTCCCGCCGAAACGGTAGCCCTGGGCGGCCAGCTCGGCCAGGGTGGCGGCGATGTTGATGAAGTACTTGTCGGAATACCACCCCTGGCGCATCCGCTCCACGTCGAGCTTGAACACGGCGGGGGGCAGACGGCGCCGGTCGAACACGCTCATTCAGATTGATTATAGGGGGGGGTCGCGTTGGCCCTGCACCCCCCCGGTATGTTCTACTCATCCGGGAAGCCCATGGAGTCCGGCGCCCTCAAGGTCCTGGACGTCTCCCTCTACCGGCGGGGTCAGCTCATCACGACCCTCGCCCGCTGGACCTCGTTCGGGCTCGGCCTGCTTTCGCTCGTCTTCCTCTGGAACGGCCCCCGTACCCGCCCCATTCCCGCCCTCGCCGCCGGGACGGCCTACCTCGTCTTCAGCCTCGCCCGCCATGCCGCCCGCTCCCGGCGGCGGCGACATGCGTGGAAGGTCGCCCACGACGTGGTCGACGCCCTCGCGGTGGGGGCGGGCGCGGCGTTCACCGGCGGCCTCGAGAGCCCGGTGTGGCTGCTGCTGTATCCGCACGTGGTCGCGGTCTCGGTCCGCGGCGGCCTCTTCTACGCGATGGCGATGGGGATCCTCGACGCGGTGATCGTCTCCGTCCTCGCCGCCCTGAGCGACCAGCCCCTGGGCTCGCTGCACGCGGTGGCCCTCCTCTTCTGCGCCTTCATGGGCGGCACCACGAGCTCGTACCTGCACCAGGTCCAGCGGCGGCTGTCCGGCGTGAACGAGGAGCTGTCCGAAGCGAACCGCCAGCTCTCGGAGACGATCGCCGCCCACGAGGCCGCCCGGCACGAACAGGAACGGGGGATGGCCCGCATGCAGGACAGCGAGGCGCGCTACCGCAAGCTGCTGGAGGCGATCCAGGACGGCGTCCTGATCTTCCAGGAGGGCCGCGTCGCCTATGCCAACCGGGTGGCGGGGGCGATGATCGGCGAGACGCCCGCGAGCCTGCTCGGGACCGAGCTCGTGGACCTCGTCGCCCCCGAGGAGCGGCGGGAGCTGCTGGAAGGCTATCGCCGCTGGGAGCAGTCGGCCGCCGTCTCCGCGACGCTCGAGACGAGGCTCCGCACGCGCGCGGGCGAGCCCCTCCTCGTCAGCGTGCGCGCAGGCTCGGCGGAGCTGGAAGGCCGGCGGTCCGTCATCGCCACGCTGCGCGACATCACCCGCGAGCGCCGGATGGAGAACGAGGTCCAGGCGCACGCCGAGCGCCTCGCCGCCGTCAACGAGATCGCCAACGCGGTGAACCTCAACCTCACCATCGAGGACATCTTCGCGGTGGTCGCGGAGGAGACGCGACGCCTCGTGCCCTTCGACCGGCTCACGATCGCCCTCCTCTCGGAGGACGGGCGCGGCGTCGACGTGGTGGCGGTGGGAGCGGGCGCCGGCCGTCCCCCGGTACCGCTGGACCGCGAGGCGGTGGAGTGGGCGTTCCGGCGGCCGCACGCGTGGTGCCAGGGGGAAGAGCGGCCCCCGTCGGCGGGAGAGCTGATCGCGGACGCGCGCATGGCCGCGGTCGCGACGGTGCCGCTCTACTCCAAGGACCGCCTCATCGGCTCGCTGAACCTGGGCCGCCTGCAGGCCGCCGCCTTCTCCGCCCTCGACCTCGCGGTGCTGGAGCCGGTGGCGCGCCACGTGGCCATTGCCCTCGACAACGCGCGCCTGCTCGATGCCGTGCGCCGCCGAGGCCGCGAGTTCGAGTCGCTCCTCGAGGTGGGTCGCAGCATCGTCGCGCGGCTGGAGCTGAAGGAGATCCTTCCGCTCGTCGCGCGCAGCGTGAACCGCGTGATGGGCACGAGCCACTGCCTGCTCCTGCTCCGCTCGGGCGATGACCTCGTGGTCGCCGCCCAGGAAGGGCTCGAGCCCGCGGTGGTCGACAGCTTCCAGGGGATGCGGATCGGCAAGAGCCTCTCGGGCTGGGTGATCCAGCACGGCCAGCCGCTCGCCGTCACCGACATGCGCGCCGATCCACGCTTGCTGTTCAAGGACCTGGTGGAGCGTTTCGGCTACCGGTCGTTCCTGGGCGCGCCTCTGCGTCGCGGCGCCGACTGTCTGGGGACGCTGGAGGTCGTGACCAAGGAAGTGCGCCGGTTCGAGCCGGAGGAGCAGGCCTTGATGGTCGCCTTCGCCGATCAGGCCGCGGTGGCCATCGACAACGCGCGCCTGTTCGCCGAGGCGCGCTCGAACCTCGCCCAGATGGCGGAGGCCAACCGTCGCCTGGAGGAGGCCGGACGGCTGCGCCAGCAGTACCTCCGCAACGTGAGCCACGAGTTCCGCACCCCGCTCACCGTGATCAAGGGGTACCTGGAGTTCCTGCGCGAGGCGGAGCGCGTGAGCCCCGATACGCAGAAGGAGATCCTGGCGGTGATGGCCGAGAGCTGCGAGCGCGTCATCGAGATGGTGGACACGCTCATCGACGTCAGCCGCCTCGAGCAGGAATCGGCCGCGCGCAGCCTGCAGATGCAGACGCTCGACCTGCGGCAGCTCTCCGAGGCCTCCGTCGAGCCGCTGCGCGTGATCGCCGAGCGGAAGGGCATCGACCTCGGCCTCGACTTCCCGGAAGAGGACCTGCTCGTGCAGGGCGACCGGGGCCTGCTCCACCAGGTGGTGCGGAAGCTCGTCGACAACGCGCTCAAGTACAGCTCCTCCGGGGGCCGCATCGTCGTGCGCGGCCTCGTGCAGGGCGGCGATCTCGCCCTGGAGGTGGAGGACTCCGGCATCGGCATCCCCCCCGAGCACCAGGCGCGGATCTTCGAGAAGTTCTACGTCGTCGACGGTGGCATGACCCGCCGTACGGGCGGCGCGGGCATGGGCCTCTACCTGGTGCGCGAGATCGTCCGCCTGCACAATGGCTCGGTGGAGGTGCGCAGCCGACCGGGACAGGGCAGCGTGTTCGCGGTGCGGTTGCCGCGCAAGCCACCCGCCACCCCGGCGAACCTGGCCCGGGCGTGAAGCGCCTGCAGGCCGCGCTCGGTTCGGCGCTCCTCGGGGTCTGTTTGCTCGCCGCGGGCGTCACGCCCGCCGACGCCGCCCCCGCCGCGTCCCCGGGCGAGCTGCTCGACCGCCTCGAGACGGCCTGGCGGGCCCGCGACGCGGCCGCCTACCTCGAGCTGTGGTCGTTCCCGTCGGCGGCGGCGCGCGAAGAGGAGCGCGACCTCGTCCGCGAGCGCTTCACCGCCGACGAGAGCGTGCTCGAGGTGCAGCGTCCACTGCTGCAACCCGACGCGCCGGCGCCCGAACGGCTCAAGACCAGCGCCCAGGTCTTCACCGCCACCGAGCCTCGGGGAAGGGTCGAGCAGTGGCTGCTCACCCTGGAGCACCGCGGCGCGGGCTGGCTGCTCACGGGGCGGGAAGACGTGGGCCTCATCGACGGGCTCGTGCACCTGTCCCTGGATCCCCAGGGCTACCAGGCCGACGGCCTGACGTTCCGCTTCGACGACTTCACGCTCGAGATGCATCACGGCACGCTCTTCACCGCGCCCGTCTCCGTCGGACCGACCGCCCTCCTCTTCGTGGGCGACGGGGTCGTGCACTTCCGGCCGTGGCCGCAGACCGAGCGCGAGCAGCTCCGGCAGTTCGGAGGCCGGCCGGAGCTGGTGGACCGCGTGAAGACGGCCTTCGTCCGCATCCATCCCGCCGACCTCTACCGCGTGCTCTCCCCCGCCCGGCTCGAGCCCGATCCCCGCGGCGGCCAGCGCCTGGCGACGGCCCAGCGGTTCTATCGCGACCAGTCGATGCGGTCGTTCGTCCTGGACAGCAGCCTGCCCCGCTCCCCGTGGTGGCTGCTGCCCTCCCTCGGCGACTCCTCGGTGACCTTCCAGACCCGCCGCCACGGCACGCTCACGTTCACGGTGAGCACCTCCGAGCCGGAGTCCATCAGCCTGTTCGACCGGGAGAAGCGGCGCCAGATCTGCCTATACCCCCAGCCGGGCCGGGACACGCAGTACAGCGAGGACGACTCCCGCAGCGTGGACGTGCTCCATCACGACCTCAAGGTCCGCTTCGAGCCCCGGAGCTACGTGCTCGAGGCCGAGGACACGGTTCGCCTGAGGCTGCTCGAGCCCAGCGCGACCGTGCGCCTGCGGCTGGACGAAGGACTGCACATCCACTCGATCACCTCCCCCGAGGCGGGACGTCATCTCTTCTTCCGCGTGAGGTACCAGGACAGCGTGATGGTCTCCCTGGGCGCCCTCGCCGGCCGGGTCGGCGAGGTCGTCCTCACGGTGCGCTACGGGGGCGCCCTTCGTCCCGGTCCCGTGGAGCGCGAGGTGATGCAGGCGGCCGCGGAAGGCGGCCGGCCGACCGCCCCGCCTACGATCCAGGACGACGTGCTGATCGAAGAGGTCCTCGTCTATTCCAACCGCTCGCCGTGGTACCCGCAGGGAGGGCCCGACGACTACGCGCTCGCAGACCTGAGCCTCGACGTGCCCCAGGGCTACAACGCGATCGCGGGCGGCACGCGGCAGTCGGCCCGCACCGAGGGCGGCCGCACGCGCATAGCGTATCGGCAGGACCGGCCGGGCAAGTACATCACCGTCGTCATCGGACGCCTGTCCGAGGTGGGCAGCCGTGGGCAGGGGCCGGTGCCACTCCAGTGCTTCAGCGTCGGCCGGACTCGCGGCGAAGCCGCCGCCTACGCCGAGAAGGCGACGGAGATCCTGCGCTTCTACGAGCAGGAGTTCGGGCCCTACCCCTACGCGTCCCTGACCGTGGTCATCGTCGAGGGCCAGACGCCCGGCGGCCACAGCCCGCCCGGCATGGTGATCCTGGCCCAGCGCCCGCTCCTGCTGCGGCACGCGCTGCAGGACGATCCCGCCAACTTCACCGACGTGCCCGGCTTCTTCCTCGCCCACGAGCTCGCCCACCAGTGGTGGGGCCAGGGCGTGTCGGGGCAGAACTACCATGAGCGCTGGCTCTCCGAGGGCGTGGCCCAATACGCAGCCGCGCTGTGGACGCGCCACCGCGAGGGCGAGGACACCTTTCGCGACGTGCTCGATCGCATGGGCCGCTGGGCCCTCCGCATGACGAACAAGGGACCGATCCACCTCGGCTACCGCCTGGGTCACCTCAAGAACGATCCCCAGATCTTCCGGGCCGTGGTCTACGACAAGGGCGCCTACGTCCTTCACATGCTGCGCAGCATCGTCGGGGAGGAAGCCTTCCGGCGGGGGCTGACGTCCCTCCAGGTCGCCCACCGCTTCGCGAAGGCGGGAACCGACGATCTGCGGCAGTCGCTGGAGAAGGCCTCCGGCAAGGACCTGCGTCCCTACTTCGAAACGTGGGTCCGGGGCACGGTGCTGCCGCGACTGCGCGTCGCCTCCCGCACCGGCCCCGCTTCGGCCGGCTACTCGACGGCGGTCGACGTGACGGTAGAGGACCTGCCGGGCCCGGTGCCGCTGCAGGTCGCCCTCGACCTCGCGGAGGGAAAGGACCTGCGCCAGGTCACCCTGCCTCCCGAGGGCGGACACTGGACCTTCGAGACGGGCGTACCCGTGAGGAGAGTGGGCGTGAACGACGACCGCAGCCTGCTCGCCTGGTTGAAGCGCTGAAACCCCCCACCCAGGCCCTCTCGTCAGGGGAAAGGGATTAGTGGATGCGCCCGAACCGGCGGAGCGCGCGTCTACCGATACCGATTGCGGCGGCCTTCCTCCTGGATGGCTTCCACCTGCTGGCGGGCCTCGGCCAGCGATTTCTGGGCCGCATCCAAACGGTTGAGGAGGTTCGTGCGCGCCCCGCCGTAGAGAGTCCCGGTGAGATCGCCCAGATCGCGCTGCAGGCTGTCGACGACCCCCGTCAGACGGGTGACCTCGCCCTGAAAATGCTCGAGGCGGTCCCGCCAGGCCTTCTCCTGTTCGGCGCGGATCTCGTCTTCCGTCTTCTGCTTCTCGGCGCCCGGCGAGGCGCCGGGAGAGGGGCTCGCCGAGGGCGTCGCGGTGGAACCGGCGCCCGGCTGTGAGTACGTCCCCGCGCCCCGGCCACGGAGGTCGTCTTCGGTGATGACGTGAGCCGCGCCTCCCGTCTTCCTCTTCACCTTCTCTTGCCGCTCCTTCTCCCGGGCGGCGATCTCGGCGAGGCTCTGCGGCCACGCGATGGCCGCCGCCAGCGCGACGGCGGAGACGGTCAGGAGCGAACGGGTGAGCAGTCGCATCGACGAACCTCCAAGGACCGGGCACCACGTGCCGGCGCCTTCATGGGCCCCGATTATAACCCGCCGCCGCCGGGGACCCTACGGGCGCCGGGCCAGGGTCCGGAGCACGGTTCGAAGCGAGGTCGCCTTGCGGTTGGCGGGCGCGAGAGCCAATGCCGCATCGACCACGCGGCGCGCCTCGTCCAGGTTGCCGAGGACGAGGTGGTCCTGCGCCGTCGCGATCAGCAGCTCCGCCGTGCGCCGCGCTCTTTCCTCGGCGAGGTAGGCCTTCAGCTCACGGTGGCGCGGCCTGCCCGGGAAGAGGCGCTCGACCTTGTCCGCGATCTTCACGGCCAGGTCCAGCTCGCCGTCCGCCGCGTAGGCAAGGGCCACGGCCGCGATCTGCTCCACCTCCTGGTCGCGGATGGCAGCCTCGACCTCGCCCGCCAGGCGGCCTCCCCGTGCCGGGTCCAGGTCGCGCAGGCGCCCGCAGAGCTGGAGGGCCTTCTGCAGCTGGCCGGCCGCGCGCGCCCGCTCCACCTCGGCGGCGAGATGGGCAGCCTCTTCTGCGGCCGGCGGCCGCGGGCCCGCCTCCCGCTCACGGGCGAGCAGGCGGGGCGCCGCCTGGCGTACGAGCGCCTCGAGAGCGTCCCTCATCTGCTCCAGGTCCTGGTAGCGCTCGGCGGGATCCTTCGCCATCGCCTTCAGGACCACCCGCGCCAGCCCGGGATAGTCCGCTTCGGGGAGGGCGGAGGCGTCGGGCGCGAGCTCGTCGTGGGCGATCCTGGACATGACGCCGCTGAGCGATTCCGCCTCGAAGGGCTTCCGATAGGTGAGCAGCTCGTAGGCGATCGCGCCCACCGAGAAGATGTCCGCCCGAAGGTCCACCGCCTTTCCCTCGACCTGCTCGGGCGCCATGTAGTGAGGGGTGCCCGCGACGTGGCCCGTCCCCGCGATGGCGGACGATTGGAAGAGCGCGATCCCGAAATCCACGATCTTGACCTCGCCCTCCGTGCTCACCCGGACGTTGCCCGGCTTGATGTCGCAATGGACGATGCCGCTGCCGTGAGCATGGGCGAGGCCCTCGCAGACCTGCCGGAGAACGTCGATCTTCCACTCCACCGCCAGCGGCCGCTTCTCCTGGATGACGCGCTCCAGGTCGAACCCCTCGACGAGCTCCATGGCGATATAGGGTTGGCCGTTATCTTCTCCCACGTCATATACGGTCACGATGTTGCGGTGCTTCAGGCGGCCGGCGGCCTGGGCCTCGCGCACGAAGCGGGCCTTCAATTCGGGACGGTCGGACTCGCGCGACGATACGGTCTTGAGGGCCACCCGGCGCTGGAAGATGGGATCGAGCGCCTCGTACACGGTGCCCATGCTTCCCCGGCCGATGACGCTCCGGACCTGGTACTTGCCGATCCTCTCCACGTTTCGCGCTCGCATTGTACGCTCGTGCTATCGTCGCCCGGAGGATGATGTGGTCGTCGGCCTCGGCGTGGATCTCGTGGAGCTCGGCCGCGTGGCCAAGGCGCTCGACCGTTGGGGCTCGCGCCTCGTGGGCAAGCTGATGGACGCGGACGAGGCGGGACGGTTGCCCTTGGACGCGGCCGAGCGGGCCCGGGCCCTCGCCCTCGCCATTGCGGGCAAGGAGGCCGCGAGCAAGGCGCTCGGCACGGGCTGGAGCCGCGGCGTTCGCTGGCGCGACGTGGAGGTCCGGCTTCGCCCCGAGCCCGCGGTCCGCTTGCGGGGCGGGGCGGCGGCGCGGGCGCGGGCGCTCGGCTCGAGCGGACGCACCTGGGCCCGGCTGGAGCTGCGCGACGAGCTGGCCGTGGGGGAGGTCCGCCTGCTCTCATGAGGTGGGTCCCCGAGGAGCCCTGGGTCCGCAACCAGTACGTGATGGTGGCCACGGTCTTCGTGGTCTTCACCGGCTTCGCTTTCGTCCTCCCCTTCCTCCCGCTCTACGTCCGGAAGCTCGGCGTCCAGGGCGACGACGACGTCGCCCTGTGGTCAGGCGTGCTCGTGGGGGTGTCGCCCCTGATCGCCGGCCTCATGGCCCCGATCTGGGGCCGCCTCGCCGACCGCCACGGACAGAAGCGCATGGTGGTGCGCGCGCTCGTGTCGTACGTATTCCTCCTCGCGCTCTCGGCCGCCGCCACGCGCGTGGAGCACCTCCTCGTGCTGCGCATCGGCGTCGGGTTCTTCGGCGGCATCGGCCCTCTCGGGCTGGCGATGGCGACGTCGCTCGCCCCCCGTGACCAGACGGGACACGCGGTCGGCCTCGTCCAGGCCGCGCAGATCCTGGCCGCGGCCGTGGGCCCCCTCGCGGGGGGTTTCCTTGCCGACACCATCGGCATCCGCTCGACGTTCCTGGTGACGGCCGCGCTCTGCGCGGCGGCGTTGTGGCTGGTCGCGCGCTACTACCGGGAGGGGGGGGCCGCCGTTCCGGCCTCGCCGGGCGTGCCGGCCAAGACCACCGTGCTCCTGCGGCAGCGCGGCGTCCTCGCCCTGCTCGTGGTGCTGTTCCTGGTCAACTTCGTGGGCCGGTCCTTCACGCCCATCCTCCCCATGCACCTCCAGCGACTCGCGGTGCCGGCGGCCAGCCTGGGCCTCGCCACCGGCGTCCTCATCTCCGCGTACTCGGCGGCAGCGGCGGTGTCGTCGACGGTGCTGGGGAAGGCTACCCGCCGCTTTCCTCCGCGGGTGCTGCTCGCGGCCAGCCTCGCG
>QHVJ01000193.1 GCA_003222275.1 Acidobacteriota bacterium | reverse complement strand
TGGTATCACCACCATGGGTGCCGCCACACCGAGTTGCCTCACGTCGCGCGCTTCCAGCTCGCTTGCCAGGTGAACGAGCCCGGTCTCGTCGAAGAGCCGGCGCTCGATCAAGCTCCATAGAAGCCGTTTGATCAACCGAGAACGCCGAAGCGCCCAGGCGGAGAGCATCCCATGGGGGCTTCGCACAACCGGACGCCCCGCGCGCACTGCCATGCGCACGCTACTCCAGTTCGTGTGAAGCCACACCCCGTTGTCGTGAACGACGTCAGCCTGCCGAGCCTCTTCGAGGCAACCGTCGCGGAAAGCCGAACTCCAGTTTCCGACGCGGTACGGACCGAGCGGCTCCGTGCGGACACGCACTCGGCCGCGCAATTCGAGAACGGCCGGATGCAGCGGTCCGGCTCCAGTCAGAAGAGTCACCTCATGCCCTCTGGCGGCGAGGCCCGCGCAGAGCGACGTCACGCTGGCCACTGGTCCGCCCGTGCCTTCCCAGAGCCCAGCGACCGTGTGCAGGATCTTCATCTGCCTCTACAGCACTCAACTTGGCGGGGCAGAGGTGGATGCAGGGTTCCCCAGGCCCATTGCGGTCGCGATACCTCTCACGGCAGCCTCGGTCGTATAACGGGTCAGCACCCGCTGCCTGCCGGCAGCCCCCATGCTCTCCCGCAACCCTCGACTCACCAGCAGCTGTCGGAGCTTGGCCGCCAGGGCTTCCACGTCGCCGAATGGGAAGACGAAGCCCGTCTCGCCTTCGACGACGAGGTCGTGTCTGCAGCCGACTCCGTCGCTGACGATCACCGGCAGACCGAATTGCTGCGCCTCATTCACCACGAGACCCCATTTGTCCCGCTCCGAGGGGAGTACGAAGACGTCCGCCGCGGCGTAGAACGATCCCACCGCGCTTTGGTTGACGAAGCCAGCCATGATCAAACGCTGTTGTAGGCGTGGGCGCAGCCGCCGCTCGATCTCCGCGCGAAGGGGCCCATCGCCGACATAGAGCAGCACTGCGTCATCGGGGAGGCCCATCACCGCCTCCCCCAGAAGCAGGGGTGCCTTCCAAGGGACGAGCTTTCCGCTGAACAGAATGACGACAGAGGACTCCGCAACCCCAAGCCTTGCACGGGCTGCCCATCGCTCGTTGCGCTCCACCTGAGTCTCAAGCGACGCCGTGTCGATGCAGTAGGGTGAGCTGAAAGTTCTCGAGGGCTGCACCCCCAAGCTCTCTAGGTGCCGCCGGGCGGCCGCGCCAACGACGCCGAACGCGTCCACGCGACTATAGAACCAGTGAAGATAGAGACGACGTCCGAGTGCTCGGGCTCGCCTGCCGAGCCCCTGCGCCTCGGCGCGCCCTTCGTCCGAGAACTCGCCACGGATGAACACGCGATAGTGGTTCTGACGCTTGAGTCGCACGATCTGGCGTTCGAAGCCGTGGGTATAGCCGTTGATGCAGACCCAGTCGAAGCGTTCGAGTTCCTTGAGGTGAGATCGCTGCAAGCGCGTTTGCCATGGCCCGCCCAACTCTGCGTCTCGCGCCAGGAAAAGGGACCGGTAGCCGCTGAGAAGATCCACATCCCAGGCGACACTGCGCCCGAACTCCGGATCGTGCCCACCTCGCACGCTGCGATCACTGAAGTAATAAACCGTGAGGTCGGTATCGGGAAGAGCCGCCAAGCCTCTCCAGACGGGGACCTGGTAATGGATCGGGTGGGTGGCGAAGACGCCAATCCTTACCGTTGACACAGCCTAGCCGTTGGCGTGCGCGGCCTTCGTCGCCACCGCCATCAGGTTCTGGCTCACGATGAGGCGGCGTCCTGGATCCCCTGTCTCAGCGGCGATATACACACGAAGGATCGAACGAAACAGGTGCCACAGAACGCGGCGGAAGGCGCTGATCACTCCGTGCACGACGGGCCGATCTTCTTCATATGAGACTTCCTGAAAGCCGACGGCACGGAGGAGCTGGTCCAGGCTGCCGCACGTGAATGCCTGCTCGTGAGTCCAGTCGCCGTAGCGGATCCTTCCGAAGAACGGAGAGTCACCGTTGGGGACGTGGATGATCCATCGGCCGCCCGGGCGAAGCACCCGCGCGATCTGTTCGGCCAGGTCGAGACTCTCATCCTTGAACAGGTGCTCGATCACGTCCCAGGTGATGACGACGGCAACGCTACCGCTGGACGTATTCCGTAGGAACTCCAGCAGATCGCCCTGCTCGATGCCGGTGATCCCGGCCGCCTTCGCCCCAGCAACCTGCTCGACAGAAGTATCCACACCGACGGCATTCTGGTATCCCGCTTGTCGGAGAAGGTGGACAAGCATGCCGCTGCCGCAACCAAGATCCAGGATCGGCGCCGCCCGGTCATTGGGGACGTACCCGCGCAAGAGCCGGCGCAGGATGTACTTGGTCGAGTCTGCCTCGCTCGAGACTGCCGCCAGACCGAGCCCGGAGCGGTAATGCTCGTAGAGTCGGGTGCGGTAGCGCGTCACGGACACAGGGAAGTCATTTATCGTCCAGGATTGTACTCGTCCTCGCGGGTCGGCCCCTCCAGGTACGTAGCAGCGCCTGCAACCCCCCAGCGTCGGCCATGGTAGGGACGAACTCCTTGAATCGAGCCGCAAGATGTCCCCGCATGTCTCGTAGCAATAGCGCAGCGCCGACGGTATGAGCAATGGCGGCCGAGAGCGGAGGACCCAGCAGAAATGACCTTGGGGTGAGGAGCCAGAGAAGGGCGACGTTGACGATCAGGGCTACCGTGCTGGCTTTGGCCAGAGACCGCGGCCGGCCGAGACCGAGGCTACCCGCGGCCAGGAGCTGGCGGAGCACCACGAGCATCGAAGGAAGGCAGAGGAGCACCGCGAGGCCCGAGGCGCGAGCGAACTGGTGCCCGAAAAGAAGCGGCACGGCTAAGGGCGCCATCGCGGCCGTGGCGAGAGCCATGACGCCAGCAATGAGGACCCCAAATCTCCATAGTCGGAGGAATTCCGTCTTCTGCTCTTCCCCGGTGCCTAGGCGCGCCACGTGCGGCACCACTACGTGGATGAGGGCCGAGAACAGAGTCGCGTAGGCGCCGGACCATGTGCTCGCGACCGCATAGAGACCGAGCGGCTCGACGCCCCAGTACGCGGCCACGAAAATCTGATCGACGCGAGAATTGGCTGCGTCGGGAAGAGTCGCCATCAGGGCGGGCAGGCCGAAGGCGATCAGCTCCCGGCTGTGCTTCGTCGAAACGCGGAGCGGTCCGGGAAACTCTCGGCGCACACGGACAGCAATCAATATCAGGAGTGTCGATAGCCCCACGAGGTAGAAGTGTGAAATGGCGACGGCATCACGGCGGCCAAGGCCCCATGCAACCAGAAGCACAGCCGGCCACATGGCCGTCTGGACTGTCCTGAGGACGTTCCACGTGCCGAAGGCGCCCACGGCGCGGAGCGGACAATAGGCAAGACCGACCGCCACCGACAGCGGTATAGCTAGGAGAAATGCAGTCGCGGCGCCCACGAGATGGCCCGATGCTGCAGTCAGCGTCCACGGGATGAGGAAGAATCCAGCGATGGCGGCAACGACGCTTCCTGCCAGGCCGATCGTGATTGCCGTGGCCGTCAAAGAGGGAATCTCGTCGCGCTTTCGCGCCGCGAAATAGACGAGGGATTCACCCAGGCCCAGCAAGGCCAGCGGCGTGAGCTGCGTAGCCCAGATCTGGATAGCGGCCAGCTCACCCCGCCCCGTGACGCCCAGAGCCCGTGCAGCGAGCACGCCTGAGATCGCCGTAAGCCCGGTGATCACAAGGGCCGTGAACGCATTCGACGCGATCCAGTCGCCTACTGGCGATTGATTGGGCCCGCGGACCTTCACTGGGGTGTGATTCAGCAGCTCTGGTTCCGGCGAAACCGCACGTGGGCCAGTCTCTCCAGGACGGCGGCGTGCGCCCTCGGCCGCGCGGCCAGCGTATTCTGCGACAGGGGATGCTTCGAGTTTGCGACGACCGGCCGCAGCCCGCTGGGGGTCAGACCAAAGAGCTCGTATCCACGCACGACGAGCCACTTCTGGATGTCGGCGAATGTTTCCTGGCTTGACGCGAGCAGCTCGGGATTCGACTCGAACAAGACGAGGGGCGCGTTCTCCGTCGTCAGCAGCCTCGCGGCGCCTTTCATGACATCGAACTCGAACCCCTCGACGTCGATCTTGAGCAGCCGGGGAGGGGGATAGCCGCTCTTCTCGACCACCGCATCCAACGTGGTCCTCTCGACCTCCACGGGCACCGAAGCGTCGCCGCGAGCGTAGGCAGAGGTCAGCCCGGAAGCGCCGGCGGTGACGTGCAGGTGCATCGAGCCTTGGCTAGCGCCGACGGCCACGGGCAGCACGCGCACCTGCGTGAAGCCGTTGCGGCGGACGAGCTCCAACAGGGCCTCACGAGGGAAGGGTAGCGGTTCGAGCGCGAAGACACTCCCCTCAGGACCCACCAGGCAGGCCGCAACCGCAGCATAGACGCCAACGTTCGCACCGACATCGAGGACGACGTCACCCGGTCTGAGCGCTGCTTCGAACACGGGGGTCAGACTCGGCGCTCCTCCCGCCAGCACGAGGAGCGCTCGCAGGGAGCCGTCCTCGCTCGGCCTAACGCAGAAGCGCACTCCTCGGTAGAAGCTCCCTTCCACCAAGCCTTGCGGAGTGCGTGACAAGCGAAGGGCATACCCGGCGAGTCGGTCGAACCCGCGAAGGCCGGTGCGCGAGAGGCGTCCCGCGAGGCGATAACCGAGCGGCACCGATGCCGGGATCGCATCGGTAGTGGTCTTCAGGACGGCGCCGTCTCCGGCCGCATCATTACCACACTCATTGTGCCGGCTCCGACCGATCGACCTTCCCGTCCCCGTCGTCGTCGAACTCCCGGCGGACGACCCGGCCGTTACCGTCGATGATGTCCCATTGGTCGGGCCGCGCACCCTTTGCGCCCCTCCCCGGAGTAGTACTCCCAGCGATCCACGGTCCCGTCGTGGTCGGAGTCGATCTCCCCGGCCCGGATCTTGCCGTTGGGCCAGTAAAGGATCACCGCGTCGGCGCGGCCGTCGCCATCGACGTCTTTCAGGAGCCGCTCGATCTTGCCGTCGGGCCCGTAGTACGCCTGATAGGGTCCTTTCTGGTGAAGGATCCCGGCGGGACTTGGGGAGGGGGTCACCCTGGCCGGATCGGGCGTACACGCAGCCGTTCCCAGCGTTGTGACGGCGGTCAATACCGACGCTAAACAGTTGAATAATATATATTTATTGGCATTGACCTTATCGTGGTGACTACTTACTATGCTTTGTATGTAAACAGGCGTCACAGTAGGGGAGAAAGAAGCCATGACCCTCCGCAGCGTGCTGTCCTGGGAGCTGATGGCAGCTCTCAGCGTCCCTCTCGGCATCGTGTCCGCGGCGGCTGCAGGCCCCATCGCCCCATCCACAGGCAGCCTCCAAGTCAGCCAGGAGCCCGTCGGGTGCATGATAGCCGACCAGTACCCCCAGATCGAGGCGACGGTCGCGCCGTCGTCGAACGTCGCCAGCGTTCGTGTCTATTTCCGCTCGTCGCTCAGCCCGGACCTGTATTACGTCGTGGCTGACGGGAAGAGCGGCCGCTACGTGGCGAATATGCCGCGTCCCCAGCTCAATGCCGGGCCGGTCGCCTTCTACGTCGAGGCGGCCACCAGGGATGGTGTCCTCGGCCGATCGGCGGATGGCATTGCCGGCGTCGTGCCGACCGAAGAGGCCTGCCCCCGCGGGTTGCGGTCCGCGCCGATCGACCCGAACGTCACGCTGGTGACCATCTTCTCAGCGAATGGCGCGACGGCTCCGGCCGCGGGGTTCACCGGGATTTCGAGCGTGCTGGCCGGGACGGCGCTGGCTGCCGCCAGCCTGGCCGGCGCGGCAGTGGCAAGCGCGGTCGGCGGAGCCGCGGCCGCGGGGGGAATCCTCGGCATGAGCACCGCCGTTGCCGTGGCGACGGCGGCGGTGGCCGTCGGCGTAGGGACCGCGGTGGTGGCCCAGAGCAAGCCCAACGACAACGGCCGGTTCCCTCCGGGCCGGCCCTGCACGGCTGATCCGCGTCCAGGCTGCCAGCCCGCATCACCCTCGCGGTAGGTAGCGAGATCGAAAGAGAATGAGCCGGGCCCGAGGCCCCCGGCTCATTCGTCCGGACCCGCCTGTTGGCCTCCTGAGTCCCTCGCCTTGAGCACTCCCGCCGGCACGATCTCCGACCCGCTGGCGATCGCGGCTGCGCGCCGGCTGCATGCGGCCTCCACGCTTCTGGAGGTCGCGCTGGGGGTCGTCATCGCCGGATCGGTCGCGGCGATCGGGTCGGTGCACCCGTGGGCCTACTGGCCTCTCTGGTATGCCTGCGCCGGCATCGCGGCCCTCCTCGTCTACCGGGCGCTCGCGATCAGACGCCTCCGCCGGCTGATCGGGCGGCAGCGCTTTGCCTTCCACTCCTCGGGGCGCTGGCTCGTGCCGGACGGGATCGCCTCATACGGCCGGCCGGGCTGGAGCTTCGATCTGGAGCGCCCGCTCCTGCCCCCGGCTCCCCTGCTGCTGCCCGGGGTGGTGTTCCTGGCGCTGGTGATCGCGCAACTGGTGCCGCTGCCGCCAGGGTGGGCCACGGCTCTCAACGCCGGCCGCGGCGTCGTCTCGGTCGCCGAATCAGTTGCTTGGGCGCCGATCACCGTGGACGTGGAGAGCACGCTGCGCGGGGCCGCCTTTCTGGTGGCCGCGCTCCTCTTGCACCTCGGCGCGGCCGCCGCGCTGGACCGGGGCGAGGCCCGACGGCGCTTCCAGGGCTTCGTGGCCCTCCTCGGCCTGGCTCTCGCCCTGGTGGCGCTGACGCAGGCGGCCGTGAACGCGAGACGGATCTACGGCATCTTCGCCCCCATCGAGAGCGAGGCCTTCTTCGGCCCCTTCGTCAACCGCAATCACTTCGCCGGCTACATGCTGCTGGTGGCGCCAATGGCCCTGGCCGTGCTCGCGCGGGCGCATCGTCACTACGAGTGGCGCGTCGGAGCGTGGCCGAACGCGCGGCGCCGGCTGGTCGCGCTCGCCAGCCCCGAGGGAGCCGGGTTGATGCTGGCGGTGGTGCCGGCGCTGGCCAGCCTCTCGGCCCTCGTCGCCAGCACGTCGCGCGGGGCAATCCTCGCCTTCGTGCTGGCCCTGGTCCTGGCCGGCATCGGCCTGCGCCGCCAGCGCGGAGTGCCTCCGTGGCTGTTCGCCGTCGCGCTGGGGCTGATGGCGATCACGTGGTTCGGGGTGGAACGGCTCGAGGTGCGGTTCCGGACGAGCGCCGCCGATTCGGCCGGCCGCACCGTCGTCTGGCGGGAGTCGCTGGGGATGCTCCGTCGCGCCTGGTTGACGGGCTACGGCTTCAATACGTTTGGGCTGGCGACCAGCCGGGCCACGCCCTGGCGACTGCCCGTGGGGGCAACGCCCTCGTCGAGCGCCGTCGCCGAGGCCGCGCGAGTCGGGACGATGATCGGCTACCGCACCCCGTCACAGATCCCGGACGTCGTGTGGTATCGGGAAGCGCACGACGACTACGTCCAGGTCGCCGTGGAGTGCGGGGCGGTGGGCCTGATCGTCGCTCTCTGGGCGGCGGTTCGCGTGCTCAAGGCGGCCCGCCTGGAGCCCTGGGTGATGGCCTCCCTGGCCGGGGTGCTGCTGCACGTCGTGGTCGACTTCGACCTTCAGATCCCCGCCATCCCGGTCCTGTTCGTCTGCATCGCCGGGCTGCGTGCCGATCGCTCCGGCCGCGTCAAGGCCGCGCCTCGCTCCCAGCATGGTCCTGGGGACGAGGCCTTCACGGCGGGTCAGGAGGGCGGCGCCTCGGAGCGGATTGCCGCCAGACAAACGAGCAGCGCCGGGATCGCCGGGATCTGCAGGTCGAAGTCCACGAAGGCGTGCATCAGCACGGCGGCCACGGCAGCGAGGAGCCAGGGATCGCGGCGCACGGCGCCGAGAGCGGCTACCATCGCCCACAGCGCCATGAGCAGCCCAGGGACCCCCGTCTCCACCAGCGTCTGCACGTAGTCGTTGTGGGCCTCGCGGTACCAGCCCAGGTCGGCAAAGTCGGTCACGGCGCGCGTGCCGACGCGATCGCCGGAGACCACGGCCATCTCGATCTCCTCCGGCCACGGCGTAGCCCCCTTCGGGATGACCCACGGTGTCGTGTGGCCCATGCTCAGGCCGAACGTGTTGAAGCCGGTTCCCGTCAGCCACCGGCCATCCATTCGTTCGAGCGAGTCGCGCCAAACCGCGGTGCGACCCGGAGCGTCGGCGCGGGTCTGATTGAAGCGCACGCCGAGGCGCTCCAGGCCGAACCACGACATCGCCATCACGACGAACGCCATGGCCAGCGCCCAGGCCGGGACCCCCTGGCCACGCCGTAGGCCCAACCCAGCGAGGACGAGGCCGACGGCAAACGCCAGCAGAGCGCCGCGCGACGTCGTGGCGATGAGCGCGGCCACGGCCGCCAGCGCCGGCACGGCCGCGTAGACGAGCGCGATACCTTCGCGCGTCGACAGGGCGACCATCAGACGCCGCAGGTTCGGTCGCTCCCCCACCCGACGGCGGTAGCGGCGCCCCGCCCGCGCCATCAGGCCGAGAGCGGTGAAGGCGACCATGAGCATGTATCCGGCGAAATGGTTCCGGTTCACGAAAGGGCCGAAGATCGCCCCGTGCTCGAGCGGCAGGAAGAAGCCGTAGATGCGCTGCGCGCCCACCGCGGCCTGAAGGAGGGCGACGGCGGCGAGGACGAGGCCGAGAAGCGCCACCAAACGGCGAAAGCGCCGGCGAGCCGGCCGCTCCTCGAATACGGCCGCCGCCACCAGGTGCAGGATGAGGAACGAGGCGACGAAGGCGAGGCCGCGCCGCGTGTCGGGTACCGACGACGTCAGGGTGCGTCCGGCGGGAAGGAGGGGCGCGAGCTGGACGATCACCCAGAGGAGAAACGCCAGTCCGGGCCAGAGGAGAGGCGCCGGACGGAGGAGGCGGCGTCGCAAGTCGAAGCTCCAACCCTTCTCGTACTCGGGCGCCGGATCGATGACCAGCCAGCGTCCGGAGAGATGGAAGGCCACGAGGCGGGGGCCCAGCGCGCGCTTCAACGAAGCCGCCGTCAGCGTGCGCACGACGAGCACCAGCCCGGTGACGAGGCAGGCGCCCCACAAGGGCACGTAGGCCCAGGGGTGGACGGAGCCGATCGCCGCCACCGAGCCGGCCACGATCAGCCATACGAGCGCCTCCAGCACCCGGGTCGACGCGCGCAGGCGTCGCGCCCGCGCCATCGCCACCTTTTCGGAGACAGTGCTCGAGTAGGCGGGGGAACGATCCCCCATCGACAAGACGTTACCGGCTGGGGCTGTTGGGCTCGTTTCCGTTCGTGACGATCACAATGGTGGTGATGCCCACGGCGATGGCGCCCAGCGTGATGAGCCCGGCCGTGCTGGTCAGGAAGCCGCCTCCCGCTCCCGCGGCGCTGCCGACACCCGCGCCGCCGCCGGCCGCGGCCACGCCCGTAACGCCTTCGAAGCCGGCGGGGAATGCCGGGTTGCCGGCGACGTCGAACACGCTCACCGGCCCGCCGGGAGCGACCGGCGCCGGCTTGCGATCGGCCGGGCATTCCTCGATCTTGCGGACGACGATGGCGGTGCCTTCACCCGATCGGGCCTGGGAGAAGTCGCTCTTCGTTGCTTCCAGGTAGACGGTGATGGGCCCGGCCTCGGGCCGTGGCCGCGGCAGGCGCGCCACGTAGCGTCCGCCTTCGAGGACCGCCTCGACGTAATAGAAATCAGGCGCCAGCGCGGAGTGGAAGAAGAGCCGCGACCGGGTTACCCCGTCCATGGGCAGGATCGAGCCGTGGAACTGCGGGTACTGACCGGCAAGGATGCACGCCTGGGTCGGATCGACGTTCACCTGCAGTCCGCCGGCCGAGGGAGCCTGCGCTGCCGCGCCCGCCACCGACGCCATGGGTGGCGCGGCGAGCAAAGCAATGAGGACGATGGCTGCCAGCCGACGGACACTCATCTCTGCACCCCTTGACCCGAGGGAGCCGCTAGTGCGACATTATGCGCCTTTTGCGACGCATGTCAAGGGGAGCAATGACTTAGCTCACTATCCCTGAAGTCATTCCTCATCCTCCCGGCTCCGACCGATCCACTTTGCCGTCGCCGTCGTCGTCGTACTCGCGCCGGAGGATCGACCCGTCGGCGGCGACCACCTCCCAATAATCGGGCTCGGCGCGCCTGGATCGCGTGAAGCCGACACGAACGAGCACGCCGTTGTCGAAGAACTCCCAGCGGTCGATGACCTTGTCGAGGTCCGTATCGATCTCGGCCAGGCGGATCTTGCCGTCGGGACTGTAGAGGATCACCGCGTCGGCAGTCCGGTCCCCGTTTCGGTCGTATGCGAGGCGCTCGATCCTCCCGTCCGGGCCGTACAGTGATTGGTATGGTCCTTTCTCGACCAGAAGATACGGAGGCGGCGACGCTTTCGACAGGGTCGGGTCCCGGCAACCGGAGAGGACCGCCACGAGCGCGACGCCGGCGAGCTCTCGCCAACCCGGTGTGAACACGGCCCATAGCATCGAGCCCGCGGTGCTAGGAGTCAAGCGCTAGTTGAATCAATAACTTACGGTGTGAGCCGGACCTTGACGGCGAGTTTTCCACAGGGTGCGCCTTCGCGGAGAAGACGACGCCCGCGTCCTGGGGGGCCCGGCTGAGCCTACCCGCTCCCCCTCATTCCGGATCGGTAGCCTGGGCGGCGGTCCAGAGCTCCAGGTACTTGTCGCGAACAGACGGATCGAGCGCGTCCGCGAGATTACTCGGCAGGGAAGCGGCCCGAATGAGCTCGATGACGTCAGCGAGGTCCTTGAGCCGATGGGGAGCGCTCATTCCGGAGGCGAGCTTGAGCTCGATGAGCGTGGGAAGGGGGAGCAGCGCGACTCGCGCACCGCGGACGGCGACCTTGGCTGGATCCGGAAATGAGACCGGCTTCGGCTTTCCGTCGCCCGGATAACCGCCCGTGAGGAGCACGTCGATGTCGACGCGATTCTCGGTGTCCCGCAGCCCGCGGCTTCCGGGAAACTTCTCCACGTAGCCGCGCCCCAGGCTGGCCGCCTTGAGCGCGGCGAGCCCGGCGGGCGTCAGCAGGACATCGACGTCGACGGTCACGCGCCGGTAGCCGAACTCGTTGAGAGCCATCGCCCCGACGATGGCGTACGGAATCTCCTGCGCCTCGAGCGTGCCGACGAGCTTCTCCAGGGCCCGCTGGACGTCCGAGTCACCCATGAAGAACCTCGCCGCGCCCTCGACGCCTTGCCAGAAGCGCCGTTCGTCCTCGGGATCGAGGCGTGCCGACGTCGTTTCGCCCGCGGGGATGGGGTCCCGCTCCATGAATACTCTCAGGCTACCACGCTGTCCACCGCTCTCCCTTTCTGGGACAGGGGGTGCAAGAATATCAGGAGCAATGGCCGAAGGCCCCGAGCGCGAGAAAAAGTCGCTGCGCCACGAGCTGCGCACCTGCGTCAACCAGATCCTGGGCTACAGCGAGCTGGTCCAGGAAGACCTCGCGCGCGCGGGGCAGAGCCCCTTCATCGAGGACCTGAAGCGCGTCTCGAGCGCGGCCCGCCGGCTGGAATCGCTGGTGGACCAGGTGCCGGAAACGGAAACGCTCCTCGAGAGCTCCTCTCTCCGTGTGCCGCCGCCGAAGTGGGCTCCGGGCGCCGCGCCCACCCCCGCCGCGACGGCGCCTCCCGACGGAGCCCCGAGACCAAGCGCCGCCGCCCGCGCGACCTTGCTCGTGGTGGATGATGACGAGAGCAACCGCGACGTCCTCGGCCGGGTGCTGCAGCTGAAAGGCTACGCGGTCGTGCTCGCGGCCTCCGGCCCCGAGGCCCTCGAGCTCGTCGACTCGAAGGCGGTCGACCTGGTGCTCCTCGACATCATGATGCCGGACGTGAGCGGGCTCGAGGTCCTCAAGGCGCTGCGCGCCCGCCACCCGCGCGACACGCTGCCCGTGATCATGGCCACGGCCAAGGACCAGCCCAAGGACATGGTCGACGCCCTCGAGATGGGGGCCAACGACTACGTGACCAAGCCGCTCGACTTCGCGGTGGTGACGGCCCGCATCGAGGGCCAGCTCTCGCTCAGGCGCGCGATGGGCGAGATCCGCCGGCTGAACGACGAGCTCCAGCGAAGGAACCAATTCATCCGCCGCACGTTCGGCCGCTACCTGAACGACGAGGTGGTGGCGAGCCTGCTCGAGACGCCCGAAGGCACGCGGCTCGGCGGCGAGAAGCGGACGGTGACCCTCCTCATGTCGGACCTGCGCGGCTTCACGGCCGCCGCCGACCGGCTGAAGCCGGAGCAGGTCGTGCGCCTGCTCAACAACTACCTCGGCGCGATGTCCGAGGTCATCACGCGCTTCCAGGGCACGATCGACGAGTTCATCGGCGACGGCATCCTCGCCCTCTTCGGGGCGCCCCTCGACCGCGGGGACGACGCCGCGCGGGCGGCGGCGTGCGCGGTGGCGATGCAGCTCGCGATGGTGGAGGTGAACGAGACCAACCGCCGCGACGGGCTGCCCGAGGTGCAGATGGGGGTGGCCGTGCACACGGGCGAGGTCATCGTCGGCAACATCGGCTCCCAGACCCGCGCCAAGTACGGGGTGGTGGGGACCAACGTGAACCTCACCGCGCGCATCGAGTCGTTCACCCTGCCCGGCCAGGTGCTCGTCTCGCAGTCGACGGTCGACAGCGCCCGCGACACGCTGGTGCTCGGCGAGTCGCGATCGCTCCAGGCCAAGGGATTCAAGGATCCCATCGCCGCCTACGAGCTCAAGGGCGTGCGCGGCCGCCACGACACGCTGCTCCCCGAAGCGCAGGAGGAGATGCGGCCCCTCGCCCGCGAGATCCCGGTCTCGTTCACCGTCGTCGACGGGACGCACGTCCGGCAGGCCTCGGCCGAAGGCCGCTTCGTGCGCGCCTCGCCTTCCGGGGCCCTGGTCAGCTCGGAGCAGAAGGCCCCGCCCCGCGCGAACGTGCGCATCCGCGTGCGGGATGAAGGGGGAGCGGAGCTGCCCGTCGATCTTTACGCGAGGGTCGTGGAGGGCGAGTCAGACGGGGGATTCGTGGTCCGGTTCTCCTCGGCCCCCCCCGAGGTGGTCGAGCTCATACGCTCCGCACTGCCGTCGGCTTGAGCAGGGCTTCCATCTTCCGCTCGAGGCGAGCGAACTCGATGGGCTTGGTGTCGTAGTCGTCGCATCCGGCCGCCCGTGCGCGCTCCCGGTCCTCGGGCCCGGCATGGGCGGTGAGGGCGATGACGGGGATGCCGCGCAGGTCCGGCCTGGACTTCAGCTCCCGCGTGGCGGCGAGGCCGTCGAGGACGGGCAGCGTGACGTCCATGAGGATGAGGCAGGGCGCCTCGGACCGGGCCCGCTCCAGCGCGTCCCGGCCGTCGACCGCCGTGATCACCTGGTAACCCCGGTGCTCGAGCCGCCGCGAGAGCATGTCGCGGTTCGATTCGTCGTCGTCCACGAGCAACACTTTGTTCTTCAAGCGACCCCTCCCGCTCGCCTCACCACCGCGGGCGCTTGCAAGTCCGATGCCGGGAATCAGGGTATAACCCACCCCGTGTCCCCGCCCGACCCGATCGTGGAGTGTCCCCTTTGCGGGAAGGCTCCCGTCCGCCCCTGGCACCGCGAGGGCCGGTGGACGGTCGTGCGCTGCCGCGGCTGCGGCCTGCTGCGGACCTGGCCCCCGCCGGACCGAGCTACCCTGGGTTCGCTCTATGGCAGCAAAGACTACTACGAGGACCGCAGCATGGGGGCCGCTTCCGAGGCGGCGTGGGTCGACCGGGCTCGCGAGATCGTCGAGTCGCTGCCGCGCCGTCCGGCCTCCGTCCTGGACTTCGGCGCCGGGGAAGGGCATCTGGTGCACGCGCTGCGGCGGCGCGGGCTCGTGGCCGAGGGCGTCGAGCCCTTCCCGGCCGGGCGCCAGGCCGCCCGCGAGCGCTACGGGATCGAGCTGCTCGAGGAGCCCCCCGTCCACGGGCGCTTCGACCTCGTCACGCTCGTGCACGCCCTGGAGCACGTCCCCGAGCCGGTCGCGACCCTGGCTCGTCTGGCCGAGCGGCTCGCGCCGGGGGGGCAGGTCTTCATCGAGGTGCCCAACGTCGCCAGCGTCGACATGCACCGGTCCTCGCGCCGGAGGGAGATCCTCGATCTCCCCGTCCACCTCTTCCACTTCGCGCCGCGGACCCTGGTACGAGTGATCGAGAAGGCCGGGCTGAAGACGCTCGACCTGCGGCTGTCCAATCCCGACGCGCTCGAGTGGCTGCTCGCCCGTCGGGCGCCTCGTCGGCCGGAGTCGGCCGCGCCCGATCAGCCGGCGCCGGCCGCGCGGCCCGTCCATCCTCCTTCGACCGTGCGCGCATCCTGGCGCCGGCTGCTGCCCTGGCTCAGGCAGCGCCTGCCGGGAAGCCGGATCCAGGCCGTGGCGGCGAGGGCGGAGTGAGCGGCACGCGGCGGCTCGCGGCGCAGGTGGCCGGCTCGGCGGGCGTCCAGGTCTGGCTGGCGTTCCTCGGAATCTTCACGACGCCGTTCATCCTGCGGGGCCTGGGCGCCGCCGCGTACGGCATCTTCGCCCTCGTCTCCGTCGTCTCCGCGCACCTGTCGAACCTCGAGCTGGGCTTCGGCCACGCGACGGTGCGGTACCTGGCCCGGGCGCGCGCCGCGGGAGACCGTCCCGGCGAGCAGGCGATCCTGGACACGTCGCTGGCCGTGTTCCTGGCCGGAGGGATCGTCGCCGGGTCGGTCCTCTTCACCGCGGCCCGCTTCCTCGCGACCTCCTTCTTCCACGTCCCGGCCGGCCTGCAGGCCGCGGCGGTCACCGCGTTCCGCCTGGGGGCGGTGATCCTCCTGGCTTCCTTCCTGGGCTCGTTCTTCTCGGCCTCCCTGCAGGCCCTGGGGCGCTTCGACTGGCTCAACGGGTCGCGCGCCGTGTTCGGCACCGCGGCGGCGCTGGGCGCGGTGGGCACCGTGGCCCTGGGCGGCGGGCTGAGCGCGGTGTTCGCGGTCCAGACCGCGGTATCGGTCACATCGTGCGTCGTCCTCGGCTTCGCGATCGTGCGGCTGCGCCGCGCCGGCCTGCGGCCGCGGGTCGACCGCGGCGCCCTGCGCGAGATGGCGGGTTTCGGGTTCGTCCTCTTCCTGGCCGGGATCGCCTATCAGTGGATGGTGAACGGCCCCCCCGTCGTCCTCGCCGCCCGGGTCAGCACGGCGGAGATCCCCTCCTTCTCGATCCCGCACACCATCCTGCAGAAGCTGGCCATGCTGGTGGCCTCCGCCAGCGTCGTCTTCTTCCCGTTCGCGAGCGCGGCCTCGGCGGACGCCGACCGCACGCGGCTGGCCGCCGTCTTCCGCTCGCACCTGCGCCTGACCTTCCTCGTGATGGCGCCCATCGCCACGTACCTCGCCGTCTTCGCGCGCCCGCTGCTCTCGGCGTGGGTGAGCCCGGACTTCGCCCGCACTGCCGCGCCGTGCCTGCAGGTGCTGGCCTTCGCGGCCCTCGTGCTCGCGCTCTCCGGACCGCCCGCGGACGTGGCGCGGGCGCTGGGCCGGCCCCGGTGGGTTCTGGTCTACACTACGTCGGTGGCCGTCCTCGGAGTGGGGCTCTCGCTGCTCCTCGTCAGCTCCTACCGGGCGTTCGGCGTCGCGCTCGCGGTCCTGCTGAGCCTGGCGCTGGCCACGGTCCCCCTGCTCGTGGCGGTGGCGCGCCGGCTGCTGGACCTGGGTCCGGCGGCGCTGGCCGGCGCGCTGGCGCGGCCGCTCGTCGCGGTGGCCCTGGCGGGGGCGGCCTGGCTGGCGGCGGCCGAGGCGCTCGAAGGAGTGCTCGCCGCGCTCGTCGCGGGCGCCGTGGTCACGTCGGCCTACGCGGCGGGCACGGCGGCGTGGGTGCTCGAGAGCCGGGAGCGCGCGAGCCTCCGCGCCGCCCTTCCCATCGCCTGAGATGTGCGGCGTCGCCGGCATCTTCCGGCGGGGCGGCGAGCCGATCGACCCGGGCGTCCTGAGGCGGATGTCCGACACCCTCGTCCATCGCGGCCCCGACGGCGAGGGGTTCCACGTCGAGCCCGGGCGGCCCTCGGTGGGCCTGGCGAGCCGGCGGCTGGCTGTCATCGACATCCCCGGCGGCGCCCAGCCGATGTCCACCGAGGACTCGCGTTTCACCATCGTCTACAACGGCGAGGTCTTCAACGCGGCGGAGCTGCGCGCGCAGCTCGAAGGCCACGGCCACCGCTTCCGCTCCCGCTGCGACACCGAGGTGGTGCTGCGCGGCTACGCCGAGTGGGGTCCCTCGGTGCTGGACCGGCTCAACGGGATGTGGGCCTTCGCGGTCTGGGACCGCGCGGAGAGGCGCCTCTTCCTGGCCCGGGACCGGCTGGGCGTCAAGCCGCTCGTGTACGCCGAGCGCGGCGGCGACGTCGTCTTCGCCTCCGAGATCAAGGCGCTGCTCGCGTCCGGTCACGTTCCTCGCGAGCTCGACCCGACGGCGCTGCCGCACTATCTCTCCGCGTTCGTGGTCCCGGAGCCGTACTCGTTCTTCCGCGGCGTACGCCGCCTCCCCGCCGGCCACCACGTCGTCGTGGACGAGGCGGGCACGCGCGAGACGCGGTACTGGGACTGCGCCTTCGAAGAGGAGCCGGACGCCGGCCGCGCCGCCTACCGCGAAGAGGTGCGTGGGTTGCTCGAGGACGCGGTCCGCCGCCGCCTCGTCGCCGACGTTCCCCTCGGCTCGTTCATCTCGGGCGGCATCGACTCCGGGATGGTGACGACGGTGGCGGCGCGGGCCGCGGGCGAGCCCCTCCGCACCTTCACCCTCGGCTTCGAGGGCTCCGCCAAAGATAAAGACGAGCGCCCGGCGGCGCGCCGGCTGGCGGCCGCGCTCGGCACCCGTCACACGGAGGAGGTGGTGACGGCCCGCGAGGCGGCGGCCGCGCTGCCCGGCCTGCTCGCGATGCACGACGAGCCCAGCCAGTCGCTCGTCCAGGGCCATTTCGTGTGCCGGCTGGCCCGGCGCGACGTCACCGTCGCCCTCAGCGGCGTCGGCGGCGACGAGCTGTTCTCCTCCTATCCGACTCACCGCGTCGTCGACCAGCTCGCGCGGCTGGACCGCCTCCCCGCCGCCCTGCGCCGTCCCGCCCTCGCCCTCGCCCGGCTCGCGGGAGGACGCGGCCGCCGCCTGGCCGCGCTGGCGGCCATGGCCCCCGACGTGCGGGTCACCCGCTGGCTGCTCCACCAGACCGACGCCGCGACCCGGGCCGCCCTCATCGCTCCCTCCCTGCGCGCGACGCTCGATCTCGACGGCCCCGCCCGGCACCTGGAGGAGCACTATGCGCGGGCCCGGGCGCGCCATCCGCTCGACCGCCTCCTCTACGTCTACGTGAAGACCTACCTGCCCGACGAGCTGCTGCGCACGCTGGACTCGATGAGCATGGCGGTGTCGCTGGAGGCCCGCGTGCCGCTGCTCGACTACCGGCTGGTCGAGCGTGCGATGCGCATCCCGGCCGCGCACAAGATGGGCCTCCGCCACGGCAAGCTGCTGTTGCGCGACGTCGCGGCCGAGCTGCTCCCGCCCGGGACCATGACCCGGGGCAAGCGCGGGTTCTCGATCCCGCTCGACGCCTGGCTCCGCCGCGACCTGACCGAGACCATACGCGACGTGCTGAGCGAGGCTGCCGTCCGGCGCCGGGGCGTCTTCGACGCCTTCGCGGTGAGCGCCCTCGTCAACCGGTACCTCGACGGCGACGCGCGGCTCTCGCCGCCGGTGACGATGCTGTTCGCGTTCGAGCAGTGGGCGCGCCGGGTGCTCGACGCCGCGCCCGCGGCGCCCGCCGAGCGGGCGAGCGAGGTGGCCGGCCCCGCCCCCGAGCTGTCCGTCATCATCGTGAACTGGAACACGCGCGAGATCCTCCGCAACAACCTCGCGTCGGTCCAGAAGCATCTGCGCGGCGTCGCCCACGAGACGCTGCTCGTCGACAACGCGTCCGCCGACGGCAGCGCGGACATGGTGGCCGCCGACTTCCCGTCCGTGCGCCTCATCCGCAACCCCGACAACGTCGGCTTCGCGCGGGCCAACAACCAGGCGATGAAGGTCGCGCGGGGCCGGTGGTTCCTGCTCCTCAACAGCGACACCCTGCTCACCGACGACTCGGTGGCGCGGCTCCTCGATCGCGTGAAGTCCGATCCCACCATCGGCATCGCCCACTGCCGGCTGGTGATGGGCGACGGCCGCCTGCAGCACACGACCTACCGCTTCCCGGGGGTGCGGCTGGCCCTCGTCGAGGACTTCGCGCTCTACAAGCTCCTGTCGCCCGCGCGGCGGGCGGCGACGCTGCTCGCGGGCTACTGGGACCAGGCCGAGGAGCGCGACGTGGACTGGGTGGCGGGGGCGTTCATGCTGCTGCCGCGCGCGGTCTTCGAGAAGACCGGCGGGTTCACCGAGGCGTACTTCATGTACGGCGAGGACATGGAGTGGTGCTACCGCATCCGCGACGCGGGCTGGCGCATCCGCTACTTTCCCCAGGCGACGATCGTCCACCTCGACCACGCGAGCTCCGCGATTCGCTGGGGCGACCGGCGGGTGGCGATCTGCCTGGAGCGCCAGCTCGACATCTACGCGCGGCGCCGCGGGCGCGCGCTGGGATCGCTGTACCACCTCGTCAAGACCGCGGGGGCGGCCTTCCGCGTGGGCTACTTCTCCGTGCGCAGCATCGCCGGCGGGCACAACGCCGAGTACAACCGCGAGATGAGGCGCTACTACATGCTCTGCTTCCGCACGATCGCCGGCCTCCTCCTGGGCAACCGGTGAGCTGGGAGTACTACGGCGACCCTCGCCCCGACGTCCAGGCGATGATCGCGGCCGCCGGCCGGCGCATCCTCGACGTGGGGTGCGGGGGCGGCGCGCTCGGCTCCGCGCTCAAGGCCGCGGGGGCGGCCTGGGTCGCGGGGGTCGAGAAGCATGCCGGCGCGGCGGCGGAGGCGAAGGCCAGGCTGGACCTGCTGGTCGAGGGCGACCTCGCCACCGTCCCGCTCCCGTTCGCGCCCGGCGAGTTCGACTACGTCGTCTTCGCGGACGTCCTCGAGCACGTCCCCGACCCGGAGGCGGTCGTCCGCCGGTATCTCCCGTACCTCGCGCCGGCCGGGCGCGTGGTCGTGAGCGTGCCGAACATGCGCTTCTACCTGGTCCTGCTGCGGCTGGCCGCCGACCGCTGGGCCTACGTGGACAGCGGCGTGCGGGACCGGACGCACCTGCGGATCTTCACGCGCCGGAGCCTGGAGGCCATGCTCGCCGGCCTGGGCCTGAGCGTCGAGCGCCTCGCGCGCAACTACCGTCTCTTCGAGGACCAGTCGCGGATCGGCCGCGCGGGTGCCTTGGCCACGCGCTTCGTGCGCAGCGCGGTCGCCCCCTGGCTCTTCTCCGAGCTGTTCGCGTTCCAATACGTGGCGGTGGCCCGGCGGACCGGGTGAGCCGCGTCCTGCTCGTGGGCCCCCGCGGCCACGGCGGCGAGGAGGTGTACGTCCGCGCGATCCTCGAGAACGCGCCCCCCGGTGTCGAGTACGTGCCGGCGGGCTCGTTCCACGAGGGCGCGCCCGGGGCGCCGTGCCGCCGCTTCGAGGAGGTCCTCCTCAACCGGATCGTCCACCCCGCCCTGATCCCGGACATGGGCTTCCGCGCCCTCGCGCTGCGGGAGCGGTTCGACCTCGTCCACGTCCACGCCCATCCCGTGCGGCTGTCCGGGCTGAACGCGACGCCGCTGGTGATGAGCGAGGGCTCCTCCTCCGCCGTCTACCTCCAGGACTACCTCGGCTGGAGCGACGAGCGGCTGGAGCGGGCCTACGCGCGGGCCCGCCGGGTCTACCGTGCCCTGGGCATCCACGACCGCCTGCTCAACCTCGACCGCGTCTCGCGCGCCTACGTCTTCTCGCGATGGGCGCGGGACCTCAACATCCGCTGGGGCGCCGACCCGTCGAAGATCGACGTGGTGTACCCCGGCTTTCCCACGCCGCCCGCGGTCGACCGCAGCGGGCGCAGCGTCTTCACGTTCCTGTTCGTCGGCACCGACTTCGAGCGCAAGGGAGGGTTCGAGGTGGTGGCGGCGTTCGCGGAGCTGGCCGGCCGGCGGCCCGAGGCGCGCCTGACGCTCGTCTGCCCGGAGCCCGCCGAGGCGAACCCGGACCGCGCGGTCCACTCGTGGGTCGCCCCCGCGCAG
>QHVJ01000192.1 GCA_003222275.1 Acidobacteriota bacterium | reverse complement strand
GCGTGAGCTTCCCGTCCGGGCCCAGCGACGCCAGCGCCGCGTGCTGCTCCATGGGCAGGTGCGTGTTGCCTTCGAAGAAGAACGTGTCCTCGCGGAGGTGGTCGGCCTCGGCGAAGCCGGCCTCGACGTCCCCGAAGTCGAACGACACCTCCTTGTGCACGTTGCCGCACGGGCCGTAGTCGTGGATGCGGGCGTCGGGCCGGCGGAGCGCCTCGTCGATCGACATGATCGGCGGCAACACCTCGTAGTCGACCTCGATGAGCTTCAGCGCCTCCTCCGCCGTCTCCTCGTCGAGCGCGGCCACCGCCGCCACCGGGTCGCCGACGAAGCGCACCTTGTCCAGGGCGAGCGCGTGCTCGTCCTGGCTCACCGGCAAGATGCCGAAGGGGATCGGGAGCTCGGTCCCGACGAGCGTCGCCGCGACACCCCCGTGCGCGGAGGCCCGCGACACGTCGATGCTCCGGATTCGCGCGTGCGGGTGAGGCGAGCGCAGGAGACGCGCGTATAACATCCGGGGGAGGACGAGATCGTCGGCGAACAGCGTCTGGCCGGTGACCTTGGCCGCCGCGTCCACCTTCGGCAGCGCATGGCCGATGACGCTCAGCTCGGTCGGAGGCTCTTCAGCCACGGGCCGACTCCGTGGCCGACGGGCGCATGCGCTCGGCGGCCAGCTCGATCGCTTCGAATATCTTCAGGTAGCCGGTGCAGCGGCAGAGGTTGCCCGCGGTGGCCTCGGCGATCTCCTGCCGCGTCGGGTGCGGGCGCTGGCGCAGCAGCGCGGCCGCGGAGAGCAGGAAGCCCGGGATGCAGTAGCCGCACTGTGCGGATCCCAGCTCGGCGAAGGCCTGCTGCAGCGGGTGCAGCGCGGCGCCCGCCGCCAGACCCTCGACGGTCGTGATCTCGCGGCCTTCGCACTCCACGGGCAGGGCCAGGCACGAGAGGATCGGCCGACCGGACACGAGCACGGTGCAGGTGCCGCACTCCCCCAGCTCGCACCCATGCTTGGTCCCGGGCAGGCCCAGCTCCTCGCGGAGGACTTCGAGCAGGGTATGGTGGACGGGGGCCAGGACCTCGCGATCCTCGCCGTTCACCTTCAGGTGGATGCGCGTCTTCTCCAAGGCCGCCCGCCTCCGTCCCGATTTGAACGATCGTTCAAATCAGAGTATACGCCGTCACGTCAAGGATACAATCCGGGTGAGAACCCATGCGCCATGACGACGCCGTCGCGGCCTTGAGTACGCTCCCGAGCGCAGGCCTCGTCGCGGGCTCCACGCCCGTCGAGGAGATGGCCCGCCTGCGCGCCGCCCTCGGAGGCGGTCCGCGCCTGCTCGTCAAGCGCGACGACGCGCTGCCGTTCGGCTTCGGCGGCAACAAGGTCCGCAAGCTCGACCTCGTGGCCGCTCACGCGCGGTCCGAGGGCGCGGACACGCTGCTCACGGTGGGCGGCCTTCAATCCAACCACGCGCGCGCCACCGCGGCCACCGCCGCCCGGCTCGGCCTGCGCTGCGTGCTCGTCCTCAATGGCGCGCGGCCCGACCGGCCCACGGGCAACACGCTTCTCGACGGCCTGCTGGGAGCCGAGATCGAGTACGTGTCTTCGCGGGCCGAGCGCGCACCCGCGATGCAGGCCGCGGCCGATCGGCTCCGCGCGCAAGGGCGGCGCCCGTTCGAGATCCCCCTCGGCGCCTCCACCCCGCTGGGCGCCATCGCGTACGCACGCGCGGTGGCCGAGCTCGTCGCCCAGGTCCCGGCCCCGGACGTCATCGTCCACGCGACGTCGTCGGGCGGCACCCAGGCCGGCCTCCTCGCCGGCTGCACGCTTCTCGATCTGCCCACGCGCGTCCTCGGCATCAGCGCCGACGATCCGGCACCGGTGCTGCAAGAGGTGGTGGCGGCTCTGGTGTCAGGGATCGACGTCGCGCTGGGCGGCGCCGGACGATTGAGCGCGGCGGCGCCGCGGGCCGACGTGGACGACTCGTTCGTCGGCGAGGGCTATGGCATTCCCACCCCGGCGTCGCGCGAGGCGCTCGAGCTGGCGGCCCGGACGGAAGCGCTGTTCCTCGACTCGACCTACACGGCCAAGGCCATGGCCGGTCTCATGGCCCACGTGCGCGCCGGCCGCTTCCGGTCCGACGAGACGGTGCTCTTCTGGCACACCGGAGGCCAGGTCGGGCTGCTGGCATAGCGCGCCGGACGCGCATAGCGGGAGGACGCGCGGAGGATCGCCTCGACCTGCGGCTAGACGCTGCCCTTCTTCATCTCGGCGAGGAGATAGTCCGTCGAGCGCACGGCCAGCGCCATGATCGTGAGCGTCGGGTTCTGGCAGGCGCCGGAGGTGAAGCTGGCCGCGTCCATGACGTAGAGGTTGGGGACGTCGTGCGCCTGCTGGAACTGGTTCAGCACCGACGTCTTCGGGTCCTTGCCCATGCGCGCGACGCCCATCTCGTGGATCCCGTAGCCGGGCACGCGGTCGAGCGCCATCCAGGGCCGGATGCTCTTCGCCCCCGCGGCGGCCATCATCTCCGCCGCCGACTCCATCATGTCCGGGATCATCTTCTTCTCGTTGTCGCGGAAGACCATGTTCACGTGCAGTACGGGAATGCCGAAGGCGTCGACGACGTTGGGGTCGATCGCGACGTAGTTCTCGTAGTAGGGCAGGCACTCCCCGAAGCCCGCGAGTCCCATGGAGACCACGGGGTCGAGGAGGCTCCGCTTGAACTCGCCCCCGAAGCCGGGCGCGTCCCAGTTGAAGCTCGTGGATCCGCCCCCCTGGAAGCCATAGCCGCGCAGGAAGTCCTTGGCCTTGGGACCCGCCTTGGTGTTGCGGAACCGGATCACGTAGATGCCGTCCGGCCGGTTGGGCCCGTCGGCGCTGGCCTTCTCCTTCGCGGCCAGATCGGGGAACTCGCCGCTGGCCCCGCCCGCGACCCACAGGTGGTCCATCAGGTAATGGCCGAGGACGCCGCTGCTGTTGCCGAGGCCCGCGGGATCCTGCTCGCCGGCGGAGTTGAGGAGGATGCGCGTCGACTCGAGGGCCTGGGCGCAGAGCACGACCGCACGCGCGTACACCTCCTTCGGCTCGCGCGTCACCCGGTCGACGTAGAGCACGCCGCGCGCCCGATGCTTCCCCGCGTCCATGAGCACCTTGTAGGCCATGGCGTTCGTCACGAGCGTGCAGTGCCCCGTCTTGAGCGCGTCGGCCACGGTGGTGAACGCGGAGTTGAAGTACGAGTGGGTCACGCAGCCGCGCTCGCACGGTCCACAGTAGTGACAAGGCTGCCGCCCGTTGATGGCCTTCGTCAGGTTCGCGGAGCGGCCGAGGGTCATGGTCCACCCGAGCTTGTCCTTGACCCGGGTCTTGAATTGCCGCTCCACGCACCGCAGGCCCATCGGCGGGTGGAACCGGCCGTCGGGCAGCTCGTAGACGCCTTCGGTCAGCCCGGTGATCCCGACGTAGTCCTCGACGAGGTCGTAGTAGGGCGCGACGTCGTCGTAGCCGAGGGGCCAGTCGTCGCCGAAGCCGTCGTGGGAGGCGGACTTGAAGTCGATGTCGGAGAAGCGGTAGCTCTGTCGGCCCCACACGTTCGTCCGCCCGCCCACCACCTGCATGCGGCCCTGCCAGGAGAACGGCTTGCCGCTCGCGGTCGTGTAGGGCTCTTCGATGTCGTTGCGGAACCAGTCGTAGTTCCACTCCGAGCACGCGTAGCAATCCTTCTGGACCGGGCGCGTGCGGCGGATGACCTCGGGCGCGCGGTTGCGGTATGCGAGGTCCGCCGCGGGCTGGTGCTCCTTGTAGTCGGCGTCGGTGAGGGCCCGCCCGGCGTCGAGCAGACCCACGTTCACGCCGGCCTCGGCGAGGCGCTTCGCCGCCCAGCCGCCGGAGGCGCCCGAGCCCACCACGATGACGTCGAACGTCCGGCCGGCCGCGTTCTGCATGAGCGCCCTCCGCGCGGGCCCTGAGGCTAACAGCCCCGCGGGACCGTGGTCAAACGGAATTGCGCCAGACAGGGGATTGTCGCCTTCCCCTCTCGCGTGCTAAAAGGGACGCCACGAGGGACGAGCCATGCACAAGAAGCCGCCGGGAAACGCAGAGGCCGCAGAGAACGGACAGGAGGCAAGAACAACCGCCACAGCTGCGAGCGGAGCGGGATTGCTGCGCGCCTCCACTCCGTGGAGCCGCGCCAGCGGGTCGTCGCTGCGCTCCGACCACACTCCCGCGGAGCGAGCGGGTGGGCGCGGGGGGCGCGAAGTCGAGCGAAGCGAGACGAGCGCCGACCCCGCGTGTACGACGCGACGCGCCAGCGTCGCACCTCGGAACCTGGGGGGTGCGCCGCTAGCACCCCCCAGCTCAATGAACGACGGGCCCGAGGCCGGCGGCGTCGGCCGCCGGCAGGTGCTGCAGGGCCTGCTCGCCGGCGTCGGCGCCGCCATCCCGGGTGCGACGCGCGCCCAAGCCATGACACCGGCGGCGGCGAGCCCGGCCGCCGTCCAGGCCGCGGCGGCGAAGGCCAAGGCCGCCGACTGGAAGCCCGAGTTCCTCGACGCGCACCAGCTCGCGACCGTACAGTCGCTCTGCGAGCGCATCGTGCCCGGCTCGCTGGCGGCGCGATCCGACCGCTTCATCGATGCGCTGCTGGCCGTGGACACGCGCGACAGCAAGCAGCGCTTCGTCTCCGCGCTGGGGGCGATGGAGGCCGACGCCCGGCTCCGGTTCGGCAAGGTCTTCAAGTCGCTGTCGGAGGCGCAGCAGAACGAGATCCTCTCCGCCGCCTCCGCGGGCAAGCCGGGACGGGAGGACTGGGTCTGGACGCCCGGCACCATCGTGAGGCAGCCCGAGCCCGCGCCCCCGAAGACCACCACCCGCGATCACTTCGACAACCTGAAGCAATGGATCGTGGGGGCGTACTACTCGTCCGAGGCCGGGATGAAGGAGCTGGGCTCCACCGGGCAGATGTTCTTCGGCGGCTTTCCCGACTGCGACCACGAAGGGGGCCATTCTTAGGCAATTCGGGGGGGGTGCGCTGCCCACGAAAGAACCCCCCCGCGCGCATTCGCGCTCCCCCCGTCGCTCGCTCGGGAGTGAATCCCTCGCTCGCTGCTACGGGCAACGAGCTGGTCACGAAAGAACCGCTGCGCGCTTGCGGCGGCGCCGGGGTGGGCGGACAATCGGGTCATGCCCGAGGCCCTCGACGTCACCTGCCCGTGCTGTGGATCGCTGCTGAAGGTCGACGCTGAGACCGGCTCCGTGGTCTGGCTCGACAAGAAGAAGGCGCCCGCCCAGGATTTCGACGACCTCGTGAACCGCGTGCATTCCCAGAAGAGCATCCTCGACGAGAAGTTCGCCCGGTCGGTGCAGCAGACCCGCAACCAGAAGGACATCCTCGAAAAGAAGTTCGAGGAGGCCCGGAAGCGGGCCGCCGCCGATCCGACCGGCCGTCCGCCGAACCCGTTCGACAACGAGTAGGGCGGCGGCATGGCCCGCCTCCTCCCCGTTCCCGCCTGCTCGATCATCGTCCCCGTGCGGGACGGGGCCGCGTTCCTCGCCGAGAGCCTCCCCGCTCTCGTCGCTTCCGCGGGTGAAGACGCCGAGGTGATCGTGTGCGACGACGGGTCTCGCGACGGCTCGGCGAGCGTCGCCGCCGCGCACGGCGCGCTGGTCATTCCCCACCCGGTTCCCACCGGCCCCGCCGCGGCCCGCAATCGCGGGGCGCGCGGGACGCGGGGAAGGATCCTCGTCTTCGTGGACGCCGACGTCCGCGTGCACGCGGACACGATCCCGCGGCTGCGGCGGGCGCTGGACGATCCGGCGATCTCGGCCGCGTTCGGGTCCTACGACGACGCGCCGCCCGCGCGCTCGTGGCCGAGCTTCTACCGGAACCTCGCCCACCACTTCGTGCACCAGCGCTCGCGCCGGGAAGCGTCGACCTTCTGGGCCGGCTGCGGCGCGGTCCGCCGCGATGCCTTCCTCGCCGCCGGCGGCTTCGATCCCGCCTACCGCCGGCCCTCGGTGGAGGACGTGGAGCTGGGCTACCGGCTGCGGGCCGCCGGCCATCGCATCCGCCTGGTGCCCGAGGCGCAGGCCACGCACCTGAAGAGCTGGACGCTCGGAGGCTGGCTCGCTTCCGACCTGCGCGACCGCGCGGTCCCGTGGGCGCGGCTGGTGCGCGCGGGCCGCGGTCTTCCCGCCGACCTGAACTTCACCGCGGGCGACCGCGCCGCATCGGCTCTCGTGGGCCTCGCCTTTTTCCTCACGGCGGCTTCGGCGTGGCGCTTCTGGCTCCTGGGTGCCGCGATCTCCTGCCTGGCCCTCGCCGCCTTTCTCGACCGCTCTTTCCTGGCCCTGGCCGCGCACCGCGGGTCGACGACGTTCGCGATCGCGGCCGCGGGGATGCAGATCCTCCATCGCGCCGCCGGCCTCGCGGGCTTCGCCTACGGCTACCTCTTTACGAATCGGGGGACGGACGTGCCAGAATCAGAGGCGCGCGGGCTCGCAGGGGGCCGGCCCCGCCTGGAGGTAAGTGAATGAGCCTGCGTCCTGCCGTCACCATTGCCGTCGCGCTGTCGCTCGCCGCGGCCGCGGCCTTCCCCGCCGACAGGGGCGAGGCCAAGGCCACCGTCGCGGGCAAGGCCGTATCCATCGACTACGGCCGCCCCAGCCTGCAGGGCCGGGACATGCTCGGCCAGGCGAATGTGGGCACGCCGTGGCGGATGGGCGCCGACTCTCCGACGCGGCTCAAGACCGCAGCCGAGCTGAGCTTCAGTCAGGGCGTCGTGGTCCCCCCGGGCGAGTACGTCCTCACCGCCACCAAGACCGCTCCCGACAAGTGGCAGATCGACGTCAAGAGGGAGTCCGGTGATCCCATCGAGGTGCCCCTCGTCTCGAAGGCACTGCCTGCGAGCGTCGAGACCTTCACGATCGAGCTGACGCCGGACAAGGACAAGACCAAGGGCGAGCTGACCCTGAAGTGGGGGACGACGGCGCTCTCCGCACCATTCACCGCGCGCTGAGGGGGCGAGCGCGCCGCGCCTCGCGGATCCACACCCCCGCCCTCTGCTCGAGGAAGCGGTCCCTCGGCTGCGCGCCCTGGGCGTGCAACGCGGCCGCGAGCTCGGCCGGCCGCCAGCGCGCGAGGTCGTCCACGCGCCGGATGCCAAGGCGCTCGAGCTGGAGGGCGCGGTCCTCGCCCAGTCCCTGGTGCAGCACGAGCCTCACGCTTTCTCGCGCGTGCTCCAGCTCGCCCGGGCCGAGCCCGCTCGCCGCGGCCAGGCGCCCCCGCGTCTGCGGATCGTCGAGGACGCGGCGAACCTTCTCCGGGCTGCCGAGGCCCAGGCCGGCCAGCCGGCTCCGCACCGGCTCCGGCAGCACTCGTAGCTCCTTCACCGGGACGTAGAACGAGTCGACGGTGACGGGGTCGACGAGCCGGAACACAACGACCGTGACGACGGCCCCCGTCACCAGCACGCCGAGACGAACGGCCGGCCGCGCCGTCCAGGCGCGCGCCTCGCCCCAGGCGCGCAGGAACCGGAGGAGGACGATGCATTCCACGGCGAAGGGAGGGAAGCCCAGGAAGCCGAGCAGCGGCATCTCGAACAGCTTCATCTCCTCGAAGACGGGAACGGTGTAGATCCATTTCGAGCGCGCCCAGTAGTTCCACGTCTCCCAGAGCACGCCACAGAGGAGCCCGGCCGCGAGCGTCCGGCAGAAAGGCCCCGCTTCCCCCGCCTCCAGGTCGCGCAGGAAGCTGCGCCGCGCGTGACGGCGGTTCCAGGGCTCGAGCAGGAACACGAAGCTCCCCCATGTGAGGGGAAAGAACAGGTCGGGCCAGAGCAAGGGCAGCGCGAAGCACGCTCCTCCGAGGGCGAGGCAGGCGCCCTCCTTCACGCGCGTCCAGCGCACCGGCGCGATCCGGATGCGGCGCAGGACGCCGAGGTTCTCCACGAGCTCGAGCGTCTCCACGATCCCGGGGAGCACGGTGGCGAAGGCGAGGATGCCGCCGGCCCACCGCGTCGCACGCGCCGGGGGGTCCATCACGTAGTACCAGTTGCCGAGGCGCAGGTTCATCGCTTCGAAAAGCGTCCACCAGAGGACCGATACGCCGGCCAGCCACAGGAAACGCCGAGGGCGATCGCGCAGCAAGGAGCGCCCGGACCGCCGGCGGTTCAGGTCGTCCGCAGCCACGATGTACGACCACCAGGCGAGGTGGTAGTACCAGGTCGGGATGGGCTCGAGGAGAAGGACGAGGCCGGTGGTGGCGGCGGCGAACGCCAGGAGGGCGAGGGCGAGGACCATCGCGCCCAGGATAAGGGGAAACCGGCGGACCGAGATCAGTAGAGGTAGACCGGCGTCCCCACGGGCACCATCTGGTAGAGCTTGTCGATGTCCTCGTTGAGCACGCGCACGCAGCCGTGGCTGACGGCATGGCCGATGCTCTTCGGCTGGTTGGTGCCGTGGATCGCGTAGCCGTTGCCGAGGTTGAGGCGGTGGGTGCCGAGCACGCCCGCGTAGCGCCGCTGGTTCGTGCCCACGGGCGGCACGATGATCTTCCCGTCGGCGACGATCTCCCGGCCTTCCTCGGCCGCGAGCACGGTCTCGCTCCCGTCGGGCCCGCGCCTCACCACGTCGTCCCCGCGCACCGTGATCACCGACCCGTCGGAGGTGCGCAGGGGTTGCCCGAGGGTGACCTGCGCCAGCCCCAGGTGACGCTTGCTCGCCTCCTCCACGAAGTGCCAGTCGGGCGGGACCCAGTCCGGAGACTCCTCCTTGCTCTGGACCACCAATCGGCCACGAGGGGTGTCGAACTTCCACTGGCTCGTGCTGCCCTCGCCGACGAGCGTCTTCCCGCTGCCGGTCGCGACCTGCGTCGTGAAGAGCACCTCCCCGCCCTGCTTGTACCAGAGCCGCTTGTCGTCGATGCTGACGACCAGGTACGGCCGGTCCTTCGGCGGCTCCGCCGCCGTTTCCGCCTGGTGGATGCTCTCGTCGAGCGACCGCGCGCTCCACCGCACGCTCTCCAGCAGGCCCATGTTGTCCTCGTAGACCATGCGGGCGACGTCGCGCTGGAGCTTGCGATAGGCGGTGCTTGCAAAGAGCGCCGAGCTGGCCGCGGACACGAGGAGCATCGCCCCGACGAGGTAGAAGGCCACCCCGCCGCCGTGTCCGAAGAAGCGAACGATACGGTCCCGAATCTTCAATAGAAATACGCGGGCATGCCCGCGGCCAGGTTCTCGCGGATGGCCAGCAGGTCGGCCGCCTCGGCGCGCACGGCTCCCGGAAGCACGTAGGCGGCGTCGGCGAGGGGTCCCGTATCGGGCCGCGAGTAGATCACCGCTCCCCCATCGAGCAGGATCGCGATCGGGCCCAGCGCGCCCTCGATCCGCCGCTCGGCGGGAGGCGTCTGCCCTCTCTGCTTCCAGACCCAGGCCGGGACTTCCCACGCGTACGACGAGTCCTCCACCCTCACGACGACGCGCTTGCCCAGGGGCGGCGCGAGCCGCACCTCGTCGGGGGATGAGCCGACCGTCGCCTCGGGACCGATCTTCACGGGCATCTCCCGTAGTTGCGCGCCCTCGCGCTGGAGGTACATGGCCCCTTTCTCGGCGGAGACGGCGAGGTTCAGCCCCTTCTCCCCCACCGCGTCGCGCCGGGCGAGCGCGACCATGAGCTGCATCCGGCTCTCCTTGGACTCGACGATGGCGTCCGCGCGGCGGCGCTCGACCTCGGTCATCTGGCCCCGGAGTCGAGCGCTCTCCCGGCCGTACTGCCAGCGCTTGAAGGCGAGAACGCCGTCTATGGCGGCGAGAGCGACCAGACCCACCGCCATGGCGGCGACGATGCGGGGGTACGCCTCACGAAACTCGCCCCATCGAGGACGGCGGCGCTCCCGCGGTTCCCCGGGCGCCTGGCGCCGGTGCCGCCGCTCCAGGATCATCTCTTTTTATCGTCTCACGCTCGGCGGTCGGTCCGGGTGCCGGTGCGGGTCCTTTTCTCCGGCTTCGATGCGAACGGGCAACCGGTTCTGCGGCGGAGGCAGCGGGCAGGTCGCGTAGGCGGTGAAGGCGCAGGGGGGGCTGTAGGCCTTGTTGAAATCGAGGACGACGGCGCCGTCCTTCGGCATGGGCGCGTACAGGAAGCGCCCCGCCGGGTAGGTCTCCTGGCCCGCCGTCTGGTCGCGGAAGATGAAGAAGAGCTCTTGCGCTCCGGGCTCCTCGATCACCGGCTCCAGCCGCAGCTTCCGGCCCGCCGCGGTGAACTCCGCGTAGCCGGGGCTGGGAAGATCGTTGACCTGGCCCAGGACGTTGGGGATGGGGATCGTCCGCGGCGATGGCCACGGCACGAACCGGCCTACGACGCGCATGTCGTCGCGCACGGGAAACCAGCCAAGCCCCGCGAAGGTCCGGCGGGCCTCGCTCTCGGGATCCTTCATGCGGATCCCGTATCGCCCGCTGCGCGCGATCACCTGGAGGGAGACCCGGCCGAGATTCAGCACGTCGGGAGGACCGGGGTCGTCGCTCCGCAGCTCCATGTCCACGACCGGCTTTCCCGCCGCCGTCACGGTTACGCCGGGCTCGACGCGGACGCTGACCTTGCCCTGCCGCAGCTCGAAAGTGCCGGCCACCGGCGGTGCGGTGCCGGCGGGAAGCGCGATCGAGTTGCCGGGACCGCTGCCGAATCGGTTCATTCCTTCGTCGAGCCAGAAGAGGCCGGCCACTGCGAGCCATCCGTCCTCGGCCTTGAGCCGCGTTTCCCGCTGTTGCCTCCATTTCTCGATTTCCGCGCGGTATACGGAATCCGCTGCGGGAGGGCTCAGCACCGCGCCCATCAACGTGACGGTCATCACCCAGCGACCCATGACACAAGTCTAGCGGATTGACACCTCGCGGTACGCCGCGTAACGTCGTCCGGGTCGAGGGTCGAACGAAGCCTCGCTGGCAAGAGTGCGAGGGCGTCCCTGGCGACGCGATTTCCATCCCCCCATTGCGGCGCGCGCTCGCGGCTCCCGCGTTCGATCCCCGGACGGAGTTCGAACATGGCGAACCGGGTGTCCGCTTCGACGCTCGCGGCCGTCCTCGCGTTCGCTCCGGGGCTTCTTCGCGCCCAGGCCCCGGAGATCGATCACAAGCCGGTTGGCTGCGTTGTCGCCGGCAAGTACCCGCAGCTGAGCGCTTGCTTCACGCCTGCCTCCCAGGTCGCGCGGGCCCGCGTGTACTTTCATGCCGAAGGGGTACGCGACTGGTACTACGTCGAGATGAAGTCGGAGGCCCTCTGCTACGCGGCGGCGTTGTTGCGGCCCTCGAAGAAGCTGGCCGAGCAGAAGAAGAGGCTCGAATACTACGTCGAGGTCACGAGCCGGAGGATGGAAGTGGGTCGCACCGCGCAGTTCGACCCGATGATCGTCTCGAGCGCCGGCGAGTGCCGGAAGGACACGCCGGCCGCACCCTTCGCTTCGGCCGCACCGACGGCGGTGTTCCCGTCGGTGCCGGCGGGCTTCGTCGCCGGCGGGATCTCGACCGCAGCCGTCGTGGGGGCGGGTGTGGCCGTGGCCGGCGGGATGGGAGCGCTGCTGGCGGGTCACGGCGACGGCGCGACGCCGCCCATCACGACGGCGCCGCCGGGACTGCCGCCCAATTCGCCCGGGGCGTCAGGGCCATCCGCCTCGCCGACACCAGCGCCGTCGCCGACTCCGAGCCCCGGCTCTGCGCCCGTTCCGACCGTTGCTCCCACCCCGACGCCCACACCGACGCCAGCGCCGACGCCAGCGCCAGCACCGTTATCAACGCCGTCGCCAACGCCAGCACCAACACCCACGCCGGCTCCGACGCCAACGCCGACACCGAGTCCGACCCCCGCACCCACCCCGACCCCCGCGCCAACCCCGACTCCAACGCCAACGCCCTCTCCAACTCCGACGCCAACGCCAACCCCGACACCCGCTCCCACGCCCACACCGACGCCGAAACCCGTGGTCTCCTTCAAACTGACCCTGAAAAGGGGCCTTCTCCCCGTCGGCACCGGTCTGGTCACGGACGACCAGGGAAAGCTCAGCTGCGGGACCCTGTGTGTCAGCGCTACCGCCACCTATCCGTCGGGAACGACGGTGGTGCTGACGGCAACGGCGGACCCCTTGTCGGAGTTCCAGGGCTGGGGCGGTCAGTGCTCCGGGAAGAGCCCCACGTGCACGCTCGTCATGGACTCGAACAAGAACGTCACCGTCAACTTCGGCCTCATCGCGACCTCGAAGTCGGAGCGGCCGGCGTCAGGCTATTCGCTGGACTGGGCGATCCAGCTCGACGTGCCCGACGGCGTGGGGCAGGTCGTGTTCAACGGACAGGCGGTCCAGGTCACGCGCGGCCCGTCGCAGATCGCGGCCACGGCGCGTGCCGGCGATAACGAGGTCGAGGCGCAGCTCGTAGAAAGCCGGGACAAGCCAGGCACGTGGCGGTTCGAGGCCCAGGAGGCCGAGGCCATCGAACCGGGGAGCCTTCGTGTCCTCCGGGGCACGGTCACGCTCGTGACACCGACCGCCGTCGCCTTCCGTCTCACGGGCCAGCGCGGCGAGGAGATCGCGTTCAGCTACCGCTTGCGGCGTTGAGCCACTGCCGGTTGACACGCCCCGGTCGAGGGCGTAACTTCTCGACACTCAGTCGCTCGTTCCCTCCGGTCAACCCCTCCTCGTTCGCTGATGCTGGCGACCGTGCATAGCTTGGCTAAACGGAACAGGGGAGAGCGCTCATGCAGAGTCGAATGCCGGCCTTTTTCTTCGCGTCCGTGGTCGCGGGGGCAGGGTCCGTTCAGGCCCAACCCGCCGGGATCGACCACAAGGCGGTGGCGTGCATCGTGGTCGCGAAGTATCCGAAGCTGAAGGCCTGCTTCGGCGCCGCGGTGGTCGAGCCCCGCGCCTATTTCCACGCCGAAGGCGTCAGCGACTGGTACTGGGTGAAGATGCTGACCGACGTGAAGGATGCGCCCGAGCCCTTCTGCTACGCGGGCATCCTGCCGAAGCCGTCGCGAAAGCTGATCCATCGGCACGTCTGGTACTACCTCGAGGACGTGGGCCAGGGGCAGAGGACGAAGGAGTACGACCCGCTCGTCGTCCGGCAGGCCCGGGAGTGCAAGAAGGACGCGCCGGTGGCGCCCATCTCGCCGACCGGCCCCGCTGGCGTCTTTCCCGCCGTGCCCGCGGGCTTCACGATCGGCGCGTTCCCCACCGTTCCCGCGGTCGTAGCGACCACCGTTGCCGCCGGGACGGGCGTGTACTTCGCCACCAAGAAGGACGAGAAGCCGGTGACGCCGACGGCGCCGGCTCCGCCACCTCCGGCTTCCGTGCCGTCCGCACCCGTTCCGCCCCCGCCGCCTCCGCCGTCGCCCCCCGCCACGCTGGACGTCTCGTGCCAGGCCGAGCCGAAGTCCGGGGTACTGCCGCTCACGGTGACGTTCACGGCTTTCGCATCCGGCGGCACGGGCAGCTACGACTACGCCTGGCAATTCGGTGACGGGGGCACCAGCCTCAGCCGCCATCCCACCCACACGTACACGTCGATCGGAAGCTTCGACGTGGTGCTGAGCGTGACCAGCGGGGACAAGGTGAAGCAGTGCGAGCGGCTCATCACCGTCAACCCGCCGCCGACACCTCCTCCAACCCCGGCGCCCAACGCGACGCTGAAGGTCACCGCGACGGAGGAGCCGGTTTTCGACTGCACGCCGCCCCACTTCGTCAACATCACGCCGCCCAACGCAGACTGCCCCACGACGGTTCCGGGAACGACGTGCTCGCAGACCTATCCCCTCGGGACCGTGGTCACCCTGACCCGATCGTTTTCCTGCGGGGCGGAGGTCTGCTGGTCGGGGGCTTGCGCGGGCACATCATCGAAGCCCGGAGCCGTGTGCACGGTGACCATGGACGCCGACAAGAGCGCCGGAGCGTTCTTCCAGTTCGGGTCGTGCATCACCAGCGCCGAGCCTCCCGTCAGCCTTGCGTGGGCCATCGATCTCGACGCGGCGGGAGCCATCGGACAGGCCGTCGTGGACGGGCAGGTCGTGGTTGCCGAGAGCGGCCAGCGCGCCCAGCAGACGGGAAGAACCCGCGAGGGTGACGTCGTCGTCACCGCGACGCTCATCAAGGCCGAGGGCAAGCCGGGGACCTGGCGCTTCGAGGCGCAGCCGGGCGAGGCGATCGAGGCGGGGAGCCTTCGCGTGCTGCAAGGGGACGTGGCGCTCCTGACCCCGACCGCGGTCGTCTTCCGCTTGAAAGGCGAAGCCGGGGAGCGAGTGTCCTTCCGCTATCGCCTGCGCCGCTGAGCGCCCAGCCGTAGCGCCCACCCGTAGCGCACTTGAGGGCCGCCAGGCCCTCGCGTAGGATCCCGTGTCTCTCTTCACGTCGCGGGACCGGGAGCCGCCATGAGCTCGCCACGTTATCGCTGGGCCGCGCCGGGCGACGTCAACGCCTTCTTCGGGCTCATGCTCGACAACGTGATGAACCTCGTGATCCTGGCCGGGATCCTCGTCTTCGTGTACGGCTTCCCCGAGCCGCTCGTCTACACGCGCATGTTCCCCGGCACCGCGCTCGGGGTGATGTTCGGCGACCTCGTGTACACGTGGCTTGCCTTCCGGCTCGCGCGCCGGGAGGGCCGGAGCGACGTGACGGCGATGCCGCTCGGCCTCGACGCCCCCAGCACGATCGGCATGGCCTTCACCGTCCTCGGTCCCGCGTTCGTCTCGGCCAAGACTCGCATGCCGCCGGCCGAGGCGGGGATGGTCGCGTGGCAGGTCGGGATGGCGTGCATGATCCTCATCGGCATCTTCAAGCTCGCGATGTCGTTCCTGGGCGGATTGATCCAGAGAGTCGTGCCGCAGGCCGGGCTGCTCGGCTCGATCGCCGGGGTCGGCCTCGCGCTCATGGGCTGCCTGCAGCTCGGCGACATCCTCGCGGAGCCGATCGTGGGGATGCTGTCCCTCGGCCTGATCTTCTGGGCGCTGGTCGCGCGCCTGCGCCTCCCGTTCCGCACGCCGGGCGTGCTCGCCTCCGTGGCCGTGGGCGCGGCCGTGTATTACGGCCTGGGGGCGCTCGGCCTCCTCAGCAAGCCGCTGGTCGCGCCCCTCATCGAGTTTCCCCTCGGCCTGCCGTTGCCGACGCTCGGCTTCCTGAAGGGCATGCCGCTCGCCCTCACCCAGTACCTGCCGATGGCGGTCCCGTTCGCCATCCTCACCGTCGTCGGCGGCATCAACGTCACCGAGAGCGCGCGGCTGGCCGGCGACGACTACAAGACGCGCTCGATCCTGCTCACGGAGGCGGTGGCGACGGTGGTGGCGGGGCTGTGCGGCGGCGTGTCGCAGACCACACCCTACATCGGACACCCGGCGTACAAGGCGATGGGCGGACGCGCGGCGTACACGCTCGCGTGCGGCCTCTTCATCGGCCTCGGCGGGATGCTGGGCTACCTGCCGCTGCTGGTGCGCGTGCTGCCGCTGGCCTGCCTCGCTCCCATCCTCGTCTTCGTCGGTTTCGACATCGTCTCCCAGTCCTTTCACGAGACGCCGCGCAACCATGCCCCCGCGGTCTGCTTCGCGATGCTGCCGTCGGTGGCCCAGCTCCTCCTCATCGTCCTCGACAAGGCCAACCCGCT
>QHVJ01000191.1 GCA_003222275.1 Acidobacteriota bacterium | reverse complement strand
CGGGAATGACCTTTCCGTCGAACGCCTCCGCGCCGATCACTCTCGGGTCCTGCTTCACGGGCTTCTTCTCGCCCTTCTTCTTCTTGGGCGGCGTCACGCCCTTGAGCTGGTAGTAGAACCCCTCTGACGCCGACTTGTGGGTGACGCACCCGCGAACGAAGAGCTTCTTTTTCTTGGCCAGGGCCAGCGCCGACCAGTTCGCAATGCTGGGGGAGCCGGGATAGAAGGCCAGGAAGAGGATCGCGTGCTCCGCCTTGTCGATGCGCTTGACGACGGCCTCCATGTCGCTCGGGCGCTTTTCGTTCTTGGCCCCGCTTCGCCGGGCGGCGGCGGTATTGGGAGAGAACCAGCTCTCGAGGGCGTCGCCGGCCGCGAGCGTGAAGCTCTTGCTCGAGCCGTCCCAGGTGCGCAGCTTGACACCCTGGAGCGCCTTCGGGATCCCCTTCGCCCGCCGGGTGTCCGCCGCGAGCTGCTTCCAATAGTCGAGGTAGCGCGCGGCGAGCTTGACGTCCTCGATGACGATCGTGTTGTTCGTCTGCGCGCAGAGCCCGTTCGGTGTCCAGTTCGTCGACCCGAGCAGGACCGCCCGCGCCTTTCCGCTCTGGTCGACGTGGACCAGGAACTTGTTGTGGCCGATGTGGTTGCTGGGCATGATGCGGTCCCACTTCTGGCCCGACTTCTTCTGCAGCCGGTCACGCGCCGCCTGGTTGCCGTCGATCTTCTTCTTCGTCGTCGCGTCGTCCCTGACGGCGTTGGACAGCACGATCTCCAGCCGCTTGCCGAGCTTCTCCAATCCCAGGATCAGCTCCTCGTCGTCCAGCTCGTACAGCGCGGCGTAGACCTTGCCGGACGACTTCGCCCGGGCCAGGAAGTTGTTCAGCACCTCGACCATGTCTCCCGACAGGCTGGCCCGCAGGGGGTCCTTCAGATCGCCGATCTTGGCGAGCAGGCTGGCCGAGCTGGGCTTTCCCTTGAAGGCCCGCGACACCCGCTGCGTCGAGATGAGCCTCCGGTTGAAGACGGCCTCGACGCCCGGACCCACTGACGACGAGATCTCGACCTCGTTCGAGACGATGTGGGGGAGGTTCGTCATCGGCACCAGCTTTCCAGGCTTGCCCTTGAGCGGGACGACCTTGTAGCGGAATCGCCGGTTGCCCGTCTTCTCGGCCACCAGCCGGGCATAGGGGTCCTTCCAGTAGAACTTCTGGAGGGGAAATTCCGCCGTGGTCTGTCCGGGTTTGATCTTGTAGCCCTTGAACACGGCGTGGCTCGGGAGCGGTTTCTCCTGGCCCTTGTCGTCGATGCGGTATACCGCGAAGCCCATGCACCCATCCGGCCGCGTCCCGTAGCTCCAGGCGATGGTGATCACGTCGTTGTTCGCGAACGCCACGGCGTTTTGCATGAGATCCCTCCGATGGAAGTCTAGGCGGAAGTGGCGCGCGAAGTGCTTAGAAAATGTTCAGATTGTCATCAGGAAAATGCGGTCCAGTTCCCGCCGATGAAGGTGATTCTGGAGCGAGTTGTCGCTCGCGGCCCCTATCGCCGGGCGCGGTCCGTCAGGGCGCCTTCGCGCGACCGCGGGCGGCGATGGTCTCCAGCTCCGCAAGCGTGCTCTCCCACTGACTCTGGCTGTGGTCGCCCCGCCAGTACATGAAGTGCGTCCCGAAGCGCCGGGCCCGACGCACCTGCCGGAGCACCTCCGACGGCGGCAGCGGCGCATACTCGTTCACCAGGATTGGCTTCGCGCCCGCGCGCTGCGCCTGGGGAACGTGCCGCGTGATGTAGTCGAGCTGTGACTCCAGGTTCGGGTCCTGCGTGTTGGTGGCGACCAGCCGGTCGGAGAAGCCGTGCCGGCGCAGCTCGTCCTTGACCATCTGATAGACGCCGACCTCCCAGGCCTCGGAGAAGCTCTTGAAGCCCTCGTTGCCCACCTGGAACAGCACGTTCTCGAACTCCCCCAGCTCCGCCACCGCCTTGCGGACCCAGCGCTCGTGGATGGGCGCGGGCGCGGAGCGGAAGATCGCGAGGCCGCCCGCCTCGACGCCCTGGATGTTGTTGCGGGCGGACCAGGGATCGACTTCGGGCAGGTCCGTCTCCCCGTGCTGGCGCACCCACCTGTCGATCAGGTCGAACTCCACGTAGATCCGGAGCTGCCGGGCATGGTCGGCGATCCCGCGCGCCCTTTCCCAGAAGCCGGTAAAGAACTGCTCGAGGTCGACACGCCCATCGGCCGTCGTGACATAGCCGACGTAGATCGGGTCGTCCTCGCCGGCGGCGGTGAACGGGCCCAGCCGGCAATGCGTGTAGCTCAGTTGATGGCTTGCGAACAGATCGAGGGCCTCGAGGGTCACGAGGGGCCAGCCGTTCGTCTTCGCGTCGTCGCAGCAGACGATCGCCCCGAGAGGCCTCACGTCATTGCCCCGCGGGTCCACGAACCGGTTGCCGTCGACGCGGAGGGCCATGCTGCCGGGCGGCGGGTTCTTCTGCGCGTACTCTTCGCTGCGGAGCAAGGCCTCTCTCAGCTCCGCCTCGCTCAGCCCCTGGTTCATGCGATCGTTGAAGTGCGCCAGCCCGCCCGGATCGGGCGCGCGCTCGAGGATCTCCTCGTAGGCGTCGCTGACGATGCGGGTGAAGTTCGGCATCGCCTCAGCGCGTCGTGGCCGGCTCGGCCCGTCGGCGGGAGCGCGTCGCCCTCGCGGGCCGCAGGATTGTCTGGAGGAAGAGATAAGCCGGCTTGGGGGAGAAGTCCTCGTTGACGATCCCGAAACCTCCGTTCCCCTGCCCGGGGCCGTCCCAATAGTGGAAGAAGAAGAGCCGGTTCACCCACGTCTTCTCGATCAGGACGGCGACCACGTCCTCGTAATACCGTCGCTGGTCTCCCTGGTCGGACCTTGTCCCGGTCTCCGTGAGCCAGAACGGCTTGTCGTCCACGCCGAGCTGCCGCATCAGCGTGCGGAGCGACGGCTGTCCCGGCTGGTCCCGTTCCAGCCCCCGCAGGACATCCTGGCCCGATCGCTGGTAGTTGTGGTGGTCGACGACGTCGATCGCGTCCCGGGCCATCATGGCCTCCCGGAACCAGTCGCGCCAGTCCCGCAGGTTGGCCAGGCCGGGCGCGACGACCTGGAGGCCGGGATCGATCGACCGGGCCACGCTCGCCGCCGGCTCCAGGATCTGCGTCCGGTACTGCGCCCGCGAGCCCGTCCAGAACTCGCGCACGTTGGGCTCGTTCCAGAATTGCCAGTGCTGCACCTCGTGGCGGTACCGTTCGATGGCCGCGCGGACGAAGTCCGTCCAGAAGCCGGTCTCCGCCGGCGGATCGCTCACGAGGGAGCCGCCGGGGTTGGATGATGCCCAGGGTGGCGTATACGCGAGACTGGCGAGCATCCGGGCGCCGCGCGCGGCCGTGCGGGACACCACCCGGTCCAGCTCCTCCCAGTGGAACTCCCCTGGCTGCGGCTCGATGCGGAACCAGTCGAAGTCGAGGCGGACCCAGCTGATGCCCAGCTCCCGGGTCACGTCGTCGACCATCGGATCGGACGGGACGTGCACGTTCAGGCCGAGGCGCGCGGGCAGCCCCGGGTCGAGGTTCTGGGAGGCGAACTCCGGGCTGCGCAGGAGCGCCTCTCGCATGGCCGCTTCGCTCATGCCTCCGTTCATCCGTCCGTTGTAGCTCGCGAGACCGCCGGGGTCTGCTTCCCGCTCCAGGATCTCGAGGTACGCGTCGCGGATGACGCGCGCGAAGTCGGGCATCACGCTACCGCGCCTTGCGGGACCTGACCTTCTTGCTCGCCGACGCCGGACGGCGCCGCTTCGTCACCGCCCCGCGCCCCCGCGCGGCCGCGGCCGCGAGACGGGCGGGGTTCTTCGTCGCATATTCGGGGCTGCGCAGCAGCGTCTCCCGCATGGCGGCGGTCCAGGATGCGGAGATAGGCCATCCGGATGATCCGTGAGAAATCGGGCATTGGGGCACCTCCAACTTGCCCGCCTCGGTCAGCCTACCGGTCTCCGCTGGCCTTCTTTGTGATTGCAGTCACGACCAGGCAAACCCCAGCTCAAGCTCGAGCGGGGATCCGTAGACCTCGTCGCAGTACTCGCCCAGCCACGCCCACATCATCTGTTGCGGGCGGCCCCAGGTCACGCAGACGGGCCCTTGGGCCGTATACCCCGGGACGTAGATGTAGTCACCACCCCAGGAGCCAGGCTCGGAACCGGGACCGTTGGTTTGCAAGCCGAGCCCTACGCCGACGTCGTCACGGATCGCTTGACGCACTTGCTCGGAGTTCAGGAACTCGACCTCCGCGCGGAAACGCAGTGCCTGGTGCGCGCGGCCGGCGATCACGCAGTCGCCGAGCGCGTCGTTGGCGAACATCGGAGTGGGGATTCCGGAATGAGTCGTGTCGTTCGCCTTCGCCATCGGAAGCTCCTTCAACTACGGTGGAGGGCTACCAGAACATACGGCGACGAGGGGCGAAGAGTGTTGAGGAAATGCTTAGGTTGTCATGAAGAAAGGGGGTCAGCGCTCCCGGAAGCGGCCCGGAGTGGCTTCTCCGCTGACCTCGACCTTCCCTTCCACGGTCTTGATCAGTCGCTTGCCCTTGTAGACCCTCACCTTGACCACGTGGTTCCCGGGCTCCCAGAACTGGTGCGACTTGTTCCAGATCCGCTCGTGGTCCTCTTTCCCGGCCGACTCGAAGGCAGGGCAGTCGGACTCTTCGGTGGCGATGGTGTTGTCTTCCCACTCCCACTCGATGCGGGGGCAGTAGTAGTCCTCGTCGCCGCCGTCCTTGACGAAAAGGCGGAAGCGAACCGTGGCCGAGGCGCGCGGGCCAATTCCGAGCATCGCGAACTGGGGATTGACCTTGAGCTCGACCTTGGGTTTGGCCGACTCCGACGCCAGGAACAGGATGAGAGCAAGTGAGGTCATGTCCCACAGTAGCGCCGGCGACGCGTCGGAGTCAATTCTGCGCCAGGTTCTCCAGCTCAGCCGATGTCATCGTCCGAGCCGAGAACGAACAAACGGGGTTGCGCGGCGATTCTGGCGGCGAAGGAGTCCTTCTTGGCGCGCTTGATGCGCCACTCGGCGAGGCTCATGACATTCGGATTCACCGGCCGCGCCAATACCGCTTCCGTGGACTGTACGGCCTCAAACAGATCCTGGTAGCCTAGGCGGTCCGAAATGACCATCAGGTCGATGTCGCTTCCTGCTTTGTCGCTGCCCCTGGCGACCGAGCCGTACACAAAGGCGCCACGAATGTCCTTCGCACGGGCCGCAAGGGCTTCCCTCAGTGGTTCTACGACCCCCACCGTCTTGACGATCAGTCCATGAAGCTCGGCGAAAGCCGGACAGGCGCGGTTGGCCTGATAGTGTTTCTGATTCCCGGTGCGATTGACGGTGATCCAGCCCGCCTCCGCCAGACGGCTGAGCTGCCGATGCACGGCACCGGTGCCGCTCTCGGCCAGGCGGATCAACTCTGCGCTCTGGAAGCGCCGCTCGGGCTGGGCGAACAACAACGCGAGCACCCGCTGCTGCACGCGGGGAAACAGTGCATCGGCCAAGCCGATGGAGGAGCGCTCAATCTTCCTTCCCATATTGGGAATGACCATACCCGATTTGGGAACGTGGTCAATTCCTGAGTGCGTTTTCTCCTTTGCCCCGTCCGCTGCGGCGTTGGCGTCTCAATTGAACAACAGAGAAGGATCGTTGCGGAAGACTATTGACCCCGTCGTGGTCCACAGCAGAAGCGGAACTGGCCCCCTGAACCTCGGCGCGACAAGAGCAGATTCGATGGCATCGCGCGCGGCAGCGCCAACGAATGCGCTGCCGTCATCCATCTGCTTCGCGTCCGAGGCTTGGCGAGCGAAGCAGCATGCTTCCAGGCGCGGGAGCTACTCGTGCGCATCGTGCAGATGCTGACGAAGCTCCAGCAAAGGATGGTGGCGTAGCCGGCAAAGAAAAAGCCGCCAGCGCTTTCGCGCTGGCGGCTCGGGTACGAACAATCAGCTCGAGGAGGCTCTGACCCTCACCCCAACCCTCTCCCTTTCAGGGAGAGGGGGGGCTGACGGACGCTCTCGGGCACGGGCCCAGCCCAACAACAGACCGGGGCCCGTGCACGGGAGGCGCGGAAGAGGCCAACCAACTAGACTTCTGCGCCCTCCTTGATGTGCTCCGGTTCGACGACGTAGTCGGCCTCGTAGCCGGCGTCCAGGTTCGTCGGCGTGTGCTCGATCACCTCTTCGGGGATCTTGATGCGGCGGTAGAACTCCATGCCCGTTCCCGCCGGGATCAGGCGGCCCATGATGACGTTCTCCTTCAGGCCGCGCAGGTAGTCGATCTTTCCGCTGATGGCGGCCTCGGTGAGGACGCGCGTGGTCTCCTGGAACGAAGCGGCGGAGATGAACGAGTCGGTGGAGAGCGATGCCTTGGTGATGCCGAGCAGGAGCGGCCGGCCCGACGCCGGCTTCTTGCCCAGCCCCGTGAGGCGCTCGTTGTCCAGCATGAAGCGGAACTTGTCCACCACCTCGTCGATGAGGAACTCGCTGTCCCCCACCTCCTCGATCTTCACCCACCGCATCATCTGCCGGACGATCACCTCGATGTGCTTGTCGTTGATGTTCACGCCCTGCAGGCGGTAGACCTCCTGGATCTCGTCCACCAGGTAGCGCTGCAGCTCCTTCTCCCCCCGCACCCGCAGGATGTCGTGGGGATCGATGGGGCCGTCCATGAGCGGCTCGCCGGCCTTCACGCGCTCGCTCTCCTGCACGTTGATGTGGGCGCCGCGGGGAAGCTGGTACTCCCGCTGCTCGTTGTCGTCGGCGGTCACGAAGATCTTGCGGTGCTGCTTGGCGACGTCGCCGTACTTCACCACGCCGTCGATCTCGGTGATGACCGCCGGCTCCTTCGGCCGGCGCGCCTCGAACAGCTCGACGACGCGGGGCAGACCGCCGGTGATGTCCTTGGTCCTCGCCTCGGCGCGCGGGATCTTGGCCAGGATGTCCCCGGGGGTGACCTCCGCTCCGTCCTCCACCATCAGGTGGGCGCCGGAAGGCAGCAGGTACTTGCGCGCGGTCTTGCCCTTCTCGTCCTTGATCTCCACGCGCGGCTGCTTCTTCTCGTCGGGCGACTCCATGATGACCAGCGCGGCCATGCCGGTGTTCTCGTCGACCTGCTCGTGCACCGTCTGGCCCTCGATGACGTCCTTGAAGGAGACCTGGCCGCCCTCCTCGGTGAGGATCGTGAAGGAGTAGGGATCCCACTCCACGAGGAGCTGCCCCTGCTTGACCTCCTGCCCTTCCTTGACCTTGAGCTTGGCGCCGTAGACGACGGCGTGGCGCTCCCGCTCGCGCCCCTTGCCGTCCTGGATGATCAGGGCGCCGGAGCGGTTCATGACCACGAGGTCGCCCTTCTTGTTCTTGACCGTGGTCACGTTGTGGAACTTCACGATGCCCGTGTTCTTCGCCTCGAGTGTGGTCTGCTCGGTGCGGTGGGACGCGGTGCCGCCGATGTGGAACGTGCGCATCGTGAGCTGCGTGCCCGGCTCGCCGATCGACTGGGCGGCGATGACGCCCACCGCCATGCCCATCTCGACCAGCTTGCCGGTGGCGAGGTCGCGCCCGTAGCAGAGCGCGCACACCCCGCGCTGGCTCTCGCAGGTGAGCACGGAGCGGATGCGCACCTTCTCGATGCCGGAGGCCTGGACCTCGTTGGCCTTCTCCTCGGTGATCTCCTCGTTCTCCTTGACGAGCACCTGCCCGCCGAAGGGGTCCTTGATGTCCTCCAGGCTCACCCGGCCGACGATGCGGTCGCGGAGGGGCTCGATGACCTCGCCCGACTCGATGATGGGCCGGATGTCGATGCCGTCGAGCGTGCGGCAGTCGTGCTCCGAGATGATCACGTCCTGGCTGACGTCCACCAGGCGGCGGGTCAGGTAGCCGCTGTCCGCCGTCTTGAGGGCGGTGTCGGCCAGGCCCTTGCGCGCGCCGTGGGTGGAGATGAAGTACTGCAGCACGGTGAGGCCCTCGCGGAAGTTCGAGGTGATGGGGTTCTCGATGATCTCCCCCGACGGCCGGGCCATCAGGCCGCGCATGCCCGCGAGCTGGCGGATCTGCTGCTTGGAGCCGCGGGCGCCGGAGTCGGCCATGATGTAGATCGGGTTGAACTCGCCGCCCTCCTGGTCCGACTTCTCCATCTCCTTGAACATCGCGTCCGCCACCTTCTCGGTGACGTTGGACCAGATCGCGATGACCTTGTTGTAGCGCTCGCCGTTGGTGATCGCCCCGTCCAGGTACTGCTTCTCGACGTCGATGACGTCCTTGGAGGCCGAAGCCACCAGCTTTTCCTTCACCTCCGGCACCACGAGGTCATCGATGCCGATGGAGATCCCGGCCTTGGTCGCGTAGGTGAAGCCGAGGTCCTTGATCGCGTCGAGCATCTCGACCGTCTTCTCGAGGCCGAAGCGGAGGTAGCCGTACTGCACCAGCGCCTGCAGGCCCTTCTTGCGGAGCAGGCCGTTGACGAAGGGCAGGCCCTTCGGCAGGTGGTCGTTCAGGATGACGCGGCCGACGGTGGTGTTGATGATCTGGTTCTTGACGTTCTGCACCTCGGTGTGGATCACGTCCTGGTCGTCGTACACCGTCGTCAGGTCGACCAGCTCGCCCGAGTACATCAGCCGGATCGGCGTGAGCGTCTCGACCTCGCCGTGGTCGAGCGCGATCAGCACGTCCTCGAGGGCCGCGAACGCCTTGCCCTCGCCCTTGGTGCCCCTCTTCTCCTTGGTGAGGTAGTAGCAGCCGAGCACGATGTCCTGGCTGGGCACCGCGATGGGCTGGCCGTTGGCGGGCGACAGGATGTTGTTCGAGGAGAGCATCAGCACGCTCGCCTCGATCTGCGCCTCGGGCGACAGGGGGACGTGCACGGCCATCTGGTCGCCGTCGAAGTCCGCGTTGAAGGCGGTGCAGACGAGCGGGTGGATCTTGATGGCCTTGCCCTCGACGAGGATCGGCTCGAAGGCCTGGATGCCGAGCCGGTGCAGCGTGGGGGCACGGTTCAGCAGCACGGGGTGCTCGCGGATGACGTCCTCCAGGAAGTCCCACACCTCCGGCCGCTGCTGCTCCACCATCTCCTTGGCCGCCTTGATGGTGGTGACGAGCCCTTCCTTCTCCAGCTTCGAGTAGATGAAGGGCTTGAACAGCTCGAGCGCCATCTTCTTGGGCAGGCCGCACTGGTGGAGCTTCAGCTCGGGGCCGACCACGATGACGGAGCGGCCCGAGTAGTCCACGCGCTTGCCGAGCAGGTTCTGGCGGAACCGGCCCTGCTTGCCCTTGAGCGTGTCGCTGAGCGACTTCAGCGGCCGGTTGTTGGCGCCGCGGAGGACGCGGCCGCGCCGGCCGTTGTCGAACAGCGCGTCCACCGCCTCCTGCAGCATCCGCTTCTCGTTGCGGACGATGACGTCGGGCGCCCGCAGCTCGATGAGCTTCTTCAACCGGTTGTTGCGGTTGATCACCCGGCGGTACAGGTCGTTCAGGTCCGAGGTGGCGAACCGGCCGCCGTCGAGAGGGACGAGCGGCCGCAGCTCGGGCGGGATGACCGGGATGACGTCCAGGATCATCCACTCCGGGTGGTTGCCGCTCTTGCGGAAGGCCTCCACGACCTTCAGCCGCTTGGCGAACTTGATCTTCTTCTGGACCGAGTTCTCGGTCCGCATCCGGTCCCGCAGCTCGACCGCGTCCTTCTCGACGTCGACGCGCTTGAGGAGCTCCTTGATCGCCTCCGCACCCATGGCCGCCCGCAGGCGCGAGTACTTCTCGCGGAGCTGGCGGTAGCGGTCGTCGCTGATCAGCTCCTGGCGCTTCACCTCCGGGCAGTCACCGGGATCGACTACCACGTAGGACTCGAAGTAGAGGATCCGCTCCAGGTCCCGCAGGCTGATGTCGAGGAGGTGGCCGATGCGGCTGGGCAGCCCCTTGAAGAACCAGACGTGGCTGACCGGGCAGGCCAGCTCGATGTGGCCCATCCGCTCCCGCCGGACCTTGGACTGGGTGACCTCGACCCCGCACTTGTCGCAGATCACGCCGCGGTGCTTCATGCGCTTGTACTTGCCGCACAGGCACTCCCAGTCGGTGATGGGACCGAAGATCTTCGCGCAGAAGAGCCCGTCCCGCTCCGGCTTGAAGGTGCGGTAGTTGATCGTTTCCGGCTTCGTGACCTCACCGTGGGACCAGGACCGGATCTTCTCCGGGCTGGCGAGGCGGATCTTGATGGCGTCGAAATCGATCACCACCCGACCCAGCTCCACGTTCGGCCTCATGGGCATCATCAAACTCATTGATTACCCTCTAGAAAACCAACGGATGAACAACGGCCTCAGTGCTTCGTCTTTATGAGCTCAACGTCGAGACACAGGCTCTGCAGCTCCCGGATCAGGACGTTGAAGGATTCCGGCAGGCCGGGCGTGAACACGGTGTCGCCCTTCACGATGGCCTCGTAGATCTTCGCGCGGCCGTACACGTCGTCGGACTTCGCGGTCAGGAGCTCCTGGAGGATGTGCGCCGCGCCGTACGCCTCGAGCGCCCACACCTCCATCTCCCCGAACCGCTGGCCGCCGAATTGCGCCTTCCCGCCCAGCGGCTGCTGGGTGATGAGCGAGTACGGACCGATCGAGCGGGCGTGGATCTTGTCGTCGACGAGGTGGGAGAGCTTGAGCATGTAGATGTAGCCCACGGTGACCATCTGCTCGAAGGGCTCGCCCGTCATGCCGTCGATCAGCTCGCTCTTGCCCGCCGCCAGCAGGTTGGGCCGCAGCGGGTTGCGCTCCTGCTCGCGGACGTTGGCCTGCTTCATGTAGGTCTTGATCTCCTCCTCCTTCGCGCCGTCGAAGACCGGAGATGCGAAGTGGAGGCCGAGGACCTTGGCCGTCCAGCCGAGGTGGGTCTCGAGGATCTGACCCACGTTCATGCGCGAAGGCACGCCGAGCGGGTTGAGCACGATCTCCACCGGCGTCCCATCCGGGAGGTACGGCATGTCCTCGTCGGGCAGGATGCGGGCGATGACGCCCTTGTTGCCGTGGCGGCCGGCCATCTTGTCGCCGACGGACAGCTTCCGCTTCATGGCCACGAACACCTTGACGAGCTTGATCACGCCGGGGGGCAGCTCGTCGCCGCGCTTCAGGCGGCTCTCCTTCTCCGCGAAGAGCGCCTTCAACACCTCGATCTGGCGCTCCGTCTTGTCCACGATCTCGGCCAGCTCGGACTCGATCTCCTCGTCGTCCTTGCCCTTGACGCGCAGCTTCAGGATGTCGGAATGACGCAGCTTGGAGAGGACGTCGCGGGTCAGGTCCTGGCCCTTCCGGATGATCTTCTCGCCGCGGGCGTTGACGAGGTCGGCGGTGGCGACCTTTCCCTCGAGCAGGTCTTCGATCCGCTTGTCGCGCTCGTCCTGGAGAATGCGGATCTCGTCCTTGAGGTTCTTCTCCATCATGAACAGCTCGGCGTCCTCGATCTGCCGGGCCCGCTCGTCCTTCTCGACGCCCTTGCGCGAGAAGATCTTCACGTCGACGACGATGCCCTCGATGCCGGGCGGGCACACCAGCGACGCGTCGCGGACGTCGCCCGCCTTCTCGCCGAAGATCGCCCGCAGGAGCTTCTCTTCGGGGGTGAGCTGGGTCTCGCCCTTCGGCGTGACCTTGCCGACCAGGATGTCGCCCGGCTTCACGCTCGCCCCGATCCGGATGATGCCGCTCTCGTCGAGGTTGTTGAGGAGCGACTCGCTCACGTTGGGGATGTCGCGGGTCACTTCCTCGGGGCCGAGCTTGGTGTCGCGGGCCTCGATCTCGAACTCCTCGATGTGGATCGAGGTGTACATGTCGTCCTTGACCAGGCGCTCGCTGACCAGGATCGCGTCCTCGAAGTTGTAGCCGCGCCAGGGCATGAACGCCACGAGCACGTTGCGCCCCAGGGCGAGCTCGCCCATGTCGGTGCACGGGCCGTCGCCGAGGATCTGCCCCTTGCTGACGTGCTGGCCGACCTTCACGATGGGCTTCTGGTTGATGCTCGTGTTCTGGTTCGAGCACTTGAACTTCGTCAGGTTGTAGATGTCGGCCCCGATCTCCTTGCCCTTGTCCGGCCCGTCCTGGGCCTCCACGCGGACGATGATGCGGCGGCTGTCGACCGAGTCCACGACCCCCGCGCGGCGGCACACCACCGCCGCCCCGGAGTCCTTGACCGTGATGTGCTCCATGCCGGTGCCGACGAGCGGCGCTTCGCTGCGCAGCAGGGGCACGGCCTGGCGCTGCATGTTGGAGCCCATCAGCGCGCGGTTGGCGTCGTCGTTCTCGAGGAAGGGGACGAGCGAGGCCGCCACCGACACGAGCTGCTTGGGGCTGACGTCGACGTAGTCCACCTCCTCGCGCTTGGCGAGGATGAAGTTGCCGGCCTTGCGGGCCGACACGCGGTCCTCCACGATCGCGCCCTCGTCGTCGAGCTTGATGTTCGCCTGGGCGATCGTGTACTTGTCCTCCTCCCACGCGGAGAGGTAGAAGCAGTACGGCTGCACCTCGGCCAGCTTCTTCTTCTTGGCGTGGAGGGCGTTGTTGATCTTGAGCAGGTCCTCGCGCTGGACCTTGTCGCCCACCGTGAGGTCGCTGTCGCCGGACTCCACGACCTCCACGAAGTCGAGGACCCGGCCCTCCTTCACCTTCCGGTACGGGCTCTCGATGAACCCGAACTCGTTGATGCGGGCGAAGCAGCTCAGCGACGAGATGAGCCCGATGTTCGGGCCTTCCGGCGTCTCGATCGGACAGATGCGGCCGTAGTGCGTGGGGTGCACGTCGCGCACCTCGAACCCGGCCCGCTCGCGGCTGAGGCCGCCCGGCCCGAGGGCCGAGAGCCGCCGCTTGTGGGTGATCTCGCTGAGCGGGTTCGTCTGGTCCATGAACTGGCTGAGCTGGCTGGACCCGAAGAACTCGCGGATGGAGGCCATGACCGGCTTGGCGTTGATGAGGTCGTGGGGCATGGCCGTGGCCATCTCCTGGTAGACGCTCATCTTCTCCTTGATGGCGCGCTCCATCCGGACGAGGCCGATGCGGAACTGGTTCTCGAGCAGCTCGCCCACGCTGCGGACCCGGCGGTTGCCGAGATGGTCGATGTCGTCCACGTCCGTCGGGCTCCGGCGGAGCTTGAGCAGGAACGAGATCACGGCGGTGATGTCCTCGAGGTGGAGGACCTTGTCCGACAGCGGGCTGCTGAGGCCGAGCTTGGTGTTCAGCTTGAGCCGGCCCACCCGCGAGAAGTCGTACTTCTGCGGGTTCAGGAACATCCCCTCGAAGAGGTTCCGCGACGACTCCAGCGTCGGCGGATCGCCCGGGCGCATGCGCCGGTAGATCTCGATGAGCGCCTCCTCGGGCGTCTTGATGGTGTCCTTCTTGACCGTCATGGACATCATCGGGCCGATCTCGTCCCGCTCGGGGAAGAAGACCTCGAAGCTGCCCACCTGGCTCTCGGGGTCCTGGATGACGGAGAGGACCTTCGAGTTGAGCGCGTCGTTGGCCTCCAGCACGACCTCCCCGGTGCGGGGGTCGACGATGTCGGTGACGGTGAAGGCGCCCTCCAGGTCGGCCTCGTTGACCTCCACCTCCTCGACCTCGAGCTTCTTCATCTGCTCGAGGATGGCGGCGGTGATCTTCTTGCCGGCGTGGAGCAGCTCCTCCCGCTTGCCGTGGGGGTCCTTGGGGCCGAGGATGCTGCGCGAGAGCTTCAGGCCGAGCAGGTTTTCGGACGCCTTCCAGTGCAGCTTGCCCTCCCGCACCTGGATGCGGTCCCACTTGTAGAAGGTCTTGATGATCTCGGCGTCGGTCTTGAGGCCCATCGCCCGCAGGAACACGCTGGCCAGGAACTTCCGCTTGCGGTCGATGCGGACGTGGAGGAGGTTCTTGGAGTCGTACTCGAACTCCACCCAGCTCCCGCGGTAGGGGATGATCTGGGCCGCGAACAGGCCCTTCTCGGGCTGGGAGAAGAACACGCCGGGCGAGCGGTGCAACTGGGAGACGATGACCCGCTCGGTCCCGTTGATGATGAAGGTCCCGTTCTCGGTCATGAGCGGGATGTCGCCGAAGTAGACCTCCTGCTCCTTGATGTCGCGGATGGTCTTGGCCCCCGTGTCGGGGTCCTTGTCCCAGACCACGAGGCGGATCGTGACCTTCAGCGGCACCGCGAAGGTCATCCCGCGCTCCTGGCACTCGTCGACGTCGTACTTGAGCTTCAGCCCCACCGGCTCGTCGCACGTGTCGCAGGTGACGGGCTTGTTCTCGTTCAGGTGCCCGCACTTCGGGCAATGGATCTCCCGGTCGCCCCGGGGGTCCATGATGATGGTGGCCGCGCAGTAGGTGCACGGCCGGCCCAGCTTGTCCAGGCCCACCATGCGCCCGCACTTGCACTCCCAGTTGCCGATCGAGTACTCCACGAACTCCAGCGAGCAGTTCTCGCGGAGGTCGGTGATCGGAAACACGCTCTTGAACACCGACTGCAGCCCGGCATCCTCCCGCTCCGCGGGCAGGACCCTCATCTGCAGGAAGCGCTCGTAGGAGTTCTTCTGGATTTCGATGAGGTTGGGGATCGGGATCGACGTGTTGATCTTCTGGAAGCCGACCCGCTCCCGGTAGACGTTCTTGGCGGCTGATTGCATGGGTTTGTGAAAAACCTCTAACTAAAGAGCACAGACGTCAGGTTCGGCATGAAAAGGCAGCACCCCGGCAGGGACACCTCCCCCCGGGGTTCGTGGTCGCAATTTCGAACTCCGCGCGCGTGGACGTGGGACTACTTGACCTCGACCGTCGCTCCCACTTCCTCGAACTTCTTCTTGATGGCCGCGGCCTCGTCCTTGTTGAGGCCCTCCTTGACCACCTTGGGCGCGCCGTCCACCAGGTCCTTGGCCTCCTTCAGGCCGAGGCTGGTGACCTCGCGGACGACCTTGATCACGTTGATCTTCTTGTCGCCGGCGCTCATCAGGTGCACGGCGAACTCGGTCTGCTCCTCCGCCGGGGCCGCCGCAGCGCCCGCCGCGGCACCGCCCGCCGCCGCCATCATCATGGGGGCCGCGGCCGCGGCCGAAACGCCCCACTTGTCCTCCAGCGTCTTCACGAGCTCCGACACCTGCATCACCGTGAGCTCGCTGAGCTGGTTCGCGATCGCCTGAATGTCAGCCATTTGTCTCTCAGTTCCTTCCTTGAATCCTAATCCTCAGGACGGCGCGGCGGCGCCTTCCTCCTTCTCCTGGTGCGCCTTCAGCACGCGGGCGAGCTGGCCGGCCGGCGTGTTCAGCAGGCGCACGAGCCGGGCCGCCGGAGCCTGCATCAGGCCGAGCAGCCGGGCCCGCATCTCCGGCAGGCTCGGCATCGTGGAGAGGGCCTTCACCCCCTCCGCGTCGAGCATCTGGCTGCCGGACACGACCCCCGCCTTCACCACGAGCTGCGGGTGCTCCTTGGCGAAGTCCACCAGGACCTTGGCCAGCACCACGGGGTCGCTCCCGGTGTAGGCGACCCCGGTCGTGTTCTCGAACTTCGCGCTCAGGCCCTCGAGGGGCGTGTCCTTCACGGCCCGCAGGGCGAGGCTGTTCTTCACCACCCGGTAGCGCGAGCCGGCCTGCCGGACCTTGCGCCGGAACTCGGTCACCGCCGGCACGCTCAGCCCCCGGAAGTCCACGAGGATCGCGTTGGGTGAGCGGTCGAATTCCCGGTGAAGCTCGTCGATGAGTGCCTTCTTCTCGGCTTTCTGCATTTCTCCCGCCTACGCCGGAGCTTCCACGGAGGCGGGATCGATCCGCACCCCGGGACCCATGGTGGAGGACAGCGCGATGGACCGGACGTACTTGCCCTTGGCCGCCGCCGGCTTCGCCTTGAGGATGCTGTCGATCAGCGCCTTGGCGTTGTCGAGCAGCTTGTCGGGGCCGAAGGACACCTTGCCGATGGGGGCATGGATGATCGCCGTCTTGTCGACGCGGTACTCCACCTTGCCCGCCTTGATCTCCCGGACCGCCTTGGCCACGTCGAAGGTCACGGTGCCGGTCTTGGGGTTGGGCATGAGGCCGCGCGGCCCCAGCACCTTCCCGAGCTTGCCGACCGACTTCATCATGTCGGGGGTGGCGACGATGGCGTCGAAGTCCAGCCAGTTCTCCTCCTGGATCTTCTTCACCATGTCGTCGCCGCCCACGTGGTCCGCGCCCGCGTCCTGCCCTTCCTTGAGCTTCTCGCCCGAGGCGATGACCAGGACCTTCTTCGCGTTTCCGCCGAGGCCGTGGGGCAGGATCACCGTGCCGCGGACCATCTGGTCCGCGTGCTTGGGGTCGACGCCCAGGCGCATGGCGACCTCGACCGTCTCGTCGAACTTCGCGAACGCGGTCTTGGCCACCGTAGCCACCGCCTCCGGCAGGAGGTAGTTGCGCTTCGCGGCCGTGACCTCTTTCGCCTTCTTGTAGTTCTTGCCTACTCGCGCCATCGGTCTCCCTCGGTAGCGATCAGCGGTCAGCAGTCAGACGACGTCCACGCCCATGCTGCGCGCGGTGCCCTTCACGGTGTTGACGGCGGCCTGGAGCGACTCCGCGTTCAGGTCAGGCAGCTTCAGCTTGGCGATCTCTTCCACCTGCTTCTGGGTGATCGTGCCGACCTTGTTCTTGTTGGGCTCGCCGCTGCCCTTGGCGATCCCCACCGCCCGCTTGATGAGCACGGCCACCGGCGGCGTCTTGGTGATGAAGGTGTACGAGCGGTCCGCGTAGACCGTGATCACCACCGGGATGATGAGCCCGTCGTCCTTGGCCGTCTTGGCGTTGAAGGCCTTGCAGAAGTCCATGATGTTGACGCCGGCCTGGCCGAGGGCGGGCCCCACCGGCGGGGCCGGGGTCGCCTTTCCCCCCGGGATCTGCAATTTGATCTGCCCGACGACCTTTTTCATTAGAGCTTCTCAACCTGTAGGAAATCCAGCTCCACCGGCGTCGAGCGGCCGAAGATGGTGACCATCACCTTGAGGGTGTTGCGGTCGAGGTTGACCTCCTCCACCACGCCCTGGAAGTTGGAGAAGGGACCGTCGATGATCCGCACCGCCTCCCCGCGCTCGAAGGTGTACTTCGGCTTGGGCTTCTCGATCGATTCCTTCACCTGCACGAAGATCTGGTCGGCCTCCTCCTGGCTGAGCGGGACCGGCCGGTTGCCCGAGCCCACGAAGCCGGTGACCTTGGGCGTGTTCTTGACGAGGTGCCAGGTGGAATCCGGGATCTTCTTGGCCCCCCCGGCGTCCTCTTCGGTCTCGATCTCCACCAGGATGTAGCCGGGGAAGAAGCGGGTGGCGGTCTGGACCTTCTTGCCCCCCTTCATCTCCACCACCTCCTCGGTGGGGATCTCGATGCGCCCGATGTGGTCGTCCAGCCCGTAGGCCTTCGCCCGCTGGCGGAGGCTCTCCGACACCTTCTTCTCGAAGCCGGAATAGGTGTGGACGATGTACCAGTTCTTCGACGTCGCCTTCGTTTCCATCAACGCGTACCCAGTGCCTTGGTGAACAGCTCCGTCATCAGGAGGTCCAGCCCATAGAGATAAAAGCCGAAGAAGAAGGTCGTCGCGATCACGACGATCGTCGTCGAGTAGACCTCCTCCTTCGACGGCCACGTCACCTTCTTCAGCTCGCTCCGCACCTCGGAGAAGAAGGTCTTCAGCTCGCGGAACTTCTGCGGCCCCCAGCCCATGGGCCCGGAGACCCAGGACGGCGTGGCGGGGCCACCGCCTTCGTGGTTGTCCATCTTTCTCGCCTCTGCCACCGCCATCTGCTTCGACCCCTCACTCACCCTGGCGCCCCCGAGTGGCAGGCCAGGAGGGACTCGAACCCCCAACCCCCGGTTTTGGAGACCGGTGCTCCACCATTGAGCTACTGGCCTTCATTCGTCAGGGGGGAACGCTGCGTCGTGTTCCCCCCTCGAACCCCCCTCGCTCGCTGCGCGCGAGTGAATCGCGCTTCGCTCGCAGCTTCATTGAGCTGGGGGGTACTAGCGGCGTACCCCCCAGACCCCCCGCTCGCTTCGCGGGAGTGAATCCCGCTCCGCTCGCAGCTTTTGCTACGGGCCTCCATCGCTACTACTTCGTTTCCTTGTGCGCGGTGTGCTTGCGGCACCAGGGGCAGAACTTGCTCAGCTCGAGCCGTTCGGTGGTCTTCTTCTTGTTCTTGCTCGTGGCGTAGTTCCGCCGCTTGCAGTCCGGGCACTGGAGGATGATGTTGTCGCGCATGGTCTACTCGATGACCTCGGTGACCGTCCCCGCCCCTACGGTGCGGCCGCCTTCGCGGATGGCGAAGCGCAGGCCCTTCTCCATGGCGATCGGCGCGATCAGCTCGATCGTCATCTGCGTGTTGTCCCCCGGCATCACCATCTCCACTCCCTCCGGCAGCGTCGACACCCCCGTCACGTCCGTCGTCCGGAAGTAGAACTGCGGCCGGTACCCCGTGAAGAAAGGCGTGTGACGCC
>QHVJ01000514.1 GCA_003222275.1 Acidobacteriota bacterium | reverse complement strand
CGAAGCGGGGCGCGAAGAAGTTGCCCGCGGAGTCGGCCCAGCGGTTGGAGTTCGTGTGGGTGAGGGTCATGTAGCGCACGCCCAGGCGGTGGAAGCCGCGGAGGGCGCCCAGCGAGTCCTCGATCGCGTGGCCCCCCTCGATGCCCATGAGGATCGCGATCCTGCCGTCCCGCTTCGCGCGGCGGATCTCGGCCACCGACGCCGCGGACACGAGGTCGGCGGGGTGGGCGGCCACGACGTTCTGGACCATGTCGATGCGGTCGAGGGCGATCCGCGCCGCGCCGCCGTCGGCATAGGACGCGGGCACGTAGACCGCGAAGAAGAGGCCGGTGAGGCCGCCCTCCTTCGCCCGCGGGATGTCGAAGTGCTTGGTGGCGCCCCGGACCACGATGTCGGCCCACTTCTCGGCGAGGGCGTCCGGCACGTCCTCGTGGGTGTCGACGACGATCGCGCTCCGGTGGATTCGGGCCGCGCGCGCGGCGACATCGTCCGGCTCGGTGCCGGCGGCGGCGAGGGGAAGAGCGAGGACGAGGGGCCAGGGTTTCATTGAACCATTCTCGTGGAGTCGAGCGATCTGCAGGGCGCTGCGCGCCCCCCAGGGCCCCCCCCAGCAACTCTACATCGGAAGGCGCAGGTGGGCCCGGCACCCCGGCCCCGGCCGGCGGTTGTCGAGGGTGAGGATGCCGCCGTGGGCCTCGGCGATCTGCCGGCTCAGGACGAGGCCGATGCCGGAGCCTTGCGGCTTGGTCGTGAAGAACGGCACGAAGAGGTTCGCGGTGTTGGGCAGCCCCGGCCCGTCGTCGTCCACCCACAGGTCGAGCGTGCGGCCGCCGTTGGGCGCGCTCCACCCCATCGCCACCGACCCGCCCGATTCCACGCTGGCGTCGGCGGCATTGCGCACCAGGTTGATCAGCAGCTGCTCGAGCTGGTCGCCGTCGGCGCGCACCGTGAGCTCCGGCCCCGGCCGTACCGTCACCTTCACGCGCAACTCCAGGCCCGCGACGCGGCGGACGAGGGGGCCGACCGCCACCGGGCCGAGCTGCGGCGGAGGGAGACGGGCCAGGCGCGCGTACGCCTCCATGAACCGGCTCAACGCGTCGGAGCGGCTGGTGATGATGGCCAGTCCCCGCCGCATGTCTTCGTCCCAGTCCGGCGGCCGCGGCTCGCGGCCGACGAGCGCCTCCAGGCTGCCGGCGATGGAGCGGATGGGCGCGAGCGAGTTGTTGAGCTCGTGGCCGAGGACGCGGATGAGGCGCTGCCAGGCCTGGCGCTCCTCCTCGCGCAGGGCGCGGCTCACGTCGGAGAGCACGAGCAGCCGCAGGGGCAATCCGGCCTGGCGAAACGTGCCGCGCCGCGCCTCCCACCGTCCGGCGCCGCCGGGCAAGGAGAGGTCGAGGACGCGAGGCGCGCCCGCGTCGAGGCCCTCCGCGAGACCCAGCTCCGAGGCCAGGCGGCCCAGCAGCTGCTCCTGCGGCCGTCCGAGCAGGCGCTGGCCCGCGCGGTTGGCCAGCCGGAGCCGGTGCTCGCCGTCGAACGCGAAGACCGCGACGTCGATCTCCTCCATCACCTTGCGCAGGAGAGCGGTCGCCTCGAGGGCGCCCAGGCGCTGCTGGCGCAGCGTCTCCGCCAGCGCGTTGACCTCGCTCATCGCCTCGCCCAGCGGGTCCTCGCGCCCGCCGCGGGCCCGGAAGGAGAAGTCCTCCTCGCGCAGGGCGGCGAGCAGGTTCGACAGCGTCTGCAGCGGGCGCACGACGGTGTCCTGCAGCGCGAAGGCGATGCCCCACCAGAAAGCCACGACGAGGACGGTGCACGTCCACTGGACCCGGGGCGTGTAGTCGCCGAACCAGAGCAGGCCGAGGGCGAGGAGGGAGCCCGGCACGCCGGCGAGCAGCGCCATCAGCAGCACGCGGCGGTCGTGGGTGAGCCGTCTCCGGCGGGGAATCATTCGCGAATGCGGCGCGCTACGCTCCGCGCTTGGCATCACCAAGCGTGTCGCGTCGGAGTAGATCCGCCGCGACACAAGAAAGGAAACGCTCCGCTCCGCGCGCCGGACGCTCGCACCGGAGCAGACCATCCATCACAACCCGTACCGCTGCAGCCGCCGGTAGAGGGCGCTGCGCGAGAGGCCGAGCGCATCGGCGGCGCGGCTCACGTTCCCGTCGAAGCGGCCGAGGGCCTTCCGGATGAGGAAGCACTCCACCTCCTCCAGGCTCATTTCGTCGAGGCGGGCCGCGGCCTCGGAGCCCACGCGCAGGCCGAGGTCCGCGGGGCCGATCTCCGGTCCCGCCGCCATCAGCACCGCCCGCTCCACCGCGTGGTCCAGCTCCCGCACGTTGCCCGGCCACGGGTGCTCGATGAGGCTGCGCATCGCCGCCTCGCTGAAGGCGCGCGTCGGCTTGCGGTAGCGCCCCGCGTGCTGCCGCAGGAAGTGATGGGCGAGGGCGGGGATGTCCTCCCGCCGCTCGCGCAGCGGGGGCACCCGCACCTCGATCGTGTTGATGCGGAACAGCAGGTCCTGCCGGAAGCGGCCCGAAGCGACCTCCTGGTGCAGGTCCGCGTTGGTGGCGGAGACCACCCGCACGTCGACCCGCCGCGTCATCGAGGAGCCGACCCTCTCGAACTCGCCCGTCTCCAGCACCCTTAGCAGCTTGGGCTGGAGGCTCAGGGGCACGTTGGCGATCTCGTCGAGGAAGAGGGTGCCGCCGTCGGCCATCTCGAAGCGGCCCACGCGGTCGGCCTTGGCGTCGGTGAACGCGCCCCGCACGTGGCCGAACAGCTCGCTCTCGAAGACGCCCTCCGAGAGCCCGCCGGCGTTGACCGTGATCAGGGGCTTGGTCGCGCGCGCGGAGCGCGCGTGCAGCGCCAGCGCGACCGTGCCCTTGCCGGAGCCGTTCTCCCCCGTCACGAGCACGTTGGCATCGGAGGGCCCGACCCGCTCGATGAGCTGGAGCACCGGCTGCATCACGGGGGGCCCAGCTCCACCTGCGTGCGCACGATGGCCAGCAGGCGCGGGTTGTCCCAGGGCTTGGCGACGAAGTCGCGCGCCCCGCGGCGCATCGCCTCCACCGCCAGCTCCACGCTCGCCCACGCCGTCATGACGACGACCGGCAGCGTCCAGTCGAGGGCCTGCAGCCGGGTGAGCAGGTCCAGGCCCTCCTGGCCGGAGGTGGTGTCGCGCGCGTAGTTGAGGTCGATCAGAGCGACGTCGACCTCGCGCTTCTGGAGCGCCGAGAGCAGCTCGGCGGGCGAGGCCGCGGTCTCGATCGCGTAGCCCTCCGCCTTCAGCAGCAGGCGCAGGGCCTCACGCACGTCGGCCTGGTCGTCGGCGACGAGGACGCGCGCGGGCGGGACAGCGTTCTTCATCGCGTCTCCCTGATGATTGTAAGCTGGCGCTCTCACTCGCGCCGCAGGGCCACGGCGGGGTCGAGCCGCGCGGCGCGGCGGGCGGGGAAATAGCAGGCGGCGGCCGCCACCCCCGCCAGCACGGCGGCGGCGCCCGCCAGGGTGGCCGGATCGTCGGCGCCGACGCCGAAGAGCAGCGTGGAGACGGCCCGGCCCAGGGCCAGGGATCCCACCACCCCCGCGGCCAGGCCCGCCAGCACCGGCCGCATGCCCTGGCCGAAGACGAGGCGCCGGACATCCGCGGCCCGGGCGCCGAGCGCCATGCGCACGCCGATCTCGCGGGTGCGCCGCCCGACGAGGAACGCCATCACTCCGTATGTCCCGAGCGCGGCCAGGGCCAGCGCGGCCAGCGCGAAGGCCGAGAGCAGCTGCATGCCGAAGCGTGGCCCGCCGAGCGCCGCCTCGACGAGCGACTCCATGGACGTGATGTCTTCGGTCAGCAGGTCGTGGTCCACGGAACGGACGACGTCCCTCACGGCTGACGCCAGGGCCAGGGGATCGCCGGTCGTGCGCACGACGAGGTGCCGGGGGCCGTAGGGCGATTGCAGGGACGAGAGGTAGAGGTCCAGGCGGGCGGCCTGCAGCTCGCGGTAGCGCGCGTCGGCGACGACACCGACCACGGTGAGCCAGTTGTAGTGATACGCCGGCGCCTCGGGCAGCGGGATCTTCAAGCGCTGGCCGATGGGGTCCTGCCCCGGCCAGTAGCGCCGCGCGAAAGTGTCGCTCACCACGACCACGCCCGGGGCGCCGTCGGTGTCCTGGTCGGTGAACGTGCGCCCGCGCCGCAGGGGGATGCGCATCGCGCGGAAGTAGCCCGGCGTCACCGCCTCCAGGTTCAGGTGCGGGTTGCGGCGGAGATCGGCCTCCGACTGGCCCTCGACCACGAAGATCCAGTCCATGCCGACCTGGCCCCGGAGCGGACGCAGCAGCACGCCGGCGGAGGCCTCGACGCCGGGCAGCCGGTCGATGCGCTCGAGCAGCGTGCGGTGCAGCATGCGCCACTGCGCGGGCTTGTCGTACCGGTTGCGACCGCCCGTGAGCTCCAGCGTGAGGAGGTGGCGGGGGTCGTAGCCGAGGTCCACCCGCCGCAGGTTGTGGAACGTCTGGGCCATCAGCCCCGCGCCCGAGAGCAGGACCAGGGCCACCGCCGCTTCCGCGCCGACGAGCAGCGCCCGCAGGCGCCGCGGCGTGCGGCCCGGTCCCGCCGTCCGCGCACCGCTCTCGAGGGCGTCCGTGAGCGACGGCCGCGAGGCCAGCAGCGCGGGGGCGAGCCCGGAGACGAGCGCCGCCGTGGCCGCGAGCGCCACCGCGAAGGCGAGCACGCGCGCGTCGACGGCGGCATCCTGGAGGCGCGGCACGTCGGCGGGCACGAGCGAGACGAGCGCGTCCAGGCTCCACCGGGCGACGACGGTCCCGCCCGCGGCGCCCGCGAGTGCGATCAGCGCGCTCTCGGCCAGGAGCTGGCGCACGAGCCGGCCGCGGGACGCGCCGAGGGCCAGGCGCACGGCGATCTCGCGCTGGCGGTCGGCGGCGCGGGCCAGCAGCAGCGCCGAGACGTTGGCACAGGCGACGAGCAGCACGAGGAGCACGGCCGTGAGCAGGACGACCAGTGCGGCCCGGGCGGGGCCGAACAGCTGCTCCGCAAAGGGCGTCACCACCGCCGCGGTCGCCGCCGCATCGGGGTTGACCCTGGCGAGTCGGGCCACGATCCCGTCCAGCTCCGCCCGCGCCTGGGCCAGGCGAACGCCCGGGGCGAGACGGCCGACGACGATCGCCCAGTAGACGCCGCGGTTGGCCACCGCCTCCGGTATGGCCGGCACGACCGGCGTCCACATCTCCGCCTTCGGCGGATACCGGAACGCCGGCGGCATCACGCCGACCACCTCCATGGGCGTGCCGTCCACCACGATCTTCCGGCCGACGACGGCGCGGTCCGCGCCGAACCGGCGTTGCCAGAGACCGTGACAGAGAACGGCCACCCGGCCCGCGCCCGGCCGGTCGTCGACGGGCCGGAGGGGCCGGCCGAGGAGGGGCCGGGCGCCGAGCACGTCGAAGAAATTTCCCGAGACGAGCCGTCCCTGGACCTGCATCGGCTCGTCGCCGGCGAGCATGAAGCCCTGGTTGACCGAGGGGATGATCGCCATCGACTCGAACGCGCGCGACTGCTGCCGCCAGTCCAGGTAGTCCGGGTAGGAGACCTCGACGAACGGCACGCTGTTGTCGGGGCTGCGCTGC
>QHVJ01000190.1 GCA_003222275.1 Acidobacteriota bacterium | reverse complement strand
AGCTGCGCGAGCTGCTCGATCCCGCCGTGCTCGCCGAGGTGGAGCAGGAGCGGCAATGCCTGGACGAGCGGCGGCGAGCCCACGGCCCGGATGCCCTCCACGACCTCCTCGTCCGCCTCGGCGACCTCACCCAGGACGAGGTGGCCGCGCGCGTGGCGCCGCCCAAGGGAGAGGACGCACCCCCGAGCGTGCTCGCCCGCGCCTGGACGGGGGCGCTCGTGGCCGAGCGCCGTGCGATCGTCGTGAGCCTGGCTGGCGAAGAGCGGATCGCGGCGGCCGAGGACGCGGGGAAGCTGCGGGACGCCTTCGGCATCCCGCCTCCGCCCGGCCTGCCCCAGGCCTTTCTCGAGCCCGTGCCCGCCGCGCTCGGCGACGTCGTGGCCCGCTACGCGCGCACGCACGGACCGTTCACCTCCGCCGACGTCGGCCGCCGCTACGGCATCGTGGAAGAAAGGATCGAGGAAGCCTTGCGCCGGCTCGCGGAGACGGGACGGGTGCTGGAGGGCGAATTCCGTCCCGGCGGCATCGGGCGCGAGTGGTGCGATGCCTCGGTGCTCCAGGCGCTGCGACGGCGCTCGCTCGCCCGGCTGCGGAAGCAGGTCGAGCCGGCCGAGCCGGCGGCGCTCGCGCGCCTGCTCCTCGACTGGCAGGACGTGGCCACCGGATCCCCGCGACCGCCGCGCGGGGGCCCCGAGTCGGTCCTGGCGGCGGTCGAGCAGCTCCAGGGCGCGGTCGTTCCCGCCTCCGTCCTCGAGCGCGACGTGCTGCCCGCGCGCATCTCCGGCTACCGTCCGCAGGACCTCGATGCGCTCTGCGCCGCGGGGGAGGTCGTCTGGATCGGGATCGCGCCGCTCGGAGAGCGAGACGGGAAAGTCGCGCTCTTCCTCGCCGAGGACCTGTGGCTCCTGCATTCGCCGCGGGCCGACAAGCCCCGGGGCGAGGTCCACGACCTGTTGCGCGAGCATCTCGCCGGGCACGGAGCGAGCTTCTTCGCCGACCTGCACCTGGCCGCAGGGGGCGGCCTCGTCCAGCCCGTCCTCGACGCGCTCTGGGACCTGGTGTGGGCGGGGGAGGTGACCAACGATACCCTGGGTGCGCTGCGGGCCTTCGTGCGCGGGCCGGCCGGCCGCCGCCGCGCGGGACGGCGGCTCGCGCCGTTTCGTTCCCGCCGCCATGCGCCGCCGAGCTCGAGCGGGCGCTGGAGCCTGCTCTCGCCGCCCGCCTCTGCCCGCACCCCCACTCCCACCGAGCGCGCGAAGGCGCAGGCCGAGCAGCTCCTCTCCCGCCACGGCATCCTCACCCGCGCCGCCGTTCTCGCCGAAGGCGTTCCCGGCGGCTTCGCCTCGCTCTATCCGGTGCTCCGCGCCCTCGAGGAGTCGGGCCGCGTGCGGCGCGGGTACTTCGTCTCCGGCCTGGGCGGGTCCCAGTTCGCCCATCCCGGTGCTCTGGAGCGGCTGCGCGCCCTGCGCGAGAGCGCCCTGGGCGTGGAGGAGGAGCCGCCGGCCGCCGTGCTGGCGGCGACCGACCCGGCCAATCCCTACGGCGCCACGTTGCCCTGGCCGAAGGCCGACGGCGGCCGCCTCCAGCGCAGCGCCGGGGTCCACGTCGTCCTCGTCGAGGGCTCACTCGCGGCGTACGTGAGGGCCGCGGAGGGTGAGATCGTGACGTTCCTGCCCGGCGACGAGCCGTCCCGCTCGCGCGCCGCGGCCGCGGCGGCGCGCGCCCTCGCCCGCTGGTCCGCCGCGGGGCGCTCCGCGATCGTGTGGATGAGCGTCGACGGAGAGCCCGTGGGCCGCAGCGTTCTCTCCCGCGCGCTGAAGGACGCGGGCTTCGTGCCGTCGGGGCCGGGCATGAGAATCAACCCGGGGTACGCAGAGGCCGCAGAGGAACGCGCAGAGGCCGCAGAGGACGAAACGGAGCTGGAAGAGGGGGAGGACAACACCGAGGCCGGCGGCTGATGCCGGAGGGCGACACGATCTGGCGCGCGGCGCGGGCCCTCCAGGCCGCGCTCGGGGGCCGCACCGTCACCGCCTTCGATTCCTCCCTTCCCTCCGTCGCCGCGGCCGCCCGCCGATTCGGCCTCGTGGGCGGGCCGGTGGCGTGTGTCGAGGCGAAAGGCAAGCACCTGCTCGTACGCTTCGGCGGCGGAGCCGTCCTGCACACGCATCAGGGTATGACCGGAAGCTGGCACCTCTATAGACGTGGCTCGCGCTGGCGCCAGCCGGCGCATCTGGCCCGCGTCGTGCTGGAAGCGGGGGAGGTCGTGGCCGTGTGCTTCCGCGCCCCGCGGGTCGAGCTTCTCCCTGCCGGCGCGGCGGCCCGTCACGCCGCGCTCGTCCGCCTCGGGCCCGACGTGATGGCCGAGGCCTTCGACGCCGCGGAAGCCCGCGCCCGCCTTCGCGCCGCCGGCGACGTGGAAATCGGGGCCGCCTTGCTCGACCAGTCCCGCCTGGCGGGCGTCGGCAACGTCTACAAGTCGGAGGTGCTGTTCCTGTGCGGGCTCGACCCGTTTGCGCGCGCGGCCGGCCTCGCCGACGACAGCCTCGACCGGGTCATCGCGACCGCGCGCCGTCAGATGCGGAAGAACCGGGACGCCGTTTCCCGCCGCACCCGAGGTGCGGGGCCTGGCCGTTACTGGGTCTACCGGCGCGCGGGCCAGCCCTGCCTGCGCTGCGGCACGAAGATCCAGCGGCGGATGCAGGGCGACCCGCCTCGCTCGACCTATTTCTGCCGCGGCTGCCAGCGTTAGGCGCGCACGAGCGTGGCGCCCCAGCTCATGCCCGCGCCGAAGGCGACGAGCAGCACGAGGTCGCCCTGGCGCAGCCGTCCCTCCCGCGCGGCCTCGTCCCACAGGAGCGGGATGGTAGCGGCGGTGGTGTTGCCGTACTTCTGGATGTTGTGGATGACCTTCGCGTCCGGGATTCCCAGCACCTTCTGGCAGTGCTCGTTGATGCGGCGGTTGGCCTGGTGCATCAGGACGAGCGACACGTCGTCGATGGTCACCCGGTTGCGCTCCAGGACCTGCTGGGCGACCTCCACCATGCGCGTGGTCGCGAGCTTGAACACGTAGCGGCCGTCCATCACCGGGATGTGGTCGCCGCGCGCGAACTGTTCCGGATCCGTATAGGGCCGATGCTTGAAGCCGGTGCCGGGCACGTAGAGCTTGTCGTACTCGGCGCCGTCGGTGCCGAGGACCTGGTCGATCACGCCCCGCGAGCCGTCCTCCTCCGCGCGCATGACGACCGCCGCTCCGGCATCGCCGAAGAGCACGGTCAGGTGGCGAAAGCGTGAATTCCACTCGTGCTCGGCCGGCGTGGGAGGAACGTCCGTGCGCCCGTAGAGGTAGTCCCAGTTGGCGGCGGTGTAGGGCATGAAGCCGCTGTGCACCTCCGCCCCCACGAGCAGGACCGTCCGGGCGAGGCCGGCTCGGACGTGCGCGTCCACCAGTTGCAGGCCGTAGAGGAAGCCCACGCACTGCTGGCGGATGTCGAAGCAGGGCACGTTGCCCAGGCCGAGCTTGGCCTGGAGCAGCGGGCCCGCTCCCGGGAAGTAATGGTCGGGGGTCATGGTGGCGAAGACGACCAGGTCCACGGCGGAGGGCTCCACGCGCGCCGCCACCAGCGCCCGGCGGGCGGCGGCGACGCCGAGGTCGGAGGTCGTGGTGCCCGGCTCCACGTAGTACCGCGTCTCCACGCCGCTGCGCTCGCGGATCCACTCGTCGCTCGTGTCCATGACGCGGGACAGCATCCGGTTGGTCACGACCGTGGGAGGAATCTCGGAGCCGCTGCCGACGATGACCGCCCGCATGGGGCCTCCTCGAGGTGCGATTGCGATTCTATCCGGTTGCGCCGGGACCCGCGACGGGACTATGGTGGGCCGATGCTGAGACGGGGTGAGGTGGCGCCGGACTTCCCGGTGGGCGGCCGCACGCTCTACCAGATCCTCGACGAGCGGTCGGCGGTGGTGTTCTTCTACCCGAAGGCCTTCACTCCCGGCTGAACGAAAGAGGCCGGCGGGTTCCGCCGGGAGTACGACAACCTCCATGCGTCGGGCTGCGAGGTGATCGGCGTGTCGCGCGACCGCCAGGAGACGAGCGACCGCTTCAAGGCGAGCCTCGGCCTGCCGTTCACGCTGGTGGGCGATCCCGAGGAGCGCATCATCCGGGCGTACGGCGTGCGGTGGCCGATCGTCGGCCTGACGCAGCGCGTCACCTACGTCATCGGGCGGAACCGGAAGGTCCGTCTCGCCTTCCACAGCGAGCTCGACATGGACGCCCACTCGGCGGAGGCCTGCCTGGCCCTCGCCGAGCAGGCCCCCTCCGCCTGAGCGCGGAGGGTCCTCCCCGCGGCCGGCCTCCGTCCCTCTCCGTCGTCATTCCCATGTACAACGAGGAGGCGTACGTGGAGCGCGCGGTGGCCGCCGCGCGCGCCGTCCTCGAGGAGATGGGGGGCGACTGGGAGATCGTGATCGTCGACGACGCCTCCACCGACGGCACCGGGGCGCGGGCGGACCGCCTGGCCGCCGCCGATCCACGGGTGCGGGCAATCCACAACCCCGTCAACCGCCGCCTGGGGGGCACCCTGCGCGCCGGGTACGCCGCGGCCACGAAGGATCTGGTCTTCTACACCGACGCCGACCTGCCGGTCGACCTCGCTCAGCTGCCGCGGGCGGTGCGGCTGCTCGAGTACCAGGAGGCGGATCTCCTCGCCGGCTATCGCTTCGACCGCACGTCGGAGGGGCTGCACCGCGTGCTGTACACCATCGGCTACCACGTGCTCATCCGCCTGCTCTTCGGGCTGCGCATCCGCGACGTGAACTTCGCGTTCAAGCTCTTCCGCCGGTCGCTCCTCCAGCGCATCGAGCTCAAGAGCGAGGGCAGCTTCATCGACGCCGAGCTCCTGCTGAGGGCGCGCAAAGCGGGGGCGGTCATGATCCAGCTCGGCCTCGACTACTTCCCGCGCACCCGCGGGCCCTCGAAGCTCTCGTCGCTGAGGGTGATCGCGGCCATCCTCCAGGAGATGGCGGGGCAGTGGCGTGAGCTCCGCTAGGCGGGCGGCCCTCTTCGGCGTCCTCCTGCTCGCCGCCGTCCTGCGCATCGCCGGCCTCGGTTGGGGGCTGCGCCACCCGCCCCATCCCGACGAGGCGGCCTTCGTGGACAACGTGGCGTTGATGATCCGCAACGGGGACCTGGATCACCGCTACTACCAGTACCCCGGCCTCTTCTTCTACATGCTGTACCCGCTCGTCTTCCTCCTGCCCCACGACCCGCCCGGCCCTTCCACCTACCTGGCCGCGCGCACGCTGGTGGCGGCCTTCGGCGTGGCCGCCTGTGCGCTCGTCGACACGCTCGGGCGGAAGGCGGCGGGCCCGCGCGCGGGCCTGCTGGCCGCCCTGCTCCTCGCCGTCTCCCCGGTGGCGGTGGAGACGGCGCACATGGTCCGGCCCGATGTGGTCCTCCAGGCCTTCACGATCGTGGCGCTGCTCGCCCTGCTGCGGGTGGGCCCTCGCCTGGGCGGAGACGCGCTCTCGGGGCTGGCCCTGGGCCTGGCCGCGGCGGTGAAGTTCACGGCGGCGTTCCTCGTTCCCTCGTACCTCGCGCGGCGGATCGTCGTCGCGGGGCCGCGCGTCCGGGGCGTGCTCCTCGCGGGTGCGGTGGCGCTCGGAGTCTTCGTCCTTGCCAGCCCGTACGCGGTCCTGCACGTCGGTGATTTCGTGGGGGGCGTGAGGGCCCAGGTGGGCTACCACTACCAGGAACGCGGGCTGGCGACCGTTTCCTACGGACGCATGCTCCTCTTCTACCTGGAGACGTGGCGGAAGGCGCTCGGCCTGCCGGCCGCGCTTCTGTGCATCGTGGGTCTCGTCCCCGCCCTGCGGAGCGGGCGGGTGGGGGTGCCTTTGCTACTCCTGCCCGCGACCGCCATGGCGGTGCTCGCCACCTCGGACGTGAAGCACGACCGCTTCCTGCTGCCCGCGCTGAGCGTGGGCTTCCTGCTCGCGGGGATGGGCGCTGAGCAGCTGGCGGGGTCGCGCCGGGGCGCGTTCGCTCTCATCGCGGGGGTCGCGGCCGCGTTTCCCCTTCTCTCCTCGCTCGACTACGCGCGCGGCGTCACCTCGCCGAGCACGCGCGACCGGGCGCTCGACGCGGTGATCGCGAATGCGAGCCGGGGCGGCCTCGTCGTCTCCAGCGTCGAGCGCCTGGGGCTGGATCCCTTCCGCGTCGATGTGCTGGAGCTGGACGGTCTGGGCCGCAGCCAGCGGGCGCAGATCCAGGAGGCCGAGCTCGTGGTGAGCACGGACAAGGACGACCCCGAGGCGGTCGCCGGCCTCGAGAAGCTGCTGCAGGCCGACCCGGTGAACCCGTGGAACGGTCCCACGATCACCGTGTGGAGGGTGCCCGCTTCCGTGCGTCCGGTGCGGCGCCGCTTGCGTCTCGAGCCGCGATGGCTGTCGGCTTCGGAGAACCCGGCCGAGCTGCCGCAGGCCGTCGATGGCGACGTCGACACCTGGTGGCGCACCGAAGGCGTCCAGCGGCCGGGAGACTGGCTCCAGGTGACGCTGCCGGAACCGGCGCGCCTGGACCGCATCGAGCTGGACGTCGACGGCAACGGGCGCATGGCCGCGCGCGAGCTGAAGCTGCTCGTCTCCGCGGACGGCCGGGAGTTCGTGGAGTCGGCCACGCGCCCGGGGCGTCCCGCTCTCGACGACCAGCGGGTGGAGGGGAAGACCCACAGCCAGGTCCTGCTTCTCGCGTCGCCCGTGGGCGCCCGGGCGTTCCGGCTCGTGCTGACCCGTCCCGGGGCCCACCGCTGGGGCGTCGCCGAGCTGCGGGTCGACACCCGCGCCTCCGAGTGAGCGAAGTCGCTCCGGTGGTTGTGGCCTCCGGCCGGGCGTGGTATCAGGGGGGGCCCAATGCTCACGGATCTCGCCGTCACCCCCATCAGTGAGACGCTCCGCAAGTTGTCCGTCGAAAGGCGCAGCGGGGACCTGCAGGTGCAGTCGGGACGGGTCGTCAAGACGGTGTTCTTCGATCACGGGCGCATCGTCTTCGCGGCCAGCAACCTCAAGAAGGACCGGCTGGGAGAGGCGCTGGTGGCGCTGGGCCGGATCACCGACGAGCAGTTCACGCGCGTCTCGGCGCTCCTGAAGGAGGAAGGACGGAAGCGCCGGTTCGGCGATGCCCTCGTGCAGTCCGGCGTCCTCGACAAGAACGAGGTCGGGCGCTCGGTGGCCCGCCAGGTCGACCGTATCGTCCTTTCCGTTTTCGAGTTCGGCGAGGGAGCGGCCGCGTTCGAGGAGCGTGCTTCCGCGATCCCCCTCGAGTACATGGTGAGCCTGTCCATCCACCGGGTCCTCTACGACGGCATCCGCGTCATGAAGAGCCAGGACCTCGTCCTCACCGGCCTCGGGGACCTCGACCGCCGGGTGACCCTGGCCACGGTCACGCCGTTTGCCTTCGACATGAAGGACCTCCCGGCGGAGGAGCGCGACATCCTCGAGCAGGCGCGCCGCAAGGTGACGCTGCGGCGCCTGGGGTGGCAGCCCGGAGGCCTCAGCTTTCCGCGGCTGCGGGCCTGCTACGCGCTGCTCGCCGCCGGCGTCCTTCTCGACGAGGACGCGCAGCCGGAGGCGGCGGCCCAACCGGTGCTGATGATGGAGACGGGGACGTTCCTGCTGTCGACGCTGAGGCACCAGCCCGATCCGTCGTCGCGGGACGCGATCCGCAAGGAGCTGAGCGACGAGCTGGAGCGCTCGGCGCACCTCGACCGTGAAGGCTGGCTGAAGGTCTCCCGCAGCGCGCCGCGTGAGGAGCTCGTCAAGGCGCTCGAGGACAAGATGGAGCGCTATCACAGCTTGCTCGACGCGGCGGGGGACGACGAGCCGCTGAGGAACGACCTGGAGGTGATCCTGGGCCGGGCCTCGGCCATGCTGCGCCTCGCCCGGCAAGCCCCCGCCCCGCCGCCGGCCGCGGCGCCCGCGCCGGCGGCCGATGCGCGCCCGGCCGACGGATCCATGGCCGGCACGGCCCAGGTGGATCATCTGCTTCTCGAGGGCGAGGTACGCATGACCGTGTCCGACTACGCCAACGCGGTCAAGGTCTACGAGAAGCTGGTGGACATCGCTCCCAACGTGGCGCAATACCGCGTGCGGCTGGCCATCGCGATGGCCGGCTATCCGCGCACCGCCAAGCAGGCCGAGCGCGAGTTCCTCGACGCGCTGCGCCTCGAGCCGAACAACGCCGACATCCACTACCAGTTCGGGCTGTACTACAAGGTGATGAAGCAGCGGGCCCGGGCGCTGGCCGAGATGCAGACGGCGGTGAAGCTCAGCCCCCGCCACCGTATGGCCCGCGCGGAGCTGGAGACGCTCTCCCCCAAGGACAGCGCCCTCGTGAATTTCAAGAAGCTGTTTAAGTAGCTTCCGCTTCCTCGCGGCCTCGGGCCTTTACCGTAGCGCGAATACGAGGACGCCGAGGGATACCGCGGCGGCGAGGATCAGCGCGGGGTCGGCGAACAGGATCGCCTGCGCGACGAACGGCGCCGCGACGAGGAGAAGCACGACCCCGGGCAGGGCCCCTCCGGCGGCGCCGAGCCGGCCGGCGAGTGTCGTGGGATCGCCGCGGTGGGCGGTGCCACGCGCCGCGAAAACGGCGCCGAGAATCATCGCCCCCCACAGCGTCCACGCGCCCGCGGCCGTGAACCGCGTCTCGAGGCCGAGGCCGCGCCACGCCAGGCCTACGGCCAGCAAGGCCAGCACCGACACCACGGCGAGGGCGACGCGCCGACCCGCCTGGAGCCAGACGTGATCCGATCCCGCCCATCGCTCGGCGCCGAGCGTGTACGAGCCGACGATCACCGCCCACCCGACGAAGTTCCCGACGGGAACGCCGAGCCACGCGCCGCGCGGCGTCCACCGCCAAAGGCCGGCGCGAACCGCCACCGGCTCCATGGCGAGGTCGACGACGAGCGCGAGGAGCGCGGCCGCGGCGGCCCGTGCCGCCGCCGAGCGGGCCCCGCGGCGGACGGCCACCGCCATCGCGGAAGAGATCACCGCTGCCCACACCACCACCACGGCGAGGGGCACGCCGCCGGGGGCGATGCGCCAGGACGCCGGGTAGTCGTGAGCGGCGAACGCGGCCATGGCGGCCCGCTCCAGGGCGTAGCCGTAGGCAGCGAGGGCCATGAGCTCGCCGGCCGCGCGCCCGCTCCCGAGCGCGCGGCGGGCGTGGAGGAAGGCGAGGGCGGCGGCCAGCGGCGCGACGAGCAGCTCGTAGAGCGCGGTCGGCAGCGGGCTCAACGGCGAGCCCGCTCCGCGATGCCGAAGCCGATCCGCCCCGCTCCCTCGTAGCGCGTGAAGCTCTCGTCGAGGATGAGCCGCCAGGGGCGGCCCGCGAGATGGCGCCCCGGGCGGCTTTCCGGCTGGACGGGAACGCTCACCGTCGAGATCATCGTGCCGCGCACGTGCAGCGGCGGCCCCGCATCCGTCGAGACCTCGATCGCCACCCCGCGAGGACGATCGCCTTCCATCTCCCAGACGTGCTCCACCCGCGTCAGCCGCTCGAGGCGTCCTTCCCGCCAGAGGAACCCGCCCTCCACCATGCGGCCCCGCACGCAGACGGCGAGGGCGTGGAGGGCGACGTCCTCGCCCAGGCGCATCGTGAAGAGCCCCCAATGATCGGCGGCGTCCCAGTCCCGGTGGCCGAAGGAATGGTCGCGGCTGCCCGTGCCGCGGAAGCGGAAGCGCCGGTCCCCGATGGCGACCTCGCCCTCGGCGCGGCCCGACTGCTCCACGTGGTGAGCGCCGAGGGGCTCCAGACGACGGCGCGTGACTTCGTCGACGCTCGCGCACAGGTCCACGGCGGGGCACGTGGGGTGGAAGGCGAGGTCGATCCGCACCTCGACCGTGCGGGGCGCGAGCAGCAGCGCGAGCGGTCCGGGTGGAAACGCATCGCCGTCGTGCTCGGCCAGCCGCGTCCGGGCCCGCAGCCGCGCCGGATGCCCGCCCCCCGCGAGGCCGCCGACGGCGAGGCCCCCGTCTTCGCGGCGGCCCTCTCCCCGCTCGAGCCCGAAGAGGAGCCTGCCGTCGGGCCCGCGCACGGCGAGGATGGCCTCGCCGCGCCCCCGGCGCTTCCGGCCGAGCGAGCACACGATGCCGAGACCGGACTCGGGATCGAGCAGGTTGAAATAGACGCTCTCGCGCGCGAGCGGGTGATCATCGAGAGGCGGGAAATCCTCGTCGGCGGGCTCGACCGGACGCAGCGGCGCGAGCGGGTCGGCACCGTCACGGCCGCCGTCCCGCCCGCGCTTCACCTGCCCCGATCCGCCGTCGACGAAGATGCGCTCGCCGGTTCGGATGCGGCGGGTGGCGTCTCTCACGTCGACGACGCACGGCACGCCCAGCTCTCGGGCCACCACCGCGCCGTGCGACAGAAGCCCACCCATCTCGGCCACCGCCCCCGCCGCCGAGGCGAGGAGGGGGCCGAGCGCCGCGTCGAGCACCGGAGCGACGAGCACCTCTCCCGGCTCGAGCCGCGCGACCTCGCCGGGCTGGATGACGCGTGCGTTGCCGAGGCCCACTCCGGCGCTGACGCCGAGCCCGCGAAGCTCGCCCTCGGCAGGGCGGACGGCTTCACGGGCGCCGAGGTCCACCTCGCGCGGCGCGGGCAGGGCGGACTCGGCGTCCCAGCGCCTTCGCCGCCGCCGAAGGGCGGCCGGCGAGGGCGCGCTTCCGAGAAGGGCGGTCCGCAGCGCGTCCGCGCTCAGGAAGAAGACGTCGTCCTCCTGCGCGAGACGGCCCGCGGCGACGAGACGGCGGGCGGCGGCGCGTGCGATGTCGCGGCCGTGATCGACGAGCGCGATCGCGAGCGACTTGGTCGTCTCCCGGAGGGTCACCCATTCCCGCGCGCCGGAGATGGTCCGGTGGAGAAGGAGCGCCCGCAGCGGGCCCAGACGGGCCCGGAGTGCCGTCTCGTCGGCGCGCCCGAGCTGCTCGGCCGCGCGCGCGCGGAACCCCGGGGGCCGGGGGGAGGCCGCGCGCGCCCGCAAGGCGGCGAGAAGCGGCGCCGGATCGTCGTCCCAGGACGACGCCCGCAGCTCGCCTTCCGAGACGCCGCGATGGCCCCAGCGGCCGAGGAACTCTTCGAGCCGCGCGCCGAGAGCCGCCGGCGCCTCTCGCCGGCGCAGGGCCGCCGCCGCGTCCGCGGCCGGCTGGGCGAGCCAGGCGATCCAGTCGGGCTCCTGGTGGACGTCGCTCGCCAGGGATTCGAGGGCCTCCACCGGGGCCGCGCTCTCGAGGCCGGGCAGCCCGGTCACGAGGCGATTCACCCGGGGCGGAGCTTCGCCGGGGACGAGCGCGGCGAGCACGCGAGCCAGGAGCGCCAGCCGCACGCCGCAGGCGCCCGTGGTCGCCACGTGGGCGCTTGCGACGACCCCGCCCGCCCGCTCCAGCCCGTCGAGCATGGCGAGAAGCTCGACCGGCTCGGCCCTCTCGACCGCCCCTCGCGGTGGGAGGGTCCGCACGGCCGCCCGCGCCGAGTCGATCTCCGCGGGGAGTTGTCGCGCCATGCGCCGCAGCCGGCCGACGATACCGGCGAGCCGCGGCCACGCAAGCAGCGACGCCGGGCCCGTGGCGGCGCTACCGCCGCCTGCGCCGAGGATGAGACGCTCCGCGTCGCCGCCCTGGATCATGAAGCCCGGGAGCCGGCGTCCGATCTCGAGGCAGAGGGACAGGTTCAGGTAGAGCCTCTCACGGTGGAGGACGAGGAAGGGCGGCAGCGGGTCTGGGGGGAGGAGTCCCGCCCGCCGCGCCACGTCCCGGAAGGCATGCTCGAGGAACGTGACGACGGTCGACGCCGTGAGCGGCGTGACGGGATCGGGCAGCACCTCGCCGACGTTGGCGCGGGTCAACCGCCGGAGCCGCGGGTCGCGCGGCGG
>QHVJ01000189.1 GCA_003222275.1 Acidobacteriota bacterium | reverse complement strand
GCATGCTCGACTGGGAGCAGGTCCGGGCGATGCGTGCCCGCGGACACGCGATCGGCGGCCACGGGCGCACGCACCACGAGATGGCAATGCTGCCGGAGGCCGACGCGCGGGCCGAGGCCCAGGGTTGCGCGAAAGACATCGAGGCCGAGACAGGGGACCGGCCGAGCCTCTTCTGCTACCCGCGCGGCAGCGAAAATGCCGGAGTCCGCCGGATCGTGGCCGAAGCGGGATTCGAGGCGGCCTGCACCGTGCGCCCCGGGGCCAATCCGCCGGGCACCGATCTACTGGCGCTTCGCCGCACCGAGGTCTCCGCCGACGACACCATCGATGATTTCCGCTCGAAGCTCGAGGGAGGCTTCGACGCCTGGCACCACGTGGTGCAGGAGTTGACGAGCTGGGGGACGCGATGAAAACCGCCCGCTCCGGGACGCCATGAAACTCCCTCGCACGACGATCCTCATGTACCACCGGGTGGGCGTGGCGCCCAACATCGAGGAAGGCGATTACGTCGTCCCGACCGCGCTCTTCGAGGACCAGATGCGGCTGCTCGCGGCCCACCGCCGGCCAGTGGTGTCGCTGGTCGACGTCGCCGAGGGACGCTACCCGGACCGCAGCGTGGCTCTCACCTTCGACGACGGCTGCGACACCGACGCCACCGTGGTCGCACCCGTCCTCCGCGCCCTCGGCTTCACCGCCGCCTTTTTCGTGAGCCCCGCGCTCATCGGCCAGGACGGCCGCGTCTCGTGGGCCCAGCTCCGCGCCCTCGCCGACGACGGATTCCTGGTCGGCTCACACGGCCTGGACCACGCGCTGCTGGACGAGGTACCGGCTCAGGAGCTCGTCCGGCAGATCGTCGAGTCGAAGCAGTGGCTCGAGACCCGTCTCGACCGGCCCGTGAGCGCCATCTCGCTACCCGGCGGCGGCGGTGGGGAGCGTGCGCTGAGCGCCGCCCGGGAGGCGGGATACCTCCTCGTCCTCGGCTCGCGCCCGGGGCGAGTACGAGGCCCGGCCGGCGGCGGGATCCTCCCCCGCCTGGCCGTGAGGCGCGGACACGGCCTTGCCCGATTCGAGGCGGCCCTCGAGCCGCGGCCCTTCGTCCTCTTGGGGGCGGCCCTCCGATACGCCCTCCTCCGCTCGGCCCGCCGCGTTCTGGGCACACGCGCCTACGGGAGCCTGCGCCTGCGGTGGCTGCTGCGCCCGGCGCCCCCGGGAAGGAGCTGACGTGAGGACCGGGCTGGAGATCGCGTTCTGGTTGTCGGCGGCCGTCGTCCTCTACGCCTACGCCGGCTATCCGGCCTTGATTGCCCTCGCCGGGCGGCTATGGCCCGCGCCCGCCGTCAGGAAGAAAGAGATCACGCCGGCCGTCACCCTCCTCATGGTCGTCCACAACGAGGATGAATGCCTCGAGGATAAGCTGCGCAACGCCCTCGCCCTCGACTACCCTCCTGAACGCCTCGAGATCCTCGTCGCCTCCGACGGATCGACGGACGGCACGGAAGCCATAGCCGCACGTTTCGCGGCTCGAGGCGTGCGGCTGGTGGCCTTGCCGGGCCCGCGCGGCAAGGTAGCCGCGCTCAACGAGGCGGTGCCTCTCGCCAGCGGCGAAATTCTCGTCCTGACCGATGCCCGCCAGTCGCTCGCACCCGATGCCGTCCGCCGGCTGGTGGCCTACTTCGCGGACCCCACGGTGGGCGCGGTCAGCGGCGAGCTGCATCTACTCCCTTCCCCCGGGTCGCCCGTCGAGGGCGTCGGGCTCTACTGGAAGTACGAGAAACTCATCCGCAAGGCGGAGAGCCGCTTCGACTCGACGGTGGGCGTCACGGGCGCCTTCTACGCCCTGCGGAAGGAGCTGTTCCTCCCCATCGACCCGCGCACGATCCTCGACGACGTGGCCATCCCGATGAGGGTGGCGCTCGCGGGCCGGCGCGTCCTGTTCGCCCCGGAAGCCCGGGCCTGGGATCATGTCGAGGAGAGCGCGGCCCGGGAGTACCGCCGCAAGGTTCGCACCCTGGCCGGGAACTACCAGCTGGTCGCGCTCTATCCGGCGCTCCTCCATCCCCTCCGCAACCGCCTGCTCTGGCAGCTCGCCTCTCACAAGCTCGCACGTCTGGCCGTCCCCTGGTGCCTGCTCGTGCTCTTCCTCGCGAGCGCCCGGCTGTCCCTGGCCGGCGCTGCCTTCCATGGGGTCGCCCTGACCGGCCAGGCGCTCTTCTATCTGGTGGCGATCATGGGCTGGCGGCAGGCGACGCTGCAGCGGCCGCTCCACATGACCTCGGTTCCGTACGCGTTCGTCCTCCTGAACATCGCCGCCACCCGCGCTCTCATCGGCTTCGTGCGCGGGACCGAGACCGCCGCCTGGAAAGGCGGCCTCGTGCCCGTCCCCCGCGTCGTCTTCGTACTCTCGAAGTTCCCGTGCTACGACGAGGTCTTCCTCCTGCGGGAGATCCACGCCGTCGCGCAGCGCATCGACGCCTGGATCTTCTCGCTGCGGAAGTCGACGGAGCGAGTCGTGCACGCGGAAGCCCGCGCGCTCCTGCCCCGGACGCTCTGGGTGCCCTACCTCTTCTCCCTGCGGCTCCTGCGCGCGAACCTCGCACTCCTCGTGCGCCGCCCGCGCCGCTTCCTCCGCGCCTTCGGGCGCCTCGTCGCCACCAACGGGCGGAGCCCGCAGCTCCTGGCCAGGAATCTCGTCTTCTTCCCGAAGGCGGTGTGGCTCGCGCACTGGGCGCTCGACAATGGCGTCACCCACCTCCATGCGGGCTGGGCCTCATACCCCGCGTCGGCCGCCCTCGTGGCCTCCGAGTTGGCCGACGTGCCTTTCAGCTTCTCCGGCCACGCCCATGACATCTTCCTCGACTCGGCGCACCTCCCGGAGAAGATCCGGCGGGCCGAGTTCGTCACCACCTGCACCGCGACCAACCGGACGCATCTCTGCGCCCTCGCCCCGGACGGGGCGGCGGCGCGGGTAACTGTCGTGCACCATGGGATTTGCATGCCGGCTTTCTCTCCCTCCGGGTCCCCGGCCGGCCCGTTGCCGGTGCTCTCGGTCGGGACGTTGAACCCGCACAAGGGCTTCGAGTACCTCGTCGATGCCCTCGCCCGCCTCCGGGACGAGGGTCTCGACTTTCGCGGCACGATCGTGGGCGGGGGCCCGCTCGAGGCCAGTTTGCGCGCGCGCGTGGCCCGGGCCGGGCTCGACGGCATGGTGACGATGACGGGTGCCCTCACCCAGGCCGAGGTGCTCCCTCACTACGCTCACGCGCGGGTCTTCGTCCTCATGGCCCAGCGCGAGTGGCACTGGGGCATACCGAACGTGATCATCGAGGCGCTCGCGGCGGGCAGCGCCGTCATCACGACGCGCTTCGGCTCCGTGGAGGAGCTGGTCAAGGACGGTGAGACCGGACTCCTCGTGCCGCCCAAGGACCCCGCCGCCCTGGCGGCTGCCATCCGTCGTTTGGCCGAGGACCCCGCGCTGCGCGCTCGGCTGGCCCTCGCCGGCCAGACGATCGTCGCCCGCGATTTCGACCTCGAGCGCTCCGCCGACTTCTACGTGCGCCGCTTTCAAGGACGGCCGTCATGAGTGACCGCCCCGTGCGCGTGACGTACGTGATCGACAAGCTGCACCGAGCCGGCGCGCAGATGCACCTCGGCCAGCTCGCGGCCGGCCTCGACCGCCGGCGGATCCAGGCCGAGGTCATATGCCTGCTCGAAGGGGGGCCGGTAGCCGAGGAGCTGCGGGAGCGGGGAGTGCCGGTGGAGGTCCTCGGCCTCGGTCGCCTGTACGCTCCCCGCGGTCTCGCCGGCGTGGCTCGTCTCGTGCGCCACCTCCGCCGGAGCGGCCCCGACGTCTTGCACACCTACCTCGTCAGCTCCAACGTGTTCGGTACCCTCGCCGGCCGCCTTGGTGGCGTGGCCGCCGTCGTCACCTCGCGCCGCGACACCGGCTTCTCGCGCAACTGGCGCCTCCGTCTGCTCGAGGAGTGGGTGATCAACCCCCGGATAGACCGCGTAGTGGCGGTGAGCCCCACCATCGCGGAATCCGCGCGGCGCGAGCGTCGCCTGCGCGCGGACCGCGTCCTGACCATCGAGAACGGCGTGGACCTCGCCGCCCTCGAGCCAGCCCTCCAGCTGCGCGACGAGACCCGGAGGGCGTGGGGGCTGGCTCCGGACGACTGTGCGGTGGGGGCGATCGGCCACCTGTCGCCCATCAAGGGCCACGCCGACTTCCTGCACGCCGCCGCCCTGCTCTCGGCCGCCCACCGGCGTGTCCGCTTCTTCCTCGTCGGGGACGGAACTCTCCGCCCCGCGCTCGAGGCGCTGGCCCGCACCCTGGGCATCGCCGATCGCGTCGTGTTCACCGGGGCGAGGGAGGACGTGCCCCGACTGCTGGCCATGCTGGACATCTTCGTGCTTCCCTCCCACGCCGAGGGGATGTCGAACGCGTTGCTGGAGGCCATGGCCCTGGGCCGGCCCGCGGTGGCCACCGCGGTGGGCGGCAATCCCGACGTCGTGCGCGACGGAGTGACTGGCCTCCTCGTCCCGCCCGGGCAACCGCCGGCCCTCGCCGCCGCGCTGGCCGAGCTGCTGGCCGAGCCGGCGCGCGCCGTCACCCTGGGAGCGGCCGCCCGGTGCTGGGTTCGGCAGGAGCTCAGCCTGGAGCGGATGCTGCGCCGGTACGAAGCGCTGTACCTCGGCCTGGCGATGCGATGAGCGCGGTCGTCTCCGACGGGCGCCTGAGCGTCCTCTATGTGATCTGGTCCCTGCAGATGGGCGGAGCCGAGCGCGTCGTGGCCGATCTTGCGCGCAGCCTCGACCGGCGGCTCTTTCGTCCTCTCGTCTGCTGCTTGAACTTCAAGGGCGGGCTGGCCGGGCCGCTGGAGGCCGAGGGTGTGCCCGTCTTCGCCCTCGACAAGCGGCCCAAGCTCGACCTGCGCGTCCTCGTGAGGCTGGTCCGCCTGATGCGAAGGGAACGCGTGGACGTCGTCCACACCCACCTGTGGACGTCCAGCTTCTGGGGCCGGCTGGCCGGCGCCCTCGCCCGAGTCCCCGTGGTCGTGATCACCGAGCACAACCTCGACACCTGGCGGCGGGCGCCCCACCTGCTCGCCGACCGCCTGCTCGGACGCGTCACGGACGACTGGGTCTTCGTCTCCCGCGAGGTCGAGGCGTTCTACCGCGCCCGGCTGGCATTGCCCGCAGGGCGCGGGCACGTCGTCCACAATGGCGTGGACCTCGTCCCCTTCGAACGCAGGCCCGACGCGGCGGAGATTCGCGCACGGATCGGGCTCCCCGCGGGGGCCCCGGTGGCGGGCGTGGTGGGGCGGCTCGAGGCGCGCAAGGGCCACCGCTTCTTCCTCGAAGCCATGCGCCGCGTCGTGGACCGGGTACCGGCGGCCATGGGCCTGATCGTCGGTGAGGGCAAGGAGAAGGAGACGCTCCTCGCCCAGCGCGACGCTCTGGGCCTCCACGACGCCGTGCGCATCGTCGGTTACTGGCCCGATCTCACGGAGGCGCTGGCCGCTCTCGACGTCTTCGTCCTGCCGTCGCTCATGGAAGGCCATCCCCTTGCCATCCTCGAGGCGATGGCGGCCGGCAAACCGGTGGTGGCGACCGACGTGGGCGGCAACGCCGAGGCGGTGGAGCCGGACGCGACCGGGCTGCTCGTCCCTCCCGCCGACGCCGAGGCCCTGGCCGGCGCGATCGTCTCCCTCCTCGAAGAACCCGAGCGGGCGAGGCAGCTCGGCGCGGCGGGGCGGCGCTCTCTCGACCGCTTCAGCCTCGGCGCAGCCGTGAGGGCGAACGAAGAAATGTACTTGCAGCGTTACCAGGAAAGGACCGGGAGGAGGATCGGTGGGAACTGAGACCGTTCTCGTGACGGGCGGCGCGGGCTTCATCGGCTCGGCCCTGTGCCGCGCTCTCGTCGCGCGCGGCACCCGCGTCGTCGCCTACGACAACCTGAGATTCGGACGGCCCGAGCTGCTGCCCCCCGATCCGCTGTGCGTGCTCGTCCCGGGCGACGTGCGTGATGGGGCGGCGTTCCGGCGCGTCCTCCACGACACCGCCCCGCGGGCGGTATGCCACCTGGCCGCGCTGCACTTCATCCCCTACTGCGACGCCCATCCCGAGGAAGCCATGGACGTCAACGTGAACGGGACCCGGCAGGTGCTCGATGCGTGCCGCCTCGCGCGTCCGGAGATACTGCTGTTCGCCTCGACGGCCGCGGTCTACCCGGCCGAGGACGGCCCCTTCCGGGAGGAAGACGCGCCGGGCCCGATCGACATCTACGGCACCACCAAGCTGATGGGAGAGGAGCTGGCGCGCCGGTTCGCGGCCGAGGCCGCCGTCCCCACGGTCATCGCCAGGCTCTTCAACGCCTTCGGCCCCCGCGACACCAATCCCCACCTGATCCCCGACGTCCTCGCCCAGCTCGGGAAGGGCGATAGCGTACGGCTCGGCAACCTCGAGCCCGTGCGCGACTACGTGCACCTCGAGGACCTGGCCGCCGCCCTGGTGACGCTGCTGGAGGCCGACCACGAGAGCTGCTCCGTCTTCAACGTCGGCTCCGGCGAGGGCCGCTCCGTGCGCGAGGTCCTGGCCGCCTTCGAGGCCGCGCTCGGACGGCCGCTCAGTGTGGTTCAGGACCCGGGCCGGGTGCGCAAGGTCGAGCGGCCCCGGCTGGTGGCGGACACGGGCAAGCTGCGCGAGACGGGCTGGCGGCCGCAGGTGGGCTTCCAGGAGGGGATCCGGCGGCTGGCGGCGGGCCTACGCCCGGCGGGCAACTGAGGCCAGGCGGCCGGCGGTTGCGAGGGCCCATTCGCGGACGGCGGCCGTCAGCGCCTCCTGCACGGCCAGTGGCGTGAAGACGTGGTCCGTCCGCTTCAGCACGTGCAAGCGGGTACGGCCCTCGCGGAGGGCGCCCCGCACCTCCCGCCGGAGGATCGACAGATAGTTGAAGTAGGCCGGGCTGCCGGCGCAGTAGACGAAGCACAGCTCCCCGCCCCGAGCGAGGACACCGCGTACTTGCCGCACCAGCTCCTCCCGCGAAGGCACCAGCGAATCCTCCCTCGTCGCGACCGGCGCGGCGGGAGTCGGCGATGGCTGGTCCTTGAGCGTGCCGAGCACCTCGCTGCGCCCGCGAAGCAGCCTCCACCAGCTCAGGGGATTCAGGACCTTCTTCCGATACGAGTAGAGGAGGAATCCCGCGGCGGGAACGCTGTAGGGCTCGATGAGGATCGCGCCGACCACCCTCGGGTCGTGGCCGGCCGCACGCAGCGCATTGTCGGCCCCCGAGCACATGCCGACGAGGAGGAACGTGCGGGCGCCGTGAGAGGCGGCGAGGACGTCCATGCCCTGGCGCGTCTCCGCCACCGCCGCCTGCGCGAACGGGGTGGAATCGGCGCGCGGCCGGCTGTCCCCGAGCCCTGAGAAATCGAAGCGAAGAGACACGAAGCCGTGGCGGGCCAGCTCGCGCGCGAGCCGCACGTGGATGCGGTTGGGACCCACCCGGTGGAGCACTCCCGCGTTGAGGAAGAGCACCGCCGGGCGGTCGGGCGGCGCGGGCGCGGTGGGCTCCGTGACCACTCCCACCAATGATTTCCGCTCCCCGAACAGCAGCGCCCTCTCCCTCATGGGCAGGCGCTTCCCAGCCACGCGGTGACGAAATCCAGCAGCTCGCCCGGAACCAGGGAGCGCTCCATCCCTTCGGCGTGCAGCCAGACGGGCGCGGGCGGAAAGCGCCGGCGCTCCACGGACGTGGGCGCGGCGCCGGACCAGGCTGCCAGCGTCCCGTCGTCCTCGTCGCTGCTGACGACGAGCACGCGCCGCGCGGCGGGCGCCCCGTTCAGACGCAGGCTGGCGAGGTCGGCGGCCAGAAGCGCGGAGAGGGGGAAGCCCAGCGCCTCGTCGTCGCGGATGGCGGCGCCGCGGGCGCGGTCCGCCAGCCACGCGCGGTGCGCCGCGCGCACCTCGCCCAGGTAGGCAGCACCGTCGAGCACCGGGTCCCACAGGACGATCGCCTCGACTCCCCCGGCCCGTCGCGCGGCTAGCGTCGCGAGCGTCGCCCCGAGCCGCAAGCCCACCAGCGCCACCCCCGCCAACCCGGAGGCTTCGCGGATCTCGGCCATCGCGGCCGCGACGTCGCCAAGCCACGCCTCGACGCCGGCTTCGTTGCCCTCGCCCGCCGAGTCGCCCGTGCCTTGATAGTCGAAGCGCAGGACGTGGAAGCCGTTCTTGGAGAGGCGGGCCGCGATCTCGCGCAGCGAGCGGTGGGCGCGAAGGCATTCCTGCCCGAACGGGTTGCAGATCACCACCCCCCAGCGTCGGGGCGGGAGGCCCGAGGGTGGGTGATGGAAACCGAAGAGAGGCCGGGCCGAGTCGCCGAAGAAAAAGGGGTTCACCGTCTGGCGGTCCTCACGCCGGGGACGCGATGCAGGGAGGGTGAGACTGAACGTACCACGAACGCCTTCACTGCGTCCAGGCGTGATCGTAATCTCGAGCGAACGATCATCGCGAGCGTCGCTCCACATAGTGAGCGACGCCTACGGCGGCGAGGTGCTCGATGAGATCCGCGGCGCGACGCACGCCGCCCGCCAAGGCGAAGCTGGATTGAATGGCCGGGATCCTCCGCCCGAAGGAGGCGTCACTCAGGACCCGTCGGATGGCCTGCCGAAGGTCCGCTGACGTCAACCGGCTCTTGTCCAGCGACAGTCCCACGCCCGCGTCCTGCACGCGAAACCCCATGTCGCGCTGGTCGCCGAACAATGGGATGCCGACTATGGGTGTGCCCGCATGGAGGGACTCGTGCACGCTGTTGATACCGCAGTGGGACACGAAGGCCTTGACATTGGGATGAGCCAGGATCCCCACCGGCGACGGAACCCAGGCTTCCACACGGAGGTTATCGGGAAGACGCGCGGGAAGCAGTGCGTGCTGCGATTGGCGAAGGCCCCAGAGAACCCGGAAGTCTTCCGCCGCGAACCCTTCCCCCAGCACGCTCAGGAACCGTTCCGAGGCCAGGGCCACCGTCCCCAGATTGGCATAGACGACCGGGGGACCCTCACTCAGCCAGGAAGCGTAGTCCTCGGGTAGGGAGTCGATGACCTCGGGCAGCATGGGCCCGACCATCTGGATCAGGGGCGGGAGCGGGCGCGGGTATTCCAGTCCGAACGCCGAGTTGACGAGTACGAGCCGATCGCGCAGACGCGTGTTCGCGTCTACGGCGGCGAGGCCGCGCGAGCGGCGATGAGCGTTGAGCCGACGCCCCACGATCCACGAGAAGGACAGGGCGCTCAGACGACGAGAGAGGGGCTGGAGGATCCGCCTCATCGGGCCGATTTGGTAGCGCGACTGCCGGGTGAGGGGCAGCGGGAGGTGGTCTGCCGGAGGTAGTATCTCGACGGAGAGTGATCCCAGGAGGTCCGCATCGTTCACCGCGACGGGGATCCCCTCCGCGTCCGCGACATCGATCGCGGCGGCGGCAAACAAGTCCGCAATCAGCACATCGGGCCGGTCGTTCCGCACGGCGGTGCGCAGGCCGTCGAACATGGAGGGCCAGAGGCCGTTCAGCCACTCCAAGATCGCCGCGGCACCGCGGATGAAACTGGGATCCAGCGTCGCCTCCCCCTCGAGCTGCTCCACGGTCTGGGCCATGGGCCCGTAGGAGCCCAGACTCACATGCTCGACACCCAGGTGCTTTCCCTCCACATGGCCACGGATCTCCTCATGGGTGGCGACGGCGACGCGCCATCCCCGCTGCGCGAGCTCTGCGGCCTGGCGCAACAGGGGATTGAGGTGGCCGACGAAGGGGATTGCGGTGAAGAGCGCGTAGCGCGGCCGTTCCATTGAGCCTCCATGCCGACAGTACTCCATCCCTGACCTGGCACCCTGCCGACATTGCGGCCGGGCGGCGCGCAATCCCCAGGTGGTCGTTGTAGTATTGGCGCGGGCCGCCCTCCGGTCCGCGATGGGATCAACCCTTGCGCATCGTTCAGGCGTGCCTGCCCGTGCCCGGCCATCTCAGCCCGAACCTCGCGCTCGCCCAGGCGCTGCGAGCGCGCGGCCACCAGGTGGCCGTCTACTCGGGGGAGATGGCACGAGACGCCGTCGAGCGGGAAGGGATGACCTTCTTTCCCTTCCACCCTTCTCTGGACGAGATAGTGATGCGGCACGTGCTGCCTGCCAGCGGCTACTCGCCGGCCGCGGGCGCGAGCGCTGCCCGTGGGCGATCCTTGAATCTCAAGGCGGTCAATGCCGCGCTGAAGGAATGGCTCCTCGAGACGATCCCTTACCAGGTCGCGGACGTCGAACGCGCCACCGCCGCCTTTGATGCCGATCTCCTGGTGACGGATCCCGGCCTTCTGGGGCCCATCCTGGTGCTGAAGGAGCGGCTGCCCGTTCCGGTGGTCGTCTTCTCGATGCTCGTCGCATGCTCGGTCCCGGGACCGCAGGTGGCACCCTCGGGCCGTGGGCTGCCCCCTCCCCGCACCCTGCCCTCCCGCGCCCGCGCGTGGGTCGAGGGTGCCCTGATCGATGTCCTGCACTCGGACTTCCACGGGACCGCGAACGAGATGCGCCTGCGCTTCGGGCTTCCGAAGCTCCGCGGACGCGTGCCCGACGAGTATGGGCGGGTGCCGCTCTTCCTGGTCGCCAGCACCCCCGAGCTCGACTACGAACGCACGGATCTTCCACCCGCTGTGCATTACGTCGGCGCCTGCGTCTGGAAAGGAGGCACCGCACCGCCTCCCATGCCGGCCTGGCTCGCGGAGCTGCCTCGCGACCGGCCGGTGATCCACGTGACCGAAGGTACGATCCACACTCGCGAGCCGCTGCTCCTGCGCGCCGCCACGGAGGGACTCCGGGACCTGCCGATGCACGTCATCCTGACCACGGGCGCCCACCGCCGGCCCGACGAGCTGGACCTCGGGCCCTGGGCCGCGAACATCCGCGTCGAGCAGTTCGTGCCGCACCACGCCCTTTTCCCGCTGACCTCCGTCGTGGTGACGACCGGGGGCGCGGGCACGGTGACCACGGCCCTGCTGGCCGGGGTTCCCCTGGTCGTGGTCCCGACCGGCTGGGACCTTCCGGAGAACGCGCAGCGGGTAGCCGTCTCGGGAGCCGGCGTGCGCCTCGCCCCGCACGACTGCACTCCGATCCGGCTGCGCGCAGCCGTGGAGCGCGTGCTCAGCGACGGCAGCTATCGGCAGCACGCCCGTCGCGTGGGCGACGCCCTCCGGCAGCGGGGCGGAGCGGGACAGGCGGCGTTCCTGATCGAGGAGTTCGCCGCCACCAGAGAGAGAACGACGGCGGCCGTCGCCGGAGGAGTGTCATGAAGGTACTGGTCACCGGCGGTTGTGGATTCATCGGCTCGCACGTCTGCGAGTTCTATCGGGGCCGAGGAGCCTCCGTCATCTCATACGACAACATGACCAAGGTCGAGCTCCAGCGCACCCAGTACGCGGTCGAGCGCGCCCGGGACTACAACTGGGACTACCTGAAGCAGCTCGGGGTCGCGATGGTCAAGGCGGATGTGCGCGACTACGAAGCGCTCCTCGAGACCGCCAAGGGCGCCGACTACATCGTGCACACCGCGGCCCAGCCCGCGGTCACGATCAGCATGGAGGACGTCGATCTCGACTTTTCGACCAACGTGCTGGGCACGCTCAACGTGCTGAAGACAGCCCGCGAATACGACATCCCGGTCGTCTCCTGCGCGACCATCCACGTCTATGGCAATCTGATCAACGGGACGCTGGCCGAGGGCGCGACGCGGTATCGGCGCACTCCCCCCGAGATCGACGAGAGCCATCCGACGATGGAGGGGTTGCTCACACCCCTGCACGCATCCAAGCGCTCCGCCGAGCTGTACCTGCAGGTGTTCATCGACACCTACAAGGTGCGCGCGGCCAGCTACCGGCTCACGGGCCTGTATGGACCGCGGCAGCTCGGGGGCGAGGACCACGGCTGGGTGGCGAACTTCAGCATCCGCGCCCTCCTGGGCTGGCCGCTGCACGTGTACGGGACGGGCAAGCAGGTCCGCGACATCCTCTTCGCGACCGACGTGGCCGAGGCGTTCCACGCCTTCTACGAGCACCAGGTGCCGGGCATCTACAACATCGGCGGCGGGGTCGAGAGCGCCATCTCGCTCGTCGAGTGCATCGATCTCATCGCATCCATCACGGGCCGGAAGCCGGACGTGCAGATGCGACCGGGCCGTCACGGCGACCTGCACTATTTCGTCTGCGACAGCTCCAAGGCGAGGCAACAGCTCCAGTGGACGCCGAAGGTCAGGCCGGTCGCCGGCGTTCGGCAGCTCATCGACTGGACGCGGGCGAACTTCGACCTGTTCACCCCCGCCGCCGCCATGAAGGCCTAGGAGCCAGATCGGAGGGACAGCCGATGAAGGCGTTGGTTCTGGCGGGCGGCCGCGGATCTCGACTCAACGAGGTCACCGCCGACCGCAACAAGTGCATGTGCGAGTACCAGGGGCGCCAGATCATCGAGTACAACCTCGACAACGCCCTCCGGGCCCGTGTCGACGAGATTGTCATTCTGGTCGGGTACCGGGCGGAGACCATCATCAACCGCTACGGGAACCGCTACGGCGACGTGCCCGTCCGGTACGTGATCCAATGGGAACGCCGGGGTGTGGTCCACGCGATCGAGTGCTGCCGGGAGCCACTGGAGGGGCAGGACTTCCTGCTCCTCCTCGCGGACGAGGTCCTGATCAACCCCCGCCACGAGGCGATGGTCGAGGCCTTCCGGGACCCGGAGATCTTCGCGCTCTGCGGCACCGTGCGCGTCGACGACCTCAACCAGGTGCGCAAGACCTACACGGTCATCCGAGACGAGCGGAACGGGCGCATCCACCGCCTGGTCGAGAAGCCCCGCACGCCCCTCAACAACATCCAGGGGACGGGCAACTGCCTGTTCCGAAACGGGATTTTCGACTACCTCGCCCACACCCCCATCAACCAGATCCGGCACGAGAAAGAGCTCCCGGACTTGATCCAGTGCGCAATCGACGACGGGAAGCTGGTGCGGGAGTTCGAGATCTGCTCTTGGTACACGAACGTCAACACCCTGGAGGAGCTGACCCGGACGCAGGTGGGGGTGTGACGCTGAAACGCCCTCAGACCCCGAAGCGACGGCAGTACTCCGCATTGCGAGCCCGTATCCGATGCCGTCGCGCTTCGACTTCCGGCGGCGGCTCGGAGCGACGCGGCTTCACCAGCCCCGCGTAGTCCCGCTCCGGGACGTCCCGCCACCCCAGGAACTCCAGGATCGCCGGAATGGTCTGGGCAGGGGCGGCGCACAGTTCGGCGTACGTCAGGTTGAAGCAACGGTTCCCCATCTCCTCGCCGCGGCGCAGGACGTGGTCGTTGACCCGGGCCACGTTGCCGGCCACCTTTTCGACCAGGAGCGGGAAGCGGTCCGAGCAGAGGAAGCGCAACAACGCGAGCTTGAACGGCTGCTCGTAGAGCCGACGGTAGCCCTCCACCACCAGGGCGACATACTCGTTCTTGTTCTCGAGGACCGAGCGGATCGTCCGTACCTGTGAGCTCACCACATCCACCGGATCCCGGTGGATGTAGACGAAGACGGCCGCGGGCAGCGCTTCCTGTATGTACAGGAAGTTCCCGGTGTCGAACGGGTTCTTCAAGAGCAGCGGCCGGGACGGGTCCTGGGTAGCGGTGACCGTGCGGCAGAATCGCTGGAATCCATCCAGGTTCTGGGGGCTCAGCCGGGGACGCGGCCCCCGGGGCTCGAGCGCGTAGGCGTACTCCTCGGGAATGTCGGGCGTGATCTTGATCGAATCGAACTCACGATCCCGAAGGCCACGAGCTTCGAACTGGCGCCTCAGCTCCTCGCGGGCCTGCGGCTCCTCGCCCGCGGCGTGCAACGCCAGCAGCCGGTGGCGGTTGAGGACGTGATACGCCGTGGTCAAGTTGAACAGGGCGGTCTGCGCCAGGAGCTGGTAAAGGATCGTGGTGCCGGAGCGATGATGCCCCATGATGAACACGGGGCGGAACTCGCCGTTCATCGATACGGGGCCGCCTGCCGGTCGAGCGGATCGCTCAGCGACCAGTCTGGCGCGGCTTCGTAACCCAGCTTCAGCAGCAGGTCGCCGTAGGATTCCTTGAACCGAGCGACATGATCGTCATTGAAGTGATTGACCCAATCGCCGGAAACACCCTTTCGGTAGTGGCTCTTGATGTCCTCCTGGCCTCGTTGACGTCCGTGCGCCATCCTGGCGAAGCGGTGGTGATGTACGATTCCCAACAGGCGTTCGGCCGGCATCGTGCGGGTTCGAGCGCGTAACGGGATCACGCGGAAACGCCACAGCAGGTTGATGGACGACCTCAACCAGAGAGTCAGTTGGCGTTTCTTGGAAAACGGCTCCTCCCCCAGAATGCCCAGGAAGTCGAAGATCCTCAGGAAATGGCCGTACGGGTCGGCGGAGATGTCCTCCAGGCGCAATTCGAGCACGTTGTCCTGGTTGTAGTCCCATGCCATCATGTGCCCGTAGAATTTCCTGCTGAACTCCATCTCGGATAGCAGACCCTCTTTCTTCGAAAGGCGCTGGAGCTCTTTGCGGTGATCGACGAGCTCGGGCCAATAGGCGGTGCTGTGACTGTGCAGGTGGGAGTAGTAGGCGGAAACGAGCATGTCGCGCGGGTCGCGAACCACGTGGAAGCCTCGGAAAGATTTCAGCCTTCCGACGAGTTCGATATTGGCGTTGACGAAGGATAGAAACTCGACACGTCGCCGATCGATGGCCAAACTCAGGTCGCCGTCAAATGGCCCGAGCCCTTCCTCGTCAGGCAGGTAACTCAGTCGCCAGCCCGCATTCGCGCAAATCCCTTCCAGGATGGCGTGAATCCACGTAGAGCCGCACCGATGATGCCCGAAGTATGCAGATAGCGGCTGCAACACTTCGCTTTCCCTCAGCTTGACTTCGTAGCCTCAGCCGTTGCGGCGAGGCCCTTCGTTTCTGGCTGGAGCCACGAGGACAGGTCCCGGCCCAGGACGCCGGCGAGTCGCTCGATATCCTCCCTGAATACGTGCCTGAGCGCGTCGCGCAACTCGGTT
>QHVJ01000510.1 GCA_003222275.1 Acidobacteriota bacterium | reverse complement strand
GGCGGCGTTCGAATCGGGATGACGGAAGAGGAACTAGTGCGCGCGTGGGGCTCGACGGTCGGCGGCCATAATGCAGAGTTGGCGTACAGCGTGCGACTTTTCCGACTGGACACCGGAGAAATCGTCGTCGTGTACCTGAAAAGTCAGAAGATCGCGTCAATCCAGTTTACCGATGCACGCCGCCGGTTCGGCGAGACGCCTCTCAGGACATCACAAGGCGTGGAGATGGGAGAACCAGTCGAGTGGGCGCGTACGATCTACGGTGATCCAGAGCGGGAGAATGAGGGCTATTCGTACTATGTATCGCGTGGCATCGCATTCAATCGTGATAGCCGCCGCGAGTACGCCGATGATACCCGGCGCGTCGAAACGATTCTCATCTTCGAGAAAGCGCAATCGTCCCCATCGTCGAACATCACCCCTCGCTAGGCCGCATCGTGCGTGTACAGTCGTCCCCTTCACCGACATCAGGCGGGCGCGTCATCTGTGGCTGTCGAGTCTGGAGTGCCGCGGCTCTTTCGCCTCTAGCCTGGTCAGCGCATCCCACGCCGCCCGCTGCACCGCCCGCCATAGCGTCGACTGCCAGGCCGATCCACCGATGATTGAGTGGGCGTGACGGCTACGAGGAGCGTAGCGCCAATGCTCGGCGTCCCACTCGGTGAGGTGGAGAAGGCTGATGACGAAGCGCCAGGCGCGGCCAGGGCAGAAGAAAGGGCAAGGGCATTACTGAATCTTGGTCGCGAGGATTTCCACGATCCGGCCCTCTCTCACCAAGACGTATCCCTCGCTCCCAAAGGCGTGCGCCCATGAGTATGGGTTAGAGCGAAAGAACATGAGGCAATCGCCGGGGCGGATGAGGCGCTTGAAGTGCTCCCACTCTGGGTATTGGTAACCAAAAGGCGTCTGAGGACACTGAGAGCACTTCGCGATGTTGGCCAGTTCCTCGCGTTCAACTGTGGCGATTATCTTCGGGCCCTCAACGATCGCCTCGGGACCGAATGCCGTAGGCGAGTCCACTTCCAGCGCAGCGCGGGCCTCCTTGACACACGTCTCGGATGCTTGCGCCTGAGCGTCGGGCAACGCTATGAGCACGCCGCATAGCGAGACGGCGACCAGGGCCGGCATCATGATCGTCCCGCGCCAGGGCGCGTCCGGAATGATCTCCCGCGAACGCGTCGCAGATAGCGACCAACCATTGCGTAGTAGGGAAAATCTTTCCCTACATCTACTAGCGGCATGGGCCTTCCTTGCCCAGAACGCGCGATTATTCGTAGGTTCACCTATGGCGCGAGTGTTGCGTTCTCGCGGGGACTCCGTAGCTGCGAGGGGAGCGACGTGCGAACGGACAGAGGCGCAGCCAGAGCCGCAACCGGAGCGTTCACGCGACCCCTCATTCTGATCGCTGACGACAACGCCGATGCTCGTGAGATGTACGGCTTCTACCTCGCCATGGTCGGCTACATGGTCGCGGTCGCCCGGGACGGACGCGAAGCGGTGAAGAAGGCGCGCGAACTGCACCCCGACCTCATCGTGATGGACCTCGACATGCCGGACGTCGACGGCTGGAGTGCGATCAGGCAGCTCCAGGCCGACGCCGATACGGCGTCGATCCCGATCGTCGTCCTGACCGGCCACGATCTCAAGGCCTACCTCAAGCCCGCGGCGCTCGCCGCCGGCGCGGTCTCGTACCTGATGAAGCCGTGCTTGCCCGAGCAGCTCGCGCGCGAGGTCAGCGCGCGCCTCGCGATGCGCCGCGCCGGCACCGCCAGCGCACGATAGCCGCGCTGGGACGTCGTCGCGGCCCATCCCCTTGCGGACGCCGGCTCGCCTTGGGACACTCGTCGCGCATGACCCCCGCCGCGCTCGCCCGACAATTGCTCCTCGACGCGCCTGGGGACGCCCTCTGCGACCCCTGCCTCGCGCTCGTGTGCGGAACAACCCTGAGCGACATGCGCGAGATCACCACCGGGCTCCTCGACAGGGGTCTTGACTTCCACCCCACCTCGATCTGTACGAGTTGCCGGCGCAGGGTGGTGGCGATCGTCTATCGCACGAAGTGTGTTCACTGTAGCCAGCCGCTGGCGGACGACGATCCCGGCTCCCTCGTGGACGGCGAACGGTTCCACTTCCGCTGCTGGCGACTGCTCGTCACCGACGACACGATTCGCCTGTCCCGTACGATGAACCGCCGCTCGCGCGAGCTCATCGAGCAGTCCCGCCGCCGGATCCGCTCAGGTCGCCGGCCCCTGCGCCGTCCGTCTGACTGACTCTCAGTGGAGGCCCACCGCACGAGGCTGCGCCCGGGCGCCGAATGGGGTAGGGTCGGCGCGCCGTCCATCGGGCCTCCGACAGGCGCATCGGGCGTCGGACCCCGTGGCATCTGGCTTGGCCTTCAGCCCAACGCCGAGCTGATGTATGCGCCGCCGGGGGCCCAGCGCGATGGACGACGCTGATCTCCGCGAGACGGCACGAGCCGCGATCGACCCGGACGAACTCGAGAATTTGATCCGCGTCGGCGAGGCAATGATCGAACGGGCGAAGGACCTGGTGAAGGCCGCCGAAGTGGCGATCCATGCCAGCCAACTGCTCGCCATCGAAGCCCGACAGATACGAGCGGAGAGGGCCGGTCTACGCGCCGCGAATCCTCGACCGACAGGTGCGCGGACTGACCCCTACGAGCGTCGTTAAGGCGCCCGCGCGACCCGAACGCTCTCAAGACTGGAACTGATCGCCCGCCGGGCCTCGGGCGCGCGAGCCGCCGCCGCGGTGAGTCCCGAAACGCCGATCGCGGAGAAGGATGGTCAATAGGGGGCCGCGCGATGGCCCCGACGGTGCCCTCGAAAAGTCCGGTCCACGCCGTCGGCCCGCAGAACTTGACACGCCGCCGCTTGATCATACGGATTCGGAAGTTGGCGACCGAACATGTGCCACGGCAGCGTCAAGTCATAGAACTCGCGTACGGTAACCGCTCCGATATCCGGGTCGACCTGTTCAAGGCGCGCGACCGCTGCGGCGAACAGGCCCA
>QHVJ01000188.1 GCA_003222275.1 Acidobacteriota bacterium | reverse complement strand
GAGGCTGGCCTTGAGGGCCTCCATCAGGTCGATGATCTGGGCCTTCGGCTCCTCGGGCGCGGCGGAGGTGATCTCGCGGCCCTGGACCTTCTCCTGGATGGCGGCGTTGTAACGCTTGCGGACCTCGTCCTCGTAGTTCTCGGGATGGAACTCCTCGGCGGTGATCTGGTCGATGAGCTGCACGGCCAGCTTCAGCTCCGCGTCCTTCACGGCGGTATCACCGACGGGCACCTCGTCGAACGGCCGGACCTCGTCGGCGTAGAGCAGCACCTGCATGACGAGGCCCTTCTCCACCGGCCGCAGCATGACGAGGTACTGCTTGCCCCGCGCCGCCCACTTGGCGAGCGCGGACCGGCCCGTCTGCCTCATCGCCGCCGCCAGCAGCGTATAGGCGCGCTCGCCACCCTTGTCGGGCCCGAGGTAGTACGCTGACTCGAAGTAGATGGGGTCCACCTTTTGTACCGGCACGAACTCGGTGATCTCGATGGCGCGGGTGGACTCCTCCGCCATCGCCTTCAGCTCCGCGTCGGTGAAGGTGACGTATTGGTCCTTGGCGAACTCGTAGCCCTTGACCATCTGATCGCGCGGCACGATCTCCTCGTCCTTGGTGCAGATGTATTGCTGTTTCAGGCGAGAGTTGCACTTGCCGTGCAGCATGTTGAAGGAGATCGCCGCCGAGCTCTCGCTGGCCGTGTAGAGCCGTACGGGGACGGTGACGAGGCCGAAGGAGATGGTTGCCGTGCCGATCGATCGAGCCGCCATGCGGACATGATAACCGTTCGGTCAAGTTCTTTGTTAGCATTGGGTTGCAAGCCAGATTGAACGTACTAGGGATGGTGGCGTCGTGACGAGCCCATACCTTATCTATGGCGCCAACGGGTACACGGGCGATCTGATCGCGCGGGAGGCGGTCCGGCGCGGCCAGCAGCCGGTGTTGGCCGGGCGGAGCGCGGAAGCCGTGCGCGCCCTCGCGAGCGAGCTGCGGCTCGAGCATCGAGCCTTCGCTCTCGACGACGCGGGTGCGGTCGATGAGGGCTTGAAGGGCATGGCCGCCGTCCTCCACTGTGCCGGCCCGTTCGTCCGCACGTTCCGGCCGATGGCCGACGCGTGCCTGCGCGCGAAGGCCCATTACCTCGACGTCACGGGCGAGATCGACGTCTTCGAGCAGCTGGCCGCGCGCGATGAGGAAGCGCGTGCCGCCGGGGTGATGCTGCTCCCGGGCGTCGGCTTCGACGTCGTCCCTTCGGACTGCCTCGCCGCGCACCTCGAGCGCCGGCTTCCGAGCGCGACGCATCTGGCGCTGGCGTTCCATTCGGTCGGTGGGCTCTCCCGCGGCACGGCGACGACGATGATCGAGAACCTGCATCGGGGTGGCCTCATCCGCCGGGGTGGGGCCTTGACGCCGGTGCCCGCCGCGTGGAAGACGCGACAGGTCGACTTCGGCCGCGGGCCGCGCAGGGTCGTCTCGATCCCATGGGGCGACGTCTCGACCGGTTACCACAGCACCGGCATCAGCAACATCGAGGTCTACACCACCGCGACCACGCCGCTGCTGCTTGCCATGAAGGCGAGCCGCGTGCTCCGGCCCCTGCTCGCCAGCTCCGCCGTGCAATCGTTCCTCAAGCGCCGGGTCCGCGCCGGCCCGCCCGGCCCGACGGCGGAACACCGCGCCCGGGGTCGCACGGTACTGTGGGGACAGGTGACCGACGAGGCCGGGGGCCGGGCCGAGTCGCGCCTGTACGGTCCGGAGGGCTACACGTTCACCATGCTCACCGCTCTGGCCGCGGTCGAGAAGGCGCTGTCCGGCTCCGCTCGGGCCGGATTCCAGACGGCGTCGAAGGCGTACGGCCCGGACTTCGTTCTGGGCATCGAGGGTGTGACGCGGGAAGACCTGTGACCGAGCCCGTCCGCGAGCTGCTGATCTTCGGCGCCGGACCCGCGGGCCTCGCCACGGCGATCGCCGCCCAGGAGGCCGGGCTCGACTACGAGGTGCTGGAGAAGGGCGCGCTCGTGAACTCGATCTACCACTTCCCGCGCCACATGATCTTCTTCACGACCGCCGACCTGCTCGAGATCGGCGGCCTGCCCTTCGTCACGCCTTACGAAAAGCCGACCCAGGTCGAGGGGCTTCGCTACTACCGGCGCGCGACGGAGACGTACGGCCTGCGCGTCACCCTCGGAGAACAAGTGAAGGCGGTCCGGACGCAGCGGCCGGGCCGCGACGGTGCGCGCTTTCGCGTGGAGACGGTCCGTGAAGAGGAGACGCGCGTGCGCAAGGCCCGGAACGTCGTGGCCTCCGTCGGCTATTACGACCACCCCAACTTCCTCGAGGTGCCGGGCGAGGACCTTCCGCACGTCGCGCATTACTACTACGAGCCGCACGGCTGCTGGCGCCAGCAGGTCGTGGTCGTCGGCGGCAAGAACTCGGCGGCGATCGCGGCCCTCGAGCTGTACCGGGCGGGGGCCACGGTGACGCTCGTCCACCGCCGCGACCGGCTGTCGGACTCGATCAAGTACTGGATCAAGCCCGACGTCGAGAACCGGATCAAGGAGGGCTCGATCGCCGCCCGCTTCGGCACGTGCGTGGAGGAGATCCGCCGGGACACGGTGCTCGTGAGAGGGCCGAAGGGCCGCGACGAGATCCCGGCCGACGCCGTCTACCTGATGACCGGGTACCACCCCGACCCCGTGCTCTTCGAAGGCGCGGGGGTGAAGGTCGATCCCGACACGCTGGCCCCCGCCCATGACCCGCAGAGCCTGGAGACCAACGTCCCCGGCTTCTACGTCGCCGGCTCCGTCGTGTCCGGAAAGAACACCGGGCGCATCTTCATCGAGAACGGCCGATTCCACGGGGAGGCGATCGTCAAATCGATCCTCCGCTCGCGCGGAGTGAATCCGCGCTCGCTCTCTTAGGCGGGGGGACCGGTCCCCCCGCACCCCCCTTTGGCCCCGTGCCATTAGCTGGCGATCAGCGCGGTCAGCCTCTCGGCCAGCTCCGGTCCCTTGGCTTCCTCCTCGTGCTTGAAGAAGATGAACGCGTCCTGCCAGGGCTGGGCGCGGATGCGGTCGGCCCAGCTTCGCAGCTGCTCCTCGCCGTAGTCGGGCCGCCGTAGACGCAGGTAACCCCAGTCGGCGGTCGGAACAACCTCCGCTGCCGCCCCGCCCTCCTCGGTGTCGGCCGCGCAGAGCGCCGCCTTCCGCTCTCGCAGCGCGGCTCGCACCTCGTCGTCGAACCAGCTCTCGTGGCGGAACTCGAACGCGGCCCGGCAGGTGGCCGGCAGCAGCTCGAGGAAGCTACGCAGCCGCGCGATGTCCTTCTTAAAGTACGGCGGGAGCTGGAAGAGCAGCGGGCCGAGCTTGGGGCCCATCGCCTCCGCGGTGCGAAGGAGGTAGTCGACGTCGTCGGCCACGTCCCCCAGCCGTTTCTGGTGCGTGATGCGCTGGGGGGCCTTGAGGACGAAGGTGAAGCCGTCCGGCGTCTCCGCCGCCCAACGTGCCAGCACGTCGCGCGAGGGCATCCGGTAGAACGTGTTGTTGATCTCGACGGTGGGGAAGCGCTGGGAGTAGAAGCCGAGCATCTCCGGCTCCTTCATCTTGTCCGGGTAGAAGCGCCCCTTCCATTGCTTGTAGCTGTACCCGCTCGTGCCCACGAAGGTGCGCATGGCCCCGGCCGGAGCGCCCTACGGCGATTCGTCCCAGGCCGCGGCGGCGTTCGACTTGAAGCGATCGGCGTAGCCTGAGTAGTCCTTGTAAGCGGCGATGTCCACCTGCTTCACGAAGTCATCCTTGGACGTGCCGGCGGCCTTGGCCTTGCGGGCGGCGTCGAGAACGTCGGCGATGTACTGGCGGAAGGCCTTCAGCCCGGCGACGTCGGTGACCTCCCCGTGGCCGGGGATGATGGTGACGTTCGCGGGCACCCGGCCGATCACCTTGTCGAGCGCGACGAGGTAGCCCTTGACCGATCCGCCGTGGGCCACGTCGATGAAGGGGATCACCTTGTTGAAGAAGTCGTCGCCCATGTGGAGGACGTTGGCCTTCTCGAAGTAGATGACGGCGTCGCCGTCGGTGTGGGCGGGCGGCGTGTGCCAGACCTGGACGGTCTCGTCACCGACGTGGATGCGCAGCTCGGAATCGAACGTGAGCACGGGGGCGGGGATCTCCTCGACCTTGACGCTCTTCGCCGAGTCGATCTGCTCGGAGAGCTGCTTGGCCTGCGCTTCGTTGCCGGCCTTGCGGGCGGCCTCGACCCGCGCCGGGAAGTCGCGGAGGATCTCGGCCGGCGAGGCCAGCATCCGCGTGCGGACGTTGTCGTGGCCGATGATGACCGCGAAGTGCCGGAACACCTCGTTGCCGCCGACGTGGTCGCCATGGTGGTGGGTGTTGACGAGGTACTTGATCGGCCTGTCGGTCACCGACTTGATCTTGTCCACGATGCCGGGCGCGAGGTCCTTGAACTGGGAGTCCACCACGACCACCGCGTCGGGGCCCACGTAGAAGCCCACGTTGCCGCCGCGGCCGTAGAGGGCGTAGACGCTCCCGGAGAGCGGCTTCAGCGTGAAAGGATCGTCGGGCGCGCGGTCGTGGTGCTCCTGGGCGGCCGCCAGCGCCGCCATCAGTAGAAGGGGCATGGCCAGGGTGGCTCTTGGCATGGTGGCGTACGCTATCACAGCATGAAGGGCGCCGGCTTCTCCCTCTGGATCGTGCCCGAGGGTGACGTCCGTCGCCGCTTGGCCGCCCTCATCGCGGAGCTCGCCCGCCGCTTCGGTGGTCCGGTCTTCGATCCGCACGTGACGCTGCTCGCCGGGCTGCCGGGGCCGGCGGAAAGCGTCATCGCGCGGGCCGAGGAAGTGATGCGCGTTTCGAACCCATTCCCTGTTCGATTCGTCGGACCGGAGTTGGGCAACAGCTACTTCCGCTCTCTCTACCTCCGCGTCGAGCCGAGGCCGGAGCTGCTCGCCCTTCACGCCGCGGCTCGCGATGCGTTCGGGCGCACGGACGAGCCACCGTTCTTCCCTCACCTCAGTCTCATGTACGGCGCACCGCCTCCGCCGGCCGTGATGGAAGAGGTCCGGCTTGCCGTTCCCGACGGCTTCGAGGCCCGGACCGTCGACCTCTACTCGACCGAAGGCGAGGTGGACCGTTGGCACCGTGTGCGCCGTCTCCATCTCCGTTAGAATGGGCCCCTTTCGAGAGAGGAGAACGATTCATGCGGAACGTTCGCGGCGCAGCGTTCCTGCTCCTGCCCGCCCTGGTCCTCGTCGTGGCGGTCCCCTCCCGGGTTCAGGCGCAGGCGGGAAAGCGGCCCTCGAAGCAGTACACGATCGAGCAGTTCATGGCCACGACCAGCGTCACCGGAGCCTCCTTCTCCGCGGACGAGAAGCGCCTGCTCTACTCCTCGAACCAGTCAGGGATCTTCAACGTCTACAGCGTGCCGGTGGCGGGCGGCGAGGCCACGCCCATCACGCGCTCCACGACCGACAGCACGTTCGCCGTCTCCTATTTCCCGACCGACGACCGCATCCTCTATACCCGCGATAACGGCGGCAACGAGCTGAACCACCTCTACGTCCGGGAAACGGACGGGAGGGAGAAGGACCTCACGCCGGGCGACAAGCTGAAGGCGAGCTTCGCCGGCTGGACGCCCGCCGGCGACGCGTTCTACGTCCGCAGCAACGAGCGCGACCCGCGTTTCTTCGACGTCTACCGTTACGACGCGAAGAGCTACGACCGGAAGCTGTTCTACAAGGACGAAGTGGGCTATGACCTCGGCGCCATCTCCCGCGACGCCAAGTGGTTGGCCTTCAGCAAGCCCCGGGGAACCGCCGACAGCGACATCCACCTGTGGAACGCCGACACCGGGCAGATGAGGCACATCAGCCCTCACGAAGGGCAGGCCGACTACTCGCCGGAGGACTTCGACCCCGACTCCCGCTATCTCTACTACACCACCAACGACGGCGGGGAGTTCATGCGCGTCCGCCGCTACGAGCTGGCGACCGGCAAGCACGCGGACGTGGAGAAGGCGGACTGGGACGTCGTCTTCACCCAGTTCTCCCACCACGGCGCCTACCGCGTGACCGCCATCAACGAGGACGGGCGCACGGCCCTCCACATCCTCGACACGAAAAAGGGCCGGCCGCTGGCGCTGCCCGCGCTCCCCGCCGGCGACATCACGTCGGTGACGATCGCCCGCGGCGAGGGCCGCCTCGCCTTCTACGTCAACGGCGACCGTGCCCCGAGCAACCTCTACGTGTGGACGATCGGGGAGCCTCAGCCCCGCCGTCTCACCGATACCCTCACGAAGGACATCGACCCCGGAGACCTCGTCGACGCCGAGATCGTTCGCTTCAAGTCCTTCGACGGCACCACCGTCCCGTCCATCTTCTTCAAGCCCCGCCAGGCGACGCCGCAGGGCAAGGTCCCCGCGCTCGTCTGGGTCCACGGCGGGCCGGGCGGCCAGACGCGCAAGGGATACAGCGCCCTCATCCAGTACCTGGTGAATCACGGCTACGCGGTCCTCGGCATCAACAACCGCGGCAGCTCGGGCTACGGCAAGACCTTCTACGTCGCCGACGACCAGAAGCACGGCCACGAGCCGCTCTGGGACTGCGTGGAGGGGAAGAAGTACCTCGCGACCCTGCCCTACGTGGACAAGGACCGCATCGGGATCATCGGCGGCAGCTACGGCGGGTACATGGTGCTGGCGGCGCTTTCGCTCCAGCCCGACGCCTTCAACGTCGGCGTGGACATGTTCGGCATCTCGAACTGGGTGCGGACGCTCGAGAGCATCCCGGCCTGGTGGGAGTCGCAGCGGCTCGCGCTCTACAAGGAGATCGGCGACCCGGTGAAGCAGCGCGCCATGCTGATGGAGGTCTCACCGCTCTTCCACTCCGACAGGATCAAGAAGCCGCTCATGGTGCTCCAGGGCGCCAACGACCCGCGCGTGATCAAGCCCGAGTCCGACGACATCGTCGCCGCGGTGAAGAAGAACGGCGTGCCGGTGGAATACGTGGTCTTCGACGACGAGGGTCACGGGTTCGCCAAGAAGAAGAACCAGATCGAGGGCTACCGGAAGATCCTCGAGTTCGTGGACCGCTATTTGAAGGGGTCCTGATCGGCAACCGAATCACGGCGGCAGAGGGCGGCCGGCCCCGAGGACTGCGACCGCGGCGAACTCGTCCCGGGAAGAGTTCGACTTTGCAGGACGCCCGCGACCGTAGAAGCGCTCGCTCTCGAATGCGTTGTGCGCACGACAGAGGAGTCGGATGTTGTCCACCGTTCCCTCGCCGCCTGCGCCGTACGGCTCGACGTGATGGAACTCGATGAAGGCCCTCGCGTTGCACCGCCGACCATTCTTGCTCACGAACTTGCACCGACCGCCATCGCGGCTCCAAGCCATGCGTCGAACGTTGGCCGCGACGTCGCGGCTGCCCGGCGCCGTGCCGCGACTGGCCCGCGGTCGGGCGGTCGCGCCGAACCTTTTCCGTGCCAGGTCTTCGAGTAGCAGCGTGAGCGCGCGATCGATGACCTGCCCCACGTCTCCGGTCGGGACGGCGTGCCTTAGCAGGTCCTGGGCCGCGCGCAGTTGGTCGCGGGTCTGGGCGGTGGCCGTAAACCGGATCTCGTAACGGTCCGCGGCCAGCGGTCTCACGACCGGGCGTCTCACCGGCGCCGGTAGGGGCGGCGATGGACTGGCCAGAGGCAGATCCGCGGCGGTACCCGCGGGCCGTGGCCCATAGGGCATCGGCGGCGTGGGGACCGAAGGGACCGCCGGCGGCTTCGCGGCGGGAAGCTTTCGGACGGAGGTCGGCACGTCCGGCCTGGGGAAATACCCGGCCAGCATCTGCTCGACCTCTCGCTTGCTCTTGCCCGCGGCCGCGGGAAGGAGCTCCTGCCAATTGCCGGCCGTGAGCTGGGTGGCAAGCAGCCGGACCGTCGCCAGACTGAGCGAGCCTTCGCCGAGCATCCGGAGAATGTCGGGGAACCTCCTGGCCGCTCGCGCAACCTCGATGCGGTTGTAGGCCGCCGGCTCGGAGAGGTGCAAAACCTCGCAACAGTAATTGAAGAGGGACGAGAAGCCGGCGGCGCGGTAGAGGCGGCGGCCGTCGAACTCGGCCAGGCGCGAGATGAGACGGGCCGTGGCCTCCTGCTCGCTGCGAGCGAGCGACTTCAGCTGCGCCTCGAGGTCCTCATCTGAGAGGTGATGTGGGATGTCGATCTTCATGATGATCAAATAGCATGACGCAGAGCCGAATCAGGACCGATGCTCGGCGACGGACACATCTCTAGCGAAATATCAAACGGAGAAGCTAATCCACAAGCGTCGGCGTGAGGATGAGCGCCACGTGCTGCTCGGCGAGGGCCTTGAACATGTCGGGCTCTTTCACGCTGGCGGGGGGAGGCAGCTCGAGCCGCAGTGTTTCCCCGGGTGTGGCACTGACCTTCTTCAAACCGTGCGCCTCCGCGTACCAGTCGCCCTCGCGCGGATGCGCGCCGCGGTTCGCGGCGAGCAGGATCTCGATCGAGCCGTCGGGCTGGATGCGGCTGCGTATGTTGCCGGTGGTGGTCATTTCCATGACGGAGGTTCTTTCGTTGGGGCGTGAGCCGACCGTGAGCTTCGAGCGGAACGTTCCGTAGTCGAACTCGACCTTTTCTCCCTGCTTTCCCATGAGCTGCAGTCGGCGCGTCAGGCGGTTCCCGCGACCCTCGCTGACCAGCCATAGGTCGTAACCGATGCGCCGGTCCGTGAATGCCGAATCTTCCGGAATGGAGGCGGATAGTTCGAGGGCGACGTTGTCCCAGCATCCGGAGGACGCCTCGAACGCGGGCACAAAGTCCAGGAGCGCGTGTCCATCTTCAGACAGACGAGCACTCCCGCGATGCGTGACATCTCCGGCTGGAGATCGGCGCCTCCACACATAGTCGACTTGGATATCGTCCATCTCGGCCCGCCTGAGGGTCGCCTCCGTCTGCCAGAGCGGCAAGGGACCCGCGGGCGCGGCCGGGGGGCTCACGCTTCCGGTGACACTGCTCTGGCACGGGGACGCATCGGCCGGTGTATCCACGCTCACCTGCATGTTCGCGGTCGTGGAGCCGCCCTCCTCGAGCTGTTCGCCGAAGGAGCCGATGGGATGGGTCGCCCCTTTCGACCCTGTCGCGACCACGCGGAATTCCAGCCTGGCCTTTCGAGAAAACGCCGCCTCGTCACCGGCTACGTGGCCTCCGGCCGTTGTTATCAGCGCCGCGAGGGCGACGCCGCTTCTGATCATTCCGATCCTCATCTCTGAGCTCCTTCGTGCCAATCCACGCCGGGCGTGAACTGAATGATGCGGGTGGCCTGCGGCGGCTCCTCCGCAGTGTTGCCGCGGAACCGTCCCCCCAGACTGATCGCTCCCACAGCGGCGAGCGCGAGGACCACAACCGCCACCGCGGCGCGCAGGATTGCCCACGGCGTGTGGACGCCGCGACGCCGATCGCCGACGAGCCCGTTCATGGCGCGATAGAACGCCGGCGAGGGACGTGAATCGTCGGCCGCGATTTGCGCCCGGACTCCCGCGAAGTCGACGAGCGCCTCTCGCGCTCCCGGCGCGAGCAGAGCGGCTGCCAGCGTATCGGGGGCCACCGGCTCGCCGTCCATGAAAGCGGAAAGGACCTCCAGCGGATCCTGACTCATTTCGAAACCTCCCTCGGGGTCATGATCGTCACCGAACGCGACGGCCCGAGCGCCTGGCGCAGCGCAAGGCGCGCGCGATAGATACGCATTCGCGCCGCGTCGGCGGTGGCGCCGCACGCTTCGGCGATCTCACGGTAGCCGAGGCCGCCGATTTCCCTCATCAGGAACGCCTCCCGCTCTTCGTCGGGAAGCCGGGAGAGGGCCTGATCGAGAGCGGTGGCCAGCGCCTGGACGGCCGGCCGCGCCAGCGCGACCGCCTCATGCACGGGAGCGTCGATCGGCGCTCGGGTCTGAGATCGCAGGCGATCCGACAGGACGTTACGCGCTATGCGAAAGACCCACGACGTCTCTCGCGCGCGCTCCTCGTAGGAATCGAGACCGCGCACTACCCGCAGGAAGACCTCCTGGGTGAGGTCCTCGGCGAGGCTGAAGTCTCCCGTCATGCGGCGCAGGAAGCGGAACACCGCCAGATGGTGACGATCGAACAACGCGGCGGCATCGGGGGCGCTCATCTCGGCGACGTTTCGATCTCTTACCACCTGCTAACGGTGGCCAGGGGCGAGACTCTCGAAAGTCGCGGGCGGGCGCCGCCGATTCTCAGCCGAGCGGCTTGGTCATGACGATGAATCGGGCGGGCTGCTTGGGGCGCTCCTTGTCGGGGAAGGGCTCGGTCCCGACCTCGACGTAGCCGAGGCGGCGATAGATCGGCGGCAGCTCCCGCCGGAGGTCCACGACGTGGATCTCCATCATGCGGCAACCCTCGCGGCGGCACCGGTCTTCCGCGGCGGCGACGAGCAGGCGACCGAGCCCCTCGCCTTGGCGCGACGGGTCCACCGAAAGCATGCCGAAGTAGCCGCGCTCTCCGCGCCGCTCGACGTACACGCAGGCGACGAGGCGGCCGTCGGTCTCCGCGAGAAGGAACGTCCCTGTTTCCAGCAGGTGCGAGATCTCGGCCAGGCTCGTGCGGTCGCCGTCCACGAAGAAGCGCTCGACGAGGAACGCGCGGTTCACGAGAGCGGCTATGGCCTCGGCGTCGGAGACGGTCGCGTCGCGGACGTGGACGGTGGGCATGAAGCGGGTCAGGTTATACCCGGGTTTTTCGGCCCAGGCCGGCCCTGACGGCCTGACCGGCGCGCTCGGCGGCCACCGCCTGCTCCTCGGAGGGCTCGTCGGGCCCGTAGCGCGCGCCGACGAACAGCTCCGTAAGGGCGTCCAATGGCCCGGACGGCGCGGGCAGATGGGCCGCGATGTCCCGCGGCGTCTGACTCGGTCGCCACAGGAACCCGACGTCGCGAGCGCGAGCCAGTACTTGCACGTAGGCGCGCACGATCCTCCCGCGCCGGCCGTGGTAGTCGCGGCGGACGAGCGGGGGTGGCTCCGCGAGCGCCTCCTCGATCCCCTGCTCGAGCGAAAGCGCCTCCTCCAGCGGAGATCGAGCCCCGCGGTCGCGGCGGAGGAGCCGAACCAGGACGAATATGAGCCCGCTGCCGGCCAGCCCGAACACGACGAGGCGCCGATACGCCGCGGCCACTTCCTCGTCCCTCGGTCCCGGGGCCGCCGCCGGGAACCGGACCCGCGCGAGCGGCGCCGGGGGCGAGAGCACGAACAGTATCGTGAGGCCCACGACGATGGGCGCCAGCGATGCGGCGGCGCGGCGGAGCGTGGCGCCGAGCAGGTCGGCGCGTCCCGGGGGATAGGCCTGGAGCACGCGGGCGGCATGGTCGAGGGCGAGAAAGAAGCCGAGCAGCGCGAGGCCGCCGACGACGGCCACCGCCGCCACCACTCCGCCCCGAAGCGAGGCCAGCACCACGAGCACCAGCGCGTTGGCCACGGGCCCGAGGTGGGTCCGTCCCAGGTCGACGAGGAGGAGGAAGGCGGCCTGGAGGACGGTGAAGATCAGCGCCTCCTGGCCGAGGAGCCGCGCCTCGCCGGTTCCGACCGCCGCCGTCAGCGCAAGGACGACGAAGCTCGCGTACGCGGCGGCGACCGTGACGCGCAGGCGCAGCCGGCTCGTGCCTTCGAGGCCCAAGTCCAAGCTGCTGCCGAACGACTCGCCGATGATCAGGACGAGCGCGAGGACCGCCGCGGCGAGGGCGAGCATCCCGGCATCGCCCGCCGTCCAGGCCATGAGGGCGCCGGCCGCCGCGTGCAGGGAGAGGGCGTAGAGGGCCACGGACCGGGCGGCCAGAATGGGCAGGAGGCCGTCGCCGCGGCGCGTCGCCTCGCTCACCGCGGCGCCTCGAACAGGTCGACCCGTCCCAGCTCCGCTTCCAGATCCTGCTCCGCGGAGAGGATCGCGCCCGGCACGCCTCGCGAGCGGAGCAGCGTGGCCGCCGCGCCGGCCTGGGCCGCGGCCTGGTCGCGCGGGACGGCCCGCCGGTCGATGGGCAGGAACGAGTCCTTGTTGACGAGGACCACGACGGGACGGACGCCGCGTGACTGCAGCGCGCCGAGAGCCTCCTCGAGGCGCAACAGGTCCAGGAACATGGTGCCGGACAACAGCGTCGCCGTGGAGCCCGCGGGCAGGTGCAGGCGGTGGTGCTCGACGAGGTCGAGCAGGGGCACGCGTCCCTCCTGTTGCGCCTGGATGAGCTCGTAGAGCGCCTGGGTCGCGTGCAGCGTGCCCGCTCCCGGAGGGAGCGCGAGCGTCCGCGCGCCCTCACCCAGTACCTGCACGAGGTCGCCGCGGGTCGCGGCCGTCCAGACGAGGCAAGCGGAGGTCCGCACCAGGTACTCGAGCGTGGACTTCAGGCCCGTCCCCGCGCGATGCGCGCGGTCGAGGTCGACGAGGAGCGTGAAGTAGGGAACCAGGTCCACCTCGTGCTCCTTCACCGCGGGCGCGCCGCGGCGAGCCGTGGCCGGCCAGTGGATGCGCCGGAGGTCGTCGCCGGGGCGGAAGTCGCGCACGCCGAGGTAGGCCAGGCTCTGGCCCGACCGCGCAAGTGTGAGCTCCTGCGGCGACAAGCTTGGGCGCGCGCCCAGCTTCTCGATGCCCGCGACGGGCCATACGCGCGGGAACACGGCGAAGGGCGCGACGTCCGGCACTCCGCGCTCCGCGTGGAAAAGGCCGAAGGGGTCTGACGTGGACAGGGTCAGCGGGCCGACCGTGTACACTCCCCAGGGGCGGGAGCACGCGGTCCGGTACACGAGCCGCCGCCGGCGGGCGGCGCGGAGCGGGCCCGGCTCGAGGAGGGCCTGCCGGTCCGCCACCGCCGGCCCGAAGGAGTCGCGGATCTCCACGAGCCAGGCCGTGCGCCGAGACCGGTTGTCCAGGACGAGGGAGACCGGCACCGCGTCGTCTTCGAACGCGCTCGGATACACCTCGCGCGCGACCGCGAGCCGGGCCAACCCGCCGCGGGCCTGGCGCCAGGCGACGAGGAGCAGCACGAAGCCTCCGAGCGCGAGCGCCGCCAGTGCCTCGACGCGAAGCGCGAAGCCGAGCAAACCGGCAAAGCCCAGGGCCGCGTACAGGAAGCGCCGGTAAGCAGCCGTATGCGCGCGGCCCACGTCAGGCGGGGCCGTAGTCGATGGGCACTTCGACGCGCTCGACGGACTCGGCGACGATCCGGACGCCGTCGATCCCCTGCACGCGCGAGCGCGGCTTGACCACGACGCGGTGGGCGAGCACCGCCTCCGCCAGCCGCTTCACCTGATCGGGGGTGACGAAGCGCTCGCCGCGGAGCGCGGCGGCGGACTGCGCCATGCGCATCAGGCCCAGCGCCCCGCGCGGGCTGGCCCCCCACGCGGCGTGGGGATGGCGGCGCGTCTCGGCCACGATCCGCTGGACGTAGCGGACGAGCGAATCGTGGATGAACACTCGCGACACCTCGTCCTGCGCGGCCGCGAGCTGCGCGACGTCGGCCACGGGCGCCAGCGCGTCGATGGGGTGCGACTCGCGCTGAGCCTTCATCACGCGCGCCTCGGTGGCGTCGTCGGGATAGCCGAGAGAAACGCGGACGAGGAAGCGGTCGAGCTGCGCCTCGGGCAAGGGGAAGGTGCCGGCCATCTCGATCGGGTTCTGGGTCGCGATGAGGAAGAAAGGGTGGGGCAGGGCGTGGGTGGCGCCGTCGAGCGACACCTGGTGCTCCTCCATGGCCTCGAGGAAGGCCGACTGCGTCCGCGGCGTTGCGCGGTTGATCTCGTCGGCGAGGAGCACGTGCGTGAAGACGGGGCCGCGCCGGAACTCGAAGGAGAGCTCCTTCGGGTTGTAGAGCGAGACCCCCGTGACGTCGCTGGGCAGGAGGTCCGGCGTGCACTGGACGCGGCGGAAGTCGGCGCGGAGGGAGCGCGCGAGCGCGCGGGCGAGCATCGTCTTGCCCACGCCGGGGACGTCCTCGATGAGCACGTGGCCGCGCGCGAGTAGCGCCGCCACCACCGTCTCCACCGCGGTCCGCTTGCCGAGCACCACGCGCTCGACGCTCTCCACCAGCCGGGCGGCGAGCGGGCTGTCGGCCATCCGGGCTTCAGGGCCTCCGGACCCGATCGGCGGCGGCGGCGAGCGACTGCCGGACCGCCTCGGGAGCAGTGCCGCCGGGCGCCGACCGCGAGCGGACGGCCTGATCGGGATCGAAGACCGATTCGAGGCGGGCGGCGACCCCGGGAGAGTGGGCGGGCAGGACTCGGGCGGCGACCTCGCGCAACGTGGACCCGGTCTTCTGCGCCTCGGCGACCAGGGAACCGACGAGGCCGTGCGCCTTGCGGAACGGCATGCCTTCCCGGGCGAGCGCCACGGCCAGGCCGGCGGCCATCAGGTCCTCGCGGCCGGCGGCGCGGCGCATGACGTCCCGGTTCAGGCCGAGGCCAGCGACGACACCGGTCATCACCACGACCGACGCGCCCGCGGTGTCGGCCGCGTCGAAGACCGCCTCCTTGTCCTCCTGCAGGTCCTTCTGGTAGCCGGCGGGCAGGCCCTTCATGAGCGCGAGCAGGCGGACGAGGTCGCCGTCGACGCGCGCCGCCTTGCCCCGCACCAGCTCCAGCGCGTCGGGGTTCTTCTTTTGTGGCATGAGGCTCGAGCCGGTGGTGAAGCTCTCCGGCAGCGCGAAAAATCCGTACTCGGGGCCCGAGAGCCAGATGAGGTCCTCCGCCAGCCGCGCGAGATGGGTCTGGAGCTGCGCGCAGGCGAAGGTGAACTCGGCCGCGAAGTCGCGGTCCATCACCGCGTCGAGCGCGTTGGGGCTGACCTGATCGAAACCGAGGTCGCGGGCGAGGGCCTCGCGGTCGATGGGAAGCGCGGTGCCCGCGAGCGCGCCCGAGCCGAGCGGGAGCACGTTGGCGCGCCGGCGGGCGTCGCCGAGCCGCTCGTGGTCCCGCACGAGGGCCCAGGCGTGGGCGGCGGCGAGATGGCCGAAAGTGATCGGCTCCGCGGCGCGGGTGTGGGTGTAGCCCGGCATCACCGCGTCGGCCCCGGACTGGCCCTGCGCGGCCAGAGCCTCCACCAGCCGCGCCACGGCGTCGCGCAGGCGGTCGGTCGTTCGCCGGAGCCAGAGGCGCAAGCCGGTGACCGACTGCTCGTTGCGGCTGCGACCGAGGTGGGCCTGGCCGGCGAGGTCGCCGACGGCCTCGGTGAGCCGCGTCTCGACGAAGCTGTGGACGTCCTCGGCGTCCATCTCCAGGCAGGCGGGGTCGGCCTGCACCTGCTGCGCGAGCCGCTCGAGCGCGCCGTCCAGCCGGTCGGCCTCGTCGGCCTTGATCGCGCCGCAGCGTCCCAGCGCCCGCACGTAGGCGCGGGAGGCGGCGATCTCCTCCGCCACGAGCCGGCGATCGAAGGGGAAGGAGCGATTGAACTCCCAGAAGTCCTTGTCCGGATCTCCCGAGTAGTTGCCGCCCCACAGCTTCATGACTCGTTGCTTTTCCACGCAGAGGCCGCAGAGGGACGCAGAGGCCGCAGAGAATCAGGGTAGGAGTTCACTACCCGTCGTAGGCCGCGCTGCAG
>QHVJ01000258.1 GCA_003222275.1 Acidobacteriota bacterium | reverse complement strand
GGTGCGCCGACTGAGATGCCGCAGCCGCAGGGCCGCCCGCGCCTGATCTCCCAGGCGGACGGGGGCGGGATCCTCGCGTGAAGCGTCCGCTCCCCGCACCGTAAGCGACCCCGACGGGTGATACGTCACGTTGCGAAGTCTGGCATGCAGGCCGGTCGGGAAGGGTCCGACGGCATACGCGCGACTCTTCCCGCGAAGAGTCGGGCACCCGACTCAGGGACGCGGCGCCGGCGAATTCTCCATGAGCTCTCGCCCCAGCCGCGCCGACTCGTCGAGGAGCGCGCGCAGGTCGCCTTCCGTCGTGCGGAAGTTGGTGATCGAGACGCGGAGCCAGGAGCGGCCCCGGATGATGGTGGGCGCGAGGAAGAACGCGCCTCCGGCCACCAGGCGGTTCACGATCCGGCGGTTCAGACGGTCGAGCCCGCCCTCGTCGAGGCTCGCATTGCGCGGGCGATAACGGAAGTTGGCGATCGAGAGCACCGGCTCCGCGAGCAGCTCGAAGTCCGACCGCCGGCGCACCTCCTCCGAGAGGAAGCGGGCGAGGGCCACGTCGCGCTCGATGGCGGCGACGTAGCCCCGGCGACCGTGGCGCTTGAGGCCCATCCACACCTTGAGGGCCTTGAAGCCGCGCGACAGCTCCACGCCGCGCTCCGCGAACCAGGCCGGGCCCGGGAACGGGCTCTCGGGATCCGAGGCCAGGTACTCCGGAAACTTGCGGAAGGCGTCGGGCAGCCGTCCGGCCTCGCGCACGAGCGTCGCGCCCGCCTCGTAGGGAACGTAGAGCCACTTGTGGGGATCCGCGGCGATCGAGTGAGCGCGCTCGATGCCCGCGAAAAGGGGCCGCAGCTTGGGGGACAGCCGGGCCATCGCACCGTACGCGCCGTCGACGTGGAACCAGAGCGACTCGCGCGCGCAGACGTCGGCCAGCTCTTCGAGGGGATCGACGGCGCCCGTGTTCACGGTGCCGGCGGTGCCGACCACGATGGCGGGAACGAGGCCGGCGCGGCGATCGGCGGCAATCGCTTCGCTCAAGCGGTCCACGCGCATGCGGAAGCGCTCGTCCACCTCGATCTTGCGGAGCTGGCGCGTGCCGATGCCGAGCAGGTCGACGGCCTTGTCGACGCAGGCGTGCACCTGCTCCGAGGCGTAGACGACGAGCCGCGGCCGGCCTTCGCCCGCCAGGCCGTCCTCCCGGACGTTGCCCGGTGTGACCGCGCGGCGGGCGGCCGCGAGGGCGGTGAAGTTCGCCATCGAGCCCCCCGAGACGAGGAGGCCCTCCGCGGTGGACGGAAAGCCGAGGATCTCGGCCAGCCAGCGGATCACGGCATTCTCGACGTGGACGGCGGCGTGGTCGCCGCCCCAGCAGTTCGGGTTCATGGCCGAGGCCAGGTAGTCGGCCACGGTCCCCACGGGGTCGGCGGTGGCGTTGATGAAGCCGAAGAAGCGCGGGTGCGAGTTGCCCATCGGCCGCGGCATCACGTGCTCGCGGACGAAGGCGAGGACCTCCTCGAACGGGCGGCCCTCCTCCGGCAGCGGCTCGTCGAAGAGCGCGGCGTCTCCGCCGACCTTGCCGAACACCGGATGCGACAGGAGGTCGCGGCGGTGCCCGGCTACCGCGTCGGCGGCCAGCCGACCGATGCGCTGCACCTCGTCGGGAGAGAGATCGAACTCGTCCATGGCATGGTCCCTTTCCACCTTCGGGGTGGTGACTGTAGCATGCGCGCGGGAAGCTCCATGGGCAGCAAGGGCCGCGGCTACCGCGCGCAGGTCGTGGACGGCTTCGAGGTGCTCGTCGGCAAGGGAGACGCGGAGAACGACGCGCTGACCTTCGACGTGGCCGAGCCGCGCGACTTCTGGCTGCACGTGGCCGGGCCGGCGGGCAGCCACGTGGTCGTACGCAATCCCGAGGGGCTCGAGGAGCTGCCGCCCGAGGTCGTCCAGCGCGCGGCCGAGCTGGCCGCCTGGCACTCGAAGGCGCGGGGGAGCCGGGGCAAGGTAGAGGTGCACGTCTGCCGCGTGGCCGACGTCAGCAAGCCCCGCGGCTTCGCGCCCGGCGAGGTCCTGCTCCGCCGCTGGACGGCGCTGAAGGTCTACCCCAAGCCGCCGTCAGGCTGACGCATCGATGGCGCGAGGGCGAACCCGAGCGCCGATTACTTCGGAGGTGTCGTCGAAGACTGAAACAGCAGCTTCTTGGTGGCGGTGTCGTAGACGTACGTGAAGTTCTTGCGGATGAGGTCGTTCGTCTCCGAGCCGTCGGCGTCGTGCATCGTGCTGATGATCCTGAAACGAACCGTGCCCTGCCACGGGTGGGCGGAGTCGTTCGGCTGCTCCACGACGTCGATGCCGTCGATGTTCCAGACGACCTTCACCCGCAGCTTGGGGTCCAACTGCTCCCCGCCCTTCTTCATGTCGTTGGCTTCCGCCTGCAGCAGCGCGAGAACTTCCTCGCGCGAAGGGCCCGACAAGCCCCGCAGGTTGCATCCCCCGAGGACGAGAACGGCGAGGAAACAGGCGGCGACGGGTCGCGCGGCGACGATCATTGCCGCGGATGGTATCACTTCTCGAGGTGAAGGTCCCTCTTCAGCCGGGCCAGGGTATCGCCGCTCACGGAGGCGCTCTGTAGAGCGCGCAGGAAGGCGGCGGAATTGGGAGCCACGGGCCGGTACCCGCATCCGGGCAGCATCTCGGGGTTCGGCTGGGCGAGGAGATTGCGCGGGTAGTCGCGGCACATCCCGGGCCGGGAATCGTAGCTGTCGCAGGTGCGCGTCGCGTGGTCGAAGTGCGTGCAGCGGAATACGAACACCCGCGCCTGAGGATCACGGTTCATGAGCTCGAAGCCGTTCACGCGCCGGTGCCACCACAGGAACGCCCGCCGCAGCGTGGGCAGGTACCACACGGCGCGGCCGGCCTGGATGGCGGGGGCTTCGCAGCACCGCGCGCAGCGCCGGCACTCGCCGCCGAGCAGGTACGGCCGATCGCCGCGCGCCCGCCGCAGCGCCCGGTGCATGGTCAGGTCGGCCTGGAAGCGCCACCGCGTCACGCGCTTCACGGCGCGGAGCAGGAGACCGTCCCTCACCGCACGTAGCCGAGGCCGCGGAGCTGCTCGACCAACTCGTGGTCGAAGCCGCCGTCCTCGGCCCGCGAGACGGGCCGCCGCCCGTACGAGGCGATCGCGCGCACCGGGTGCGACCGTCGGAAGGCCGCGTCGAAGGCGGCCTCCAGCGGCGAGCCCGGCAGCTCCCGGCTCACGGGCAGCCCCAGGAGATGGAGCAGCGTCGGGGCGACGTCGCGCTCGGAGACCTCGCCCAGGTCCACCGTCACCGCGGGCCCGCCGATGATGACGAGGAGTCCCTCGGGCGCGCCCACCGCCCGCCGGGCCAGGCGTCCCGGATCGCCCACGAGCATCAGCACCTCGCCCGGCTCGAGGCCGTCCACCGCGCGGCCGATGAGGCCGTCGGTGAATCTGTAACCGGACCGTACCGCGTCGAGCCGAGCGTCGAGCGTGGCGAGGTCGGAGCCGCCGGCCTCGCCGAGCTGCTCCATGGTGGCGACGTCGAGGCCCGGAAGGTAGATCACCTCCAGCGCGGGCGGATGACCGCCCCGCAGCAGCTCGGCCGCATCGAGGGCGAAGAGGTCCACACGTCGCGCGCGGTCGGGCTCGCTGTTCAGGCCCGCTTCCTCGAGCCGCGCGAACGCCGCGGGGGGCGCCTCCCGGTCGCGTGGGCCCCGCTTCTCCAGGGTAAAGAATGCCCGGTCGCTCACCACGTAGCCGTTCACCGGATCGGCGGGCCACGTGGCCCGCCAGTTGACCACTCCCACTCGGAAGCCCTTTTCGGAAGCCACGCTCCAGAACGGCTTCACCTCCCTGAGGACGGCGGTCGAGGGTTGTGCGCGCGTCAGGCGCAGCAGGTCGCTCGCCGTCGCCCCCATGCGTACGAGCCGGCCTTCGTCCCCGGGGGCGAGGGGAACGCGGCGCGCGTCGGCGGGCAGGATTCCGTTGTCCTCGGGAGCCCGGCCGGTCGCGATCGTGGTCCAGACCAGGGCCGGTACCCGCTCGGGCTCGACACGCATCCGGCCCCGCGCCCCCGACTTCAACAGCGCGGCCATCCGCGGCATCTCGCGGCGCGAGATCATCTGGTCGACCATCCGCGGATCCAGGCCGTCGACGCCGAGAACGCGCACGCGTACGTCCGAAGGCACCACCGCGTAGTCGGGGACCTCTCCATCGGCGGAGGCGAGGTACGCCGCGCCCGACACGGCCACCCCCAAGAGCAGCGCCGCCGCGGCCAGCAGGGGCAGGGTCCGGCGGTGCGAGACGCCGGCCTCCGGCAGACGGCCGCTCCCGCCTCCGGCCGCGAGCACCGCGATCGATGCCATGGCCCCGAACCGGCCGAGGGCGAGGCTGAGGCCGAGGCCCGCGACGGCGGTGGCCAGCCGGTAAGCCAGCGACGCCTCGGTGGCGTGCGTCTGCCACCAGGGCACGAGATAGGCGAGCGCGGCGAGGGAGAGCGTCATCCCGATCTTGGGGCCGAGGTCGGAGGGGGGCGTGCGCCCCTGACGCCCGCACCACGCCGCAAGGAGTCCCACGATGAGCGCCGCCACCGTCGTCACCGCCGCGAGCGCGGCCATGAGATAGAGCGAGAGCACGGTCAGGTCCGCGGCGTCGGAAAGCAGGCGCGGATCGAGGCCGGCGGCGACCAGGCTCAGCGTGAGGCCGAAGAGGACCCCGCCGACCAGGCCGAGCCGGGCGGCCACGCGGCGGCAGGCGTGCAGCGGCGTGGGGCCGGCCGCGGTCAGGACGAACCGGTCGAGGCGGGAATCGAGGTAGCCCCGGCGACGCAACTCTTCCTGCACCTGCTCCCGCGACATGCTGGGCGGTCGATCGGAGCCCAGGCCCTTTCTCCCTAGGACGCTCGGGCCGCCCGGGCGGGCGCGATCGCCCGCAGCCCGTCCACGAAGGCCTGCATCTCCGGCTTGGTTCCCATGGAGACACGCAGCCAGTTCGGCAACGACGGGAACTTCCGTCCCACGAGGATGCGCCGCTCGCGGAAGGAGTCGATCAGCGGCTGGACGTCGCCGCCGACGTCGACCATCAGGAAGTTCGCGTGCGAAGGAATGTAGCGGCGGCCGTCGCGCTCCAGCTCGCGGCAGAGCCAGTCGCGGATCTCGCGGTTGATGGAACGCTGGCGCGGCACGTGATCCGACTCCGCGAGGCTGGCCAGGGCCGCCGCCAGCACGGCGGCGTTCGCGTTGCTCCAGGCCGCGTGGGCCCTCAGCGCCTCCGCGTTCTCCTTGGAGGATACGGCGTAGCCCAGGCGCATCCCCGCCATCCCGTAGACCTTCGAGAAGGTGCGCACCACGACGACGTTCGGCGCCTTGTCGATCCATTCGAACGCGCTCGCGTAGTGCGGGTCGTCCACGAAGTGGTGATAGGCCTCGTCGACGAGGATGGACACCGTGCGCGGCACGCGCTCCAGGAAGAAGGCGAGCTCGTCCTTGGTCACGATGGTCCCGGTCGGGTTGTTGGGGTTGCAGACGTAGACGAGCCCGGTGCCGGCGTCGCAGGCGGCGGCCATGCGGGGCAGGTCGTGTCGGAAGTCGGCGGTCAAGGGCACCTTGACCGGCTCGGCCTTCGTCACCCGCGCGTACCCGAGCACCGCCTCGAAGGTGGGCTCGGCGACCACGACCTTCTTGCCGGGGCCGAGGAAGGCCATGTCGGCCATCTGCAACACCTCGCCCGAGCCGCAACCGAGCACCACCCGGTCGGCCGCGACGCCATGCAGCCGGGCGATGGCCTCGGTCAGGCGGGCCTCGGCGGCGTCGGGGTAGCGCGCCGCGACGCTCTCCGACTTCGTGATCGCGTCGAGCGCGGACGCCGCCGGCCCGTAGGGGTTCTCGTTCGAGTTGAGCAGGACGGCGTCGGCGGGAGTGTTGCCCGGTCGCGTGGATGGGCGGCCAGCCTCGGCGCGCCGGGCGCCGAATGGCCCTTCCACCAGCGCGGCGCCGAGACCGGCGCCGAGGGTGGTCGTGAACTGCCGGCGGCTGAGCGAAGCGCGAATCATGATGCCTCCTAAGGAACGGTCCGGATCGGCACCTCCGGTCTGGGCGAGCTAGAGGATACACTCGTTGCGGTGCCTTTCGCCTACTACGATCGACTTTCCCGCCGGGAAAAAGAGCTCTACGACCGGAGTGACAGGATCCGCAGGATCGATCTGCCCCGGGCCGAAGGGCTTCGGCCCATGGTGGAGATCCTCCGCGAGGGCCTCGCCCGGGACGACCGGAAGGTCGTCGAGGCGGCCGCCCGTCGCCTCGTCGAGGGGATCACGGCCAGCCTCGGGGTCGAGCCCGTCGAGATCGGCGTGCTCGCGGTCCGGCCGAGCTTGCGCGCGGCGGAGCTGCACGGGCTCTACACGCGCGAGGAGAAGCGGAGGGCGCGGATCCGGGTGTGGATGCGGACCGTCCATTACCGCCGCGTGGTGGCCTTCCGCACGTTCCTGCGCACGCTGCTGCACGAGGTCTGCCATCACCTGGACTACTGCCACTTCAAGCTGGTCGACTCCTTCCACACCGAGGGCTTCTTCCAGCGGGAGTCGAGCCTCTTCTATCAGCTCGTCCCGCGGGATCAAGGGCCGGAAGCGACGTCCTCGGCGGAAAACGCCGGGCAGTAGTCACCGCGCGGTTCCCGCCGCCACCAGGTGCCGTCTCGCCGCAAGGTGTTCAGATCGGTCGGCGTGTAGTCGTACAGCTCGGCCCGGACGAGCCGGGGCCGCTGGTCGGGGAACGGGTTGCGGGCGAGGAGAGCGAGGACCGGTGGCGAACCCTCCAGCAGCCGGCCGAGGAAGCGGACGAGCCACGGGTTGTCCTCGCAGGTGCCGAGGGCCGCGAACCACATCTGCCAGTCCAGGCGCGGCTGGTGCGGAGCCACGAAGGCCGGCCGCCGCGCCAGGTCGCCCGGCTTCCACTTGAACTCGTAGGCCTTCCACGTCTGCCCGTCGTCGCTCCCCTCGACGACGATCTCCGGGCGCGAGGTCGTCATCACCGCGAAGAGCCCGTAGCTGTTGATCGACCACAGCGGTCCGACGATGCGGTGCAGGGCCCGCACCGGCGGCGGCGGGGCCACGCCCAGCGTCGACATCATCTCGCCCGCGGAGACGACGACGATGGTCGCGGCGAGGGGATAGAGCACGGCCTTCGGCCAGAAGGGCCGCGTGTCGGCCGTCGGCGGACGGAACCGCGCTCGCCACCGTGCGGGCAGGTCGTCGTCTTCGAGCGCGAACAGGCACAGCGCGGCGGCGAGAAGGTTGAAGAAGGCGTAGTTGCCGGTGAGCCCGATCAGGACCTGCAGGCCGAGAAGCGGCCCGAAAGCCATGCGGCGGAAGCGCCGGGGCGCGAAGACGAGGAAGGGCGCCGCCAGCTCGACGGCGAACATGATGCCCACCGACGCCGTCTGGATCCCGCCCGGCAGGTGGGCGGCGTACCAGCCGACCCAGGTCGGCAGCGGCTGGGTCCAGTAGTGGTACCGCAGCGCGGTCAGGCCCCGCCACGTCGGGTCGCCGCTCGCGAGCTTCACCAACCCCGACCCGAACATCAGGCGGAAGAGCAGCCAGCGAAACAGCCAAACGACGACGGGAGGCGGCGGCGACTCGCGGCCGGGCCGACGCCAGAGGCCGCCGGGCGCGAGGAAGACCGCGAGCAGTCCCGTCTCGAGCAGTAGCGCGTCCCACTGGTAGCCCAGGAAGACCTGGCCGACGACGGCCAGGGACAGGTAGAGCGCCCACAGCGCGCCGAGGATCGGAACCGGAGCGATGCCGGCGAGCAGGAGGGCCGAGAGCACGGCGCCCGCGGCCGGCACGACGATGAGCGCGACGTCGCCGTCGTTCAGCCAGAAGATCGTGGGCGCGATCCAATAGCGCTCGATGCCGGCGCGGGGACGGATCCACTCGAGCAGCGTGTGCGCGGGGAGGATCCCCTGCGAGCCGGCGAGACCCTGGATCTGGAGGGTGAGGGAGACGAACGCGGCGAGGTAGCTGAGGGCGAGCAGCCGCAGGAAGAGCCGGCGGATCAGGAAGTGCGTCGGAGTTCCTCGCGAGGGCTACGGTCCGCTGCCGTGACGATAGATGACCGAGACGAAGATCCGGTTGAAGCGCGTAGAGCGCTCCGCCCCCCGGGCCTCGGGCTCCTCGGGATCGGCCTCCGGGTCGAGGTATTTCCCGGTCTCCCGCACGTAGGCGACGTCGATCAAGAGCGGTCCGGCCGCCACCCCCAGTCCGGCCGTGAATCCGCGGAACCTGGGCGGCTGGTTCCGGAAATCGAAGAAGTACTGCTTGTCGGTGAAGAACCCGGCGCGCAGCGGCACCTTCAGCCGCCGTCCGAGCACGACGTACTCGGCGCCGACGCGGAGCTGCTCCGTGTCCGATTGCCTCTGATCATCGAGCGTCGGATAGGGAAGGCTGTCGAAGACCTGCGGGAAGGGACTCACCTGATCCGGTTCGGTCCGGGCGAGGGTGAAGAAGTTGCGGATCCGCCCCTTGGACCAGAAGGTCCGAGTGAAGTCGAGCGATGCCGTCAATACGCTCCAGGGGCGCCACGAGATGCCGACCCCGACTGCCCCCGGGATGCTGATAGAGACCGGGACGCGGTGCGGCGTTGCCGCCGCCGCCCGGTCCGCATCGGTGCAATCGGGGCAGTCGACGCGCAGGACGGTGCTGTTCGCCGTGTTGCGGGTGATGACGGTCTCGGAAGGCTGCGGGATGATGTCGGCGCGCACGCGGTCGAGGATCACCGCGCCCTTCATCGTCGTCTTGCCCACCACCCCGAAGTTGAGGTTCTCCAAGGGCGACCAGATGAGGCCGCCGTTGAAGTTCCAGCCCGAGAGGGCAAAGTCGAAGTTCTGGTCGGTGGTGCCCCGGTTAGCCACCCGGTGGCGGTCCTGGCGGTAGCCGTTGACCCAGCGGTTGACGGTGGCGCCGATGCGCAGCGAGCGCACCACCCGGATGCCGGTGCCGAGCGCGAGCACGTCGAAGCCGCCGCTCCCGGTCGAGGCGAGGGTCTGGTCGGTGCGCTCCACGGTCCGGTCGCCCTGGAAAGAGAAGACGCGCTGGAAGCTGAGCTGGACCGAGCCGGAGGCGGGACCGATCTCCATCGGGTAGGTGGCGGCGGCGAAGTCGAGCGCGCTCCCCGCGAAGCGGTCCTCGAGGAAGCGCGTGAAGCCGACGCCGGTCGGCAGGCGGGTGAAGCTGTTACGCGCCCCGACGACCGTGAACTCGGGGCGGCGCAGGTAGCTCAGGCCGGCCGGGTTCCACGAGGCGGCGGTGGCATCGTCCGCTCGGGCCAGGAAGGCGCCGCCCATGCCGAAGGCGCGTGCGCCGGAGCCGAGAGCGAGGCTCGTCAGACCGAGAAAGTCCTTCTCGTCCTCCGCGATGTTCGGGATCGTGGGGGATGGCGACGGGACCTGCGCGTGCGCAACCCCGGCCGCGCCGGAAAGCGCAGCGGCGAGGAGCCCGAGCCGACCGAGGCGTGACGCGACCGGCGGGATGGGCAAGGAGTCTCCTCGGGACCGCTTGGCGAAGCTTCGGGCGCGGCAGGATACCACGAGGCCGCCGTCCCTTCGCATATGATGGACGCTCGATGGCCGCCCTCGCGCGCCGCGCCGAGATGCTGCTCCTTCTCGGAAGCGTCGCCTTCTTCCTGCTCGTGGCCGAGGCGGCCGTGCGGCTGCTGAAGGCGGACGAGGCGCCTCCCACGGGCTATGCCCCCGTCAACACGAACCGCCGTTTCATGCGTCCCAAGAACTCCCGTGGCTACCGCGACCTGGAGCGCACCCTCGCCAAGCCGCCCGGCGTGCGGCGTGTCGTTTCCCTGGGCGACTCCTTCGCCTGGGGAGCCAGCGTCGAGTTCGAGGACGCCTATCCGCAGCGGCTCGAACGCGGCCTCCGCCGCCGGCGGCACGAGCCGTGGCAGGTGGTGAGCCTGGCCTTGCCGGGGATGAACACGGTGGACGAGGCGGCGCAGCTCGAGACCGAGGGCCTGGCCTACGGGCCGGACGTGGTGCTTCTCGGCTTCGTCCTCAACGACAGCGAGGACGAGGCCGCGGCCGAGGCGCGGCGGGCCGCGGAGTGGGCGGAGCCGAAGGAGAAGCCACGCGGCGTCCTCGATCATTCGGCGCTCTTCCGGCTCGTGAGCACGCGGCTCTGGGCCACCGCCGAGAACCGTCGGCGCATCAGCGGCTACAAGTCGATGTACGCGGAGGACGCGCCGGGATGGGTTGCCGCGCGGGCGGCGCTGCGTCGCATGGGCGGGATCTGCCGCGAGAGGGGCGTGCCGCTCGTGGTCGTCGTCTTTCCCCTCTTCGGCAACCCTCTCGACGATCGCTATCCCTTCTCGGAGATCCACGCCAAGGTCGCGCAGGCGGCGGGGGAGGCGGGGGCGAAGGTGGTCGACCTGCTGCCGTCCTATCACGGCCTCCGCTGGGACCTGCTGGTCGTGAACGGCGTCGACGACGAGCACCCCAACGAGATCGCGCACCGCATCGCGGCGGGCGTGATCCTGCATGCCCTCGATGACGTCGTGCCCTGGAGCGCCGGTCGCCCTCCCGGCGCCGAGGAGGCGGCGCCCGAGCCGGAGCCGTCGCCTTCCGCCTCGACGGTCACGTCTCGATGACGGCGAGGAGGCGGCTGGCCCTGGTGCTGGCCGTGACCGCCGCCGTGCGCCTGGCGCCCATCCTCCTGGCCGATCGGATGGTGGCCGACGTGCTGCGCTACCACCGCGTGGCCGTCCACGTCCTCGACGTGTCGTGGAACCCCTACGAGGCCCCGCGGCTCTATCCCTACCCGCCCGTGTGGGTCTGGGTCGAGGCGGGAAGCGAGTGGCTGGCGCGGCACACGGGATGGAGCTTCGCCGTCCTCGTCAAGCTGCCCATCCTCGTCGCCGACCTGGCGATCGTCGCCCTTCTCGCCGCGGGAGGAACGAAGACCGGACGTGGCCTGGTGCCGGCCTGGCTCTACGCGCTTCATCCGGTGAGCGTCCTCGTGGACGCGTTCCATGGCCAGTTCGACGCCGCGGCCCTCTTCTTCCTGCTCCTGGCCGTCTTCGCCTTCGAGGCCGGCCGGCGCGACGCGAGCGCCCTCGCCCTCGCCGCCGCCATTGCGCTCAAGTCCTTCCCGGTGCTGCTCCTGCCCGTGTTCCTCCTCACGCCGGGGGGTCTGGGGGGACCGCAGGGTCCCCCCAGCTCGATGAGCGAGCGCGGATTGACTCCGCGTGAGCGGAAGATGACCGTGCGAGCGCGCATGCGGTTCGCCGCCCTCGCGGTGATGCCGGTCGTGCTGCTGCTCGTTCCCTACGCGCTCGCCGATCCCGGCGCGTTGCGCCGGGAGCTCTTCGGTTACGGCGGCATCGCCGACCTCGGCTGGATCGGTTTCTGGCGCGGCCTCCGCCTGCTCCATACCGGTGTGCTCACCCGCAGCGAAGCGCCGTACTGGAGCGGGCTCGTCACGGCTTCCAAGGCGCTCACTCTCCTCGCGGAAGCGGCGCTCCTCGCCGCGATGGCCTCGCGCCGCGTCCGGTGGCCGCTCGCGCAGGCGTGCCTGGCGGCGCTCCTGGCGTTCCTCGTCTTCTATGGCAGCCTGAGCGCGCAGTACCTGCTGTGGGTGGTTCCCTTCGGGGTCTGGCTGCCGGACCGCTTCGCCGCCGTCCACGGCATCGTTTCCACGATGGCCCTCGTCGGCCTGTACTCGTTCCTGGCGCCCGCCATCCTCTATCCGGGCCCCTCGGCCATGCTCGCCCGGCCGCAGGCCGCGGCGCTGTGGGTGGTGGGAACCGGAGCCGTGCTCCTCGCCAGCGCGGCCTGGCTCGGTGACGTGATGGCCCGCGGCCGCGCGCTCGCGAAGGCGGAGGCCTGAGAGCGGTGGCGAGCGGGGGCACCTTCGTCGCGGCCGGCGTGGCCCTCTACGCGGCTCTGGCCATCACGAGCATGCGGACGCAATCCGCCACGTTCGACGAAGGCTCCCACCTGCCGGCGGGCTACACGTACCTCAAGCTCGGCGACCACCGCCTGAACCCGGAGCACCCGCCGCTCGTGAAGACGCTGGCCGCACTCCCGCTGCTCTTCATGGACGTGACGATCAAGCCGGACGACGAGGCCTGGGCCCTGCGCCGGCAATGGGAATTCGGCAAGCGGTTCCTGTATCGGTGGAACGACGCCGACCGGCTGCTCTTCTGGGGCCGGCTCCCGATCGTGGCTCTCGGCGCCCTGCTGGGGCTGTCGGTCTTCCTCTGGGCCCGGCACCGGCACGGCCTGCGGGCGGCGAACCTCGCGCTCTTCCTGTGTGTGCTGAGCCCGGACGTGCTCGCTCACGGGCAGCTCGTGACGACCGACGTCGGCATCGCGCTCTTCACGTTCCTCTCGGTCATCGCCTTCGATGCGGCGTCACGGCGAGTGAGCGTGGCACGCGTCGTCCTCGCCGGGCTCGCCGCCGGCGCCGCCTTCGCGACCAAGTTCTCCGCGGTGCTCCTGCTGCCGATCCTGGCCAGCCTGGCCCTGGTGGCGGTGGTGGCTCCCGAACCGATGACGCTCGCGCTTCCCGGCCGGCCGCCGCGTGAAGTGACGCGTCGGCGCGCGCGTGCGGTCGCGATGGTGGGAGTGCTGGCCGCCATCGCCGTCTTCTCCCTGCTGGTCGTGTGGGGGTCCTACGGCTTCACCTCGCGGCTCTCGCCGGACGCGCAGGTGGAGGCCGCCTTCGAATGGTCGCGCGTGGAGCCGGACGGCGCGCTCGAGAAGCCGGCGGGCCGCATCATCCGGGCGAGCGGCCTGCTGCCGGAGGCCTACGTCTTCGGGTTCTTCCGGTTCTTCAAGCACGCCGAGCCGCGGCCGGCCTTCCTGCTCGGCCGCGTCTCGAACGAGGGCTGGTGGTACTTCTTCCCGGTCACGTTCCTGCTCAAGACGCCGGTGCCTCTGCTCGCGCTCCTCGGCATTGCCGCCGCCACGCGGCGGCGCCAACCGCGGCCGTGGCGGGACGAGCTGGTGCTCTGGCTTCCGGTAGGAATCTATGCCGCCGTGGCCGTCTTCCGTGCGCTGAACATCGGCCATCGCCACCTGCTCCCGATCTATCCCTTCCTGTTCGTCGCCGCCGGCCGCGTCGCCGACTGGGCGTTCCCCTCGCCGGCCGTGCGGGCCCGTGCTCCGGCGCTGATCGTGAGCGTGCTCTGCGGCTGGCACGTGGCCGCGACCGCCCTGATCCACCCCCATTACCTCGCTTACGTGAACGAGCTGGGGGGGGGCCCGTCCAACGGTTACCGCCTCTTCGCCGACTCGAACCTCGACTGGGGACAGGATCTGAAGAACCTGAAGGCCTGGCTGGACCGTCGCGGGATCGGCAGCGTCAAGCTCTCCTATTTCGGCACCGCCGATCCGGCCTACTATCAGGTCCCCGGCGATCTGCTCCCCAGCCACATGCTGCCCCCGCCGCGGGTGACGACGCGCGAGGTGAGGCCGGGCGAGCTGCTCGCGGTGAGCGCGACGAACCTGCAAGGGGTGTATCTGCCGCCGGAAGATCAGCCGCTGATGGCGCGGCTCCGTGCGCAGAAGCCCATCGACAACGTCGGCTACTCCATCCTTATCTATAGGGCGGATTTCACCTGGCCCCCGCCGTGAGCGCCTCCCGCGGGAGGGAAGCCGCCGCGCGCCTCGCGCTGGCGCTGGGGGCCGCGGCGGCCACGCTGCTCGCCGGCGAGCTCGCGCTGCGGGCGGCCGGCTACGTGCCGCACCGGTTGCGGGCCACGGCCCGCCTCGTCGATGCGCGCTGGCGGATGCTGCTCGACTGCTACCCGAGCAACCCGCGCGGGTATTTCGACATCGACCTGCGGACGGCGGAGTCGCGCGAGCGCTACTTCCACCTCGCGCCCCACCGCTACGACAATGTCGTGCAGCGCGATCCCTACGCGGTGGAGGTCCAGTACAACTCGCTGCGCTTCCGCGACGTCGAGCCTGCGCCGCGCCCGGCGGGCGTGCGCCGGGTCGTCGTCGTGGGCGATTCGTTCACCGAGGGCCAGGGGGTGAAGGAAGCCGACGCCTACCCGCGCGTGCTGGAGAAGCTCCTCAACGACGGCGGCGGAAGCTGGGAGGTGCGCAACTGCGGCCGCCGCGGGAGCGACTTCCCCCAGCTCTACGCGGTCTTCGAGGACGCGCTGAAGTACTCGCCCGACGTCGTCGTCTACGCCATGGTGCTGAACGACGCCGACCGCACGCCCGAGTTCCAGGCCCGCCAGAGCTACATCAACGACTGGATCCTGGACCGCGGCATGCTGGCCGAAGGAAGGCCGGCCCCGGAGCTGCAGCCGCTCGACTCGCGCCTCGAGGCCCTCGTCACCGACCGTATCGAAACGTGGCGCACGGGGCGCGCGACCGCCCGCTGGTACCACGACATGTACCGCGAGCCCAACCGTCTCGGCTGGCAGCGCACGCAGGGCCACATCGGCGAGATGAACCGGCGCACGCTCGCCCAGGGCGGCCGCTTCCTCGTCGCGTCCTGGCCACTCATGGTCCACCTCGAGGGTGACGACCCCTTCGCCGACGTCTCGCAGACGATCGACCGTTTCTGCCTCGCGGCCGGCATTCCCCACCACGATCTGCGGGCCGCGTTCCGAGGGCGGCGGAGCGAGGCGTTGTGGGTCCATCCGGTCGACATGCATCCCAACGAGATCGCCCACCGGCTCGCCGCGGAAAGCCTGGCCCCCGCCGTGCGCTCGCTCGTGTCCACGCCGTAGCGTTGCCTTTCAACCGCTAGCGCCCCCTTGCTCAACGAAGACGTCCCATGAACGTATAATCCGCGCCCTCGGGAGGTGATCATGAAGCGCAAGGTAGAAGAGCTCGGGGGCCGGCGGTCCTTCTTCCGGAAGCTGGGCGCGGCGGCGGCCGGTCTCGGCGCCGCGAGCGTTCTCCCGGACGCGACCCTCGAGGGCGCGATGCAGGGCGTCAACAAGAGCTCGATGCCCTCCCAGCTCAAGATCACGGACCTGCGGGTGGCGGTGGTCACGGGCGCGCCCTTCACGTGCCCGATCATCCGCATCGACACCAACCAGGGCCTCTCGGGTTACGGCGAGGTGCGCGATGGGGCGAGCAAGACCTACGCGCTGATGCTGAAGAGCCGGCTCCTCGGCGAGAACCCCTGCAGCGTCGACAAGGTGTTCCGGAAGATCAAGCAGTTCGGCCATGCCGCCCGCCAGGCCGGCGGGGTCTGCGGCGTCGAGATGGCCTGCTGGGACCTCGCGGGGAAGGCCTTCGGCGTGCCCGTCTACCAGATGCTGGGTGGCCGCTTCCGCGACCGCGTACGCCTGTACGCGGATACGACCGAAGTGGAGGACGGCCACGCCCAGGGGCGGCGCCTCAAGGAGCGCATGGATCACGGCCTCACGTTCCTGAAGGTCGATTTCGGGGTCAACCTGCTGAAGGACAAGCCGGGCACGCTGAACAGGCCGGCCGGCGCCCCCGCCGCCGGCAGCGACATGGTGATGCATCCCTTCACCAGCCTCGCGATCACGGACAAGGGCGTCGCGTACCTGTCCGACTTCGTGGCCGCGATCCGGGAGGAGATCGGGATGGAGGTGCCGCTCGCCTCCGACCACTACGGCCACATCGACGTGAACTCCTGCATCCGGCTGGCGCGGGCCATGGAGAAGCACCAGCTCGCCTGGATGGAGGACATGGTGCCGTGGCAGCTCGGCCACCTGATGAAGCAGATCAAGGACGCGACCGAGACCCCGATTCTCACCGGCGAGGACATCTACCTGAAGGAGGACTTCGCCAAGCTGGTGGACATGGGCGCGGTGGACATGATCCACCCCGACCTGGCCAGCGCGGGCGGAATCCTGGAGACCAAGAAGATCGGCGACTACGCGCAGGAGCGCGGGGTGGCCATGGCCATGCACTTCGCGGGCACGCCGGTCTCGTTCATGGCCAACGTCCACTGCGCTTCTGCCACCGAGAACTTCATCGCCCTCGAGCACCATTCGATCGAGGTGCCGTGGTGGGAGGACATGGTCACCGGCCTGCCCAAGCCACTCGTGAAGGACGGGCACGCGGTGGCTCCCGACGCGCCCGGCCTCGGCATCGAGCTGAACCCCGACGTCGTCAAGCAGCATCTGCTGAAGGGCGAGGGCTACTTCGAGCCCACTCCGCAGTGGGACACCGAGCGCTCCTGGGACCGGCTCTGGAGCTGAGCGGTCATATATAATCGCGCCCTCGCACGGATCCACGCAGGAGGAGCCTCGATGACGCTGCGCCACGTCCCTCGCCTCGCTCTCGTTTCCCTTCTCTCTGCCGCCGCCGGCGGTGCCGAGCAGGCCGCCACGACGGCGCCGTCGTCGGTCCGCGCCTCCCGCAACACCTACAGCGCGGTGATGGACGTGCTCTCCTCCTCACGGCCCCGCGTGACCGACGAGCAGCTCGCTCGCCTCAAGAAGGTGCCGATCGAGGCGGTCTGGGCTGCCATCCAGGGCAAGGGCTACAAACAGTGCTTCGCCACCGATTTCCGCCTGACCCAGCCGGGGACGAAGATGGTGGGCCGCGCCCTCACCATGCGGTACATGCCGGTCCGCCCGGACCTCGACACCGCGGTGCAGGCGCTCGGCAAGGAGGGCGACTGGTTCTATCAGTACAACATCCGGGCCGGCGAGGACACCCGGCCGGGCGACGTGCTCGTGGTGGAGCTGGGCGGCATGGTCGACCGGGCCACGTTCATGGGCGACGTCACCGGGCTCGGGATCAAGTCGCGGGGCGCGGCGGGAGTGGTGATCGACGGCGGACTGCGCGACCTGAACGAGTTCCTGCCCTGGAAGAACTTTCCCGTCTACTACACGGGCTCCCACGCCTCGGCCATGGCCGATCAGGTGGGCGTGGAGTGGAACGCACCCGTGCGGATCAAGACCGTCACCGTGCTGCCCGGCGACGTGGTGATCGGCGACGAGTCCGGTGTGCTGTTCTTCCCGCCGCAGCTGGCCGACGATGCGATCAAGGCCGCCGAGGACACGGTGTACGTGGAGGACTTCAAGCGCGAGATGATCAGCGGCACCAGGTATCGCGCCCGCGACATCTACCCGGTGCTGAGCCCGGAGCTGGAGAAGGTGTTCGAGGAGTGGAAGAAGACGCATCCCCGGAAGTAGCACGTCCGCAGAAATGACGTGGAGGAGCCCTATGAGCGCTGAAGGAATCACCCGCCGCGAGCTGCTCCGACGCGGCGGTCTCGCGGGCGGCCTCCTGGCCGTGCCCGGCGCCTGGCGGGACGAAGCCGCGGCCGCGGCCGCTCCCGCGCCGGCCGCGCCGGCCGCTACCGGCCTGCGCGTCGGCCCCGACATCTACCAGTCGATCGGGGTGCGGCCCCTCATCAACGCACGGGGCACGTACACGATCCTCAGTGGATCGACGATGCTGCCCGAGGTGCGGGAGGCCATGGCCGCGGCCTCCCAGCACTACGTGCACCTGGACGAGCTGGCCGAGGCCGTCGGCGCCCGTCTGGCGGAGCTGACCAAGGCCGAATGGGGCCTGGTCACCGTCGGCTGCGCCGCCGCGCTCACGCACGCGACGGCGGCCTGCGTCGCCGGCGGCAACCCCGATCTGCACGTCCGCATCCCCAACCTGGCCGGCTTCCCGAGAGACGAGGTCGTCATCCCCAAGCACTCGCGCAACGTCTACGACGCGGCGCTGCGCGCGGTCGGCGTCCGGGTCATCGAGGTGTCGACACCCGCGGAGCTGGACGCGGCCCTCGGCCCGAAGACCGCGCTCGTGTACATCCTGGCCGGCCCCGAAGCCGACGACAGCCCCCTCGACACGAAGGCCGTCGCCTCCCTGGCCCAGGCCCGGAACGTGCCGGTGCTGGTCGACGCCGCGGCGGAGATCCTGACCGTGCCCAACGTCCACCTGCAGAACGGCGCGACGCTCGTGGCCTACAGCGGCGGCAAGTGCCTGCGCGGGCCGCAGGCCGCCGGCCTGCTCCTCGGCCGCAAGGACCTCGTGAAAGCGGCCTGGGTGCACAGCGCGCCCCACCACGGCTACTCCCGCTCGATGAAGGTCGGGAAGGAAGAAGCCATCGGGATGCTGATGGCCGTCGAGATGTGGATGAAGCGGGACCACGATGCGGAGTGGAAGCGGTGGACGTCGTGGCTCGACAGCGTCGCCCGGCGCGTCGCGACGATCGACGGGGTCACCACGAACGTCGTCCAGCCGCGCGGGCTCTCCAACCGCATGCCGTCGCTGCGTGTCCTCTGGGACCGGAAGCGGTTTGGCCTGCTCGGCGAGGCGGTGGTCAAGACGCTGTTCGATACCGACCCGCGCGTCGGCGTGTTTCCGGCGCGCGGCGACTCCGAGCCCGCGCTCACCGGCGTCTCGGTGCATCCCTACATGATGGCGCCCGGCGACGAGAAGGTCGTCGGCGACCGCCTCTACGCGATCCTGACCGCCGCCCAGGGCAAGCCCGCCGCCGATCCGCCCCCCGCGGCCCCCGCGGCCGACCTCAGCGGCCAGTGGGACGTGCACATCGAGTACGCGGCCGGCGCCTCGGACCACGGCCTCAGCCTGCGCCAGCGCGGCAACGAGATCGACGGCGCCCACCGCGGTGACTTCATCTCGCGCGACCTCGTGGGGACGATCGAGGGCGACACCGTGAAGCTCCGCAGCAACTACGGCGAGAGCCACGGCGACGCGCTGAACTACAATTTCGCGGGCAAGGTCACCGGCGACCAGATGGCAGGCACGCTCGTGATGGGCGAGTACCTGGGGGCCCGATGGACGGCCCGGCGGCGCGTGCCGCGGGAGGCATGACCGAGTGATTCCCTCGACCCTTCGTGTAGCCGCTCTGCTGCTTTTCGCCGCCGCGGCGGCCAGGGCCGCCGAGCCGAAGTACGACCTGCTCCTGCGCGGCGGCCACCTCATCGACCCGAAGAATGGAGTCGACGCCGTGCGCGACGTGGCCGTCGCCGGGGGCAAGATCGCCGCCGTCGCGCCGCGGATCGATCCCGCTGACGCCTTCAAGACGATCGACGTCTCGGGCCTCTACGTGACGCCGGGACTGATCGACATCCACGTGCACGTCTTCGCCGGCACCGGTGAGAAGGGCTCGTACGCGGGCGACAACAGCGTCTACCCGGACGGCTTCACGCTGCGGGCCGGCGTGACCACGGTGGCCGACGCGGGGTGCGCGGGCTGGCGCAACTTCGAGGAGTTCAAGACGCGCATCATCGACCGCGCGAAGACGCGGGTGCTGGCCTTCCTCAACATCGTCGGCAACGGGATGCGGGGCGGGCCCTGGGAGCAGGACCTCACGGACATGGCGGCGGTTCCCGCGGGAGTGATGGCGCTCAAGTATCCCGGGCTGATCGTGGGGATCAAGACCGCCCACTACGCCGGCCCCGAGTGGACGCCGGTCGAGCACGCGGTCGAGGCGGGCACGATCGCGAACATCCCGGTGATGGTCGACTTCGGTGCGAGCAAGCCCGAGCGGCCGGTGGCCGAGCTGGTGACGAAGAAGCTCCGCCCCGGCGACATCTACACGCACGTCTACTCGGGGCTGCGCGGTGAGCTGGACCCGTCCGGCCGCGTGAACCCGGGCCTGTTCGAGGGACGCAAGCGCGGCGTGATCTTCGACGTCGGGCACGGAGGGGGCAGCTTCGCGTGGCGGATCGCGGTGCCGGCGGTGAAGGAGGGCTTCGTCCCCGACTCGATCTCGACGGACCTGCACATCGGCAGCATGAACGCGGGGATGAAGGACATGACGAACGTGATGAGCAAGTTCCTCGCCCTCGGCCAGCCGCTGGCCGAGGTCGTCCGCTGGTCCACCTGGAACCCGGCGCGCGAGATCAAGCAGGAGGGCCTCGGCCATTTGTCGGTCGGGGCGGGGGCCGACGTGGCCGTGCTCCGGCTCGAGGAGGGCCGCTACGGCTTCGTGGACTCGTTCGGCGCGCGCCAGCGCGGGACGCAGAAGCTCTCCTGCGAGCTGACCTTGCGCGACGGCAAGGTGGTCTACGACCTGAACGGGCTCGCCCGCCCGGACTGGGACACGCTGCCCAGGGATTACAAGTCCACCGGCGACCCCCGGTGGGAGGGGAGGTGAAGATGGCGAAGTCGAGCCGGAGGAGCTTCCTGGCCAAGGCGCCCGCGGTGGCGGTCGCGGCGGCCGCCGCCGCATCACCGGTCCTCGCCGCCGACAAAGGCAACAAGGCGGACAAGAACAAGCCCGTGAAGAAGGTCCTCTGGACCGACGGCAAGCGGCCCGAGAAGCAGGCGCTCTTCAGCCCCGCCGTGTACCGCGCACGTGCTGGACGAGATCAAGAAGAAGCTCGAAGCCGCGGGCTCTTCGATGGAGAAGGTCCTGAAGGTCAACGTCTACCTGAACGACCTGAAGGACTACGCCGGCATGAACGAGGTCTTCCTGGGCAAGTTCGGCCCTGAGCCGGGCGTGCGGACGACCATCGCCGCCGCCGGAGGCATCCCGGGGAACTCGCTGGTGGAGATCGACTGCATCGCCTGCATCTGATCTACGAATGCGGCGCGCTCCGCTTCGCGCTCGACGTCATTGAGCATCTCGCGTCCGAGTGAATCGGACGCGAGATGGCAAAGGTAACGCTCCGCTACGCGCGCCGGACGCCGGCGCCGGAGAAGGTGCTTCCGCGGCCTGAGAGGCAGCCTCACGGTTTGACCCGGTTGCGACCGGGGGCGTAGTCTGAAGCTTCATGCGCCTCCTGTCGGTCGTCCTCGCGGTGGCCGTGGCCGCGCCCTCGGCTGCACAAGGGCCGACGCAAACGACCGCCAGCCCGCCCGCTTTCCACACCGGCACCGCCGTCGTCCTGCTCGACGTGGTCATCCGCGACAAGAAGGGGCGCCCCGTCCCTGACGTCAAGCCGGACGAGGTCGAGGTCTACGAGGACGGCACCCGACAGAAGGTCGAAAGCTTCCGCTGGGTCGAGACCGAGCCGCTGCCGGTGGAGGGTAACGCGCCTCCCCGGGTCCCGGACTCGGCGCGCCAGATCAACCTCGTCTCGCTGGTCTTCGATCAGCTCGGTCCCGACGGGCGCCGACTGGCGGCCAAGGCCGCCACGAGCTTCCTCGAGAAGGGCCTGCGGCCCAACACGTGGGTGGCCGTCTTCCAGATCGACCAGCGGCTGGCGCTCCTCCAGCCGTTCACCAACGACGCGGCGAAGCTGAGGCAGGCCGTGGCCTCGGCCACGACCGGGACCTACAAGGGAGTCATCGACGAGCAGGCGGCCATGGAGCAGGCGCAGAAGGGGCTGGCCGACAGTGCCGTCGCGGACGTCGCCACCAGCGGCAGGGGCGCGCCCGCGTCGGGTGCACACTTCGCGGCTCTCGTCCAGGCCCAGGCGCTCGTGAACATGATCCGCCTGTCCTATTCGCTCCAGCGGCAGCAGCAGGGCACCACGTCGCTCTATCCGCTGCTCGCGCTCGTGCGGGGGCACGAGACGCTGGCCGGCCGCAAGACGCTCGTCTACCTGTCCGAAGGCCTGCAGGTCCCG
>QHVJ01000509.1 GCA_003222275.1 Acidobacteriota bacterium | reverse complement strand
AGCAGCCCGAGCGCCTCCGCCTCGTCGGGCATCAGCTCGGCGAGCATCCCGCCGAGGCGGATGGCCTCCGCGCACAGGTCGTCGCGCACGAGCGCGGCGCCGGTGTGCGCCGCGTAGCCCTCGTTGAAGATCAGGTAGACGACGGAGAGCACCGCCGGCAGGCGCGCCGCCAGCTCGTCGCCCTCGGGGACCTCGTAGACGAGGCCGCGCTCGCGGATCGCGCGCTTCGCGCGCACGAGCCGCTGGGCGATGGTCGGCTCGGGCACCAGAAACGCGCGCGCGATCTCCAGCGTCGACAGCCCGCCCACCAGCCGCAGCGTCAGCGCCACGCGGCTGTCGGCGGGGAGCGCCGGATGACAGCACGTGAAGATCAGGCGGAGCCGGTCGTCGGGAATGGTCTCGGGATCGGCCACGTCGGGACCCCCGGTCGCGCCGAGCCCGGTCTCATAGGCCAGCGACTCGGCGTGGGCGTCCGCGCGGCGCGCGCGGCGCAGCCGATCGAGCGCGCGCCGCCGTGCCGTGGTCAGCAGCCACGCGCCCGGCCGATCCGGCGTGCCGTGCGCGGGCCAGTGATCGAGCGCCTGGGCGAACGCCTCCTGGACGACTTCTTCCGCCACGTCGATGTCGCGCACGATGCGCAGCACGGACGCGACGACGCGCGCGTACTCGAGCCGGAACACCTCCGCTACGCGCGCGGTGACCTCGGGCGCCGTCCGGTGAGCTCCCACGGTGGAGAGATCGTACTCGCCTCCCCGCGGGCGCGCCCCCCGAAGTGTCTACATCTGCCAGACGGGGCGCACGTCGACGAAGCCGCCCTCGCGGATCGGCACCTTCTTCGCCCACGCGAGCGCCTCGTCCTTCGACGCGCACTCGAGCAGGTAGAAGCCGCCCAGGCCCTCCTTCGTCTCCGCGAACGGGCCGTCCATCACCTGGCGCTGGCCGGCCTTGACGCGGACGCGGCTGGCCTCGTCTTCCGGCCGGAGCCGCTCCGACACGACCGTCTTGCCGGCCGCGCGCACCTCCTCGCTGAACCGCATGAAGGCCTGGACCATGGCCTGACCCTCGGCCGGCGACGGCGGCGCGGCGGTCTTGTTCTCGCTTCCGATGAGCAGCAGATAGCGCATAGAGCCTCCTCACACTAGGATGTCACGGGCCTCTCATCCATTACGACGCCAATGGACCCCTCGAATCGACAGCCGGGGACGACGCGGTCCACGTTTGCCGCGCTGAGGGAGCGTAACTACCGCCTCTACTGGCTCGGTCTCGTCTGCTACGTCCTCGGCCACCGCGCCGAGTACGTCACCTTCGCCTGGATGGTCTGGGAGGTCACCCACGACCCGCTCTACCTCGGCTACCTCGGCCTCGCCCAGGGCGTGCCGCTCGTCGTCTTCCAGCTCTTCGGGGGCGTCCTCGCCGACCGCGTGAACCGCCTGCGGCTGCTGATCGGCACCCAGGTCCTGACCGCGGCGACGCTGGCGGCTGCCTTCGCGTTGAGCGTCACCGGGCGCGTGAGCGTCGAGCACCTGCTGGCGCTGGCGGCGCTGAGCAGCACGTTCCGCGCGTTCGACGAGCCGACGCGCCTGTCGCTCATCCCGCAACTCGTCGAGCGCGACCGGCTGGCGAACGCGATCGCGCTCGGCTCGATTCCCTGGCAGGCGAGCCGGATGATCGGTCCCTCGGTCACCGGCATCCTGATCGCCGCCTTCGGCGGCACCGTCGGCTTCGGGCTCGCCGCCGGCGCGTCCGTCGGCGCCCTCCTGCTCTACAGCCGCCTGCGCCTGCGCGCCGATCCCTCGCAGAGCGCGCACGCGCACATGGCGCGGCAGCTCCTCGAAGGGCTGAGCTTCGTCGCCCATGACTTCGTCTTCGCGGCGCTGATCGGTCTCGCCTTGTTCAACGCCGTCTTCGGCCTGTCCTACGTCACGCTGCTGCCGATCTTCGCCGACTGGTACTTCAACGCCGGCTCCATCGGCTACGGGCTGCTCAACGCCGCGCACGGCATCGGGGCGTTCGTCGGCACGCTCACGGTCGCGACGACCGCACACCTGATCGCGCGCCCGGGCCGGGCGCTGCTCGTCACCGCCGTCGGCATGGGGCTGGCCCTGATGGTGTTCTCGATGTCGCCCGCCATGGGGATGGCGCTGAGCATGCTGGTGTTCGTCGGCTTCGCGAACACGTTCTATCTCACGCAGGTCAGCACGTTCATCCAGTCGAACGTGCCCGACCGGCTACGCGGCCGCGTGCTGAGCATCTACGCGCTCTGCTGGAACCTGCTGCCGCTCGGCGGCCTGATCGGCGGCGCGCTGGCCGCGGCCGTGGACGCGCGCTTCGCGGTGGCGTTCGGCGGCGCGATGGTGGCGATCAACGCGCTGGTGCTGCTGACGTCGAAGCGTCTGCGGGCACTGGGCTATTGACGTGGGGGGGCCCGAAACGGCCCCCCACACCCCCCAACGCTCCGCTCGCCTACACGCGCGGCGCGCCCGGCACAATGGCCAGGTGGATCGGGTTCACGCCGGGCACGTGGCCGGCCAGCATGTGGATCGCGTGCTCGGCTTGCTCGAGCGGCAGCGAGGCGGTGTGCATCTTGCCGAACGGGTAGCGGCCGGACTCGATGATGTCGATGGCGCGGAACGTCTCGTCCACCGGCATGCTGAGCACGCCGCGGATCGTCAGCTCCTTGTAGATGACGTCGTCGACGGCGAAATCCTGCGCGAGCCGAAGCCCCTTGAGGCCGGCGACGACGATGCGGCCCTTCCGAACGGCGATGGCGACGGCGTGGTTCAGCGACTGCGGCGCGTAGGGCGTCGTGTCGACGACGACCTCGGCGCCGCCGCCCGTCGCGTCGCGCACGCTCGCGACCACGTCGTGCTTCTCGACGTCAATCGCGGCGTCGGCGCCCAGCTCGCGCGCGAGCGCCAGCTTGTCCGCGTCACGGCCAAGACCCGTGATGACGACCTGCTTCGCGCCGGCGGCGCGCGCGGCGATCACGCAGCAGAGCCCGCGCTGCCCGGCGCCCAGGATCACGACGCGGTCGCCTGGCCCCGTGCCGGGGATCGAGCCGGCCCACGACAAGCCCGCCGCCAGCGGGTTGAACATCACGGCGACGCCGGGGGGCAGCCTCAGGTCCATCTTCTTCATCACCGAGTACGGCGACAGGTACATGCGCTCGGCGTAGCCGCCCCAGAGATTCGGCGGCTTGCCGACGTCGGTATAGCCGTAGGTGCCGCCGCGCCTGGGACACGCGCGCGGCTCCCAGCGCCGGCACGCCTCGCAGTGTCCGCAGCCGTAGCCCGAGCGCACGGCGACCCGATCGCCCTCGCTCACGCCCCAGCGCGCCTGCGCGTGTCGACCCGCCTCTTCGATGATGCCGAGCGGCTCGTGGCCGGGGATGACCGGATACGGCGTGT
>QHVJ01000508.1 GCA_003222275.1 Acidobacteriota bacterium | reverse complement strand
GAGGTCGCGCACGAGACGCTCGTGCGTCGCGTAGTCGCCGAGCACCCAGCCACCGCCGTGGAAGAACATGAACGCGGGGAGCGCGCCGGTCACGCCGGTGGGGCGCACGACAACCAGCTTGACAGTCTGGCCGTCGCTGGTGATCGTGCGCTCGGTGACGTCGGCCTTCGGCAAGTCGACCGGGGCACTCGATTGCGCCCCGACGAGCACGGCGCGGGCGTCCGTCGGCGTCATCTGCTCCATCGGCTTGCCACCGCCCGCCGCGAGGGCCTCAAGAAACTTCTGGATATTCCGCTCGACGCCGTCGCTTCCTGCCCGCTGGTTCGTCATCTCCGGCCTCCTCGTCGACGCGTTTCGTACGTCGTGAGGGGCACGGTACGTCGTCGGGGCTGAGGAGTCCTTGCCGCGGACTGAATCGTTATGAAAACTGCTGCGGCCGCTCGGTCAGGGTGCGCTCACCGTAACATCGGCGTAAGCCCTCGGGCTCAGCGGCCCCGCGGTGAAGACGCGCGTGCATCGCGCCAGGTTGTTTCTCCGGAATCGACTGGGACGCTCCATGACGGCGCTGGGCGCGCCGACGGCCACCGCCTCATGACGACGACCGTAGGGGAGCGACGAAGAGGCGGTGGCCGATGGCAAGCGGTGAGACGTGAAACGAAGGCGAGGCGAGCCGCCTCCTAAGATGCGGGAGGGTGGTCATGAATGAGCTGACCACGGGGCACCTCGTGCTGTACGCCGTGCTCATCGTCGTCACGACAGCCGTGCTCGACTGGGTCGAGTCGAGACGAACCCGCATCGCTCGCGCGCGCCAGGATCGTCGCGAGCAGCTGGACCCGAGACCAGCAAGGAAGGCGGCATGAAGAGATGAGTCTCTGCCTCCAGTGTGGGCACCCCACGTCCGCGGGGCGCGACCTTTGCTCCCATCACGACTCCTGCCACGCAGACGACTGGGCGACGGGAAACAGGATCATGTGCGACTTCCTCCATCGCAGGATCGTCTCCCCATCGCGGGCTGAATTCTTTATCGGTCGGCTCGAGGCGGCCTCGAGGGATCGATGAAACGGCCAGGTGATTCGGGTCGCGCCGGCGGGAGGGTCATCGCGGCAGTGGTCACCCTGAGGGCGGCACCGTTGGTGGAGGCCGACAGCGGGCTGCACACGTAAGTCACCAGATTGGCTGAAGACGGCCGGAAGGTCCGGAACGTGTTGGACCCGGCAACACCGCATTCAGCGACCGCTTTCTCCGAGCGACCGTTCACGATGACTCGTGCGCCTTCAGGTTCATAGAGGCGAGCTCGTCACGGCATCACGGCCGCAGACTCGATGTGTCGGTAGTCCCACACGAAGACTTGGTAGTGGTCCGACGCCGGCAGATGACGGATGTCGAAGTACGCGCGCCCGAAACCGCCGACTCCGGTTGGGCCCCACACGATGCGCTGATCGACGACGACGCCGGAGGCGTCGAGCGCTTGCACGAGAAGACGGACGTCCGCAGCGTACTCGCCGTACCGGTTGAAGATATACCCGTCGAGTCGGCGGGAGCCCCCGTGTTCGGGCTCGACGGTCCATTCGAGCATGAAGTGGCGCTCCCAGCCGGGAATCAACGTTGTCATGGGTCCGGATGGGATCGGGTAGTGGGTGCTGAGCCCGCATGCCGTCAAGACGACGGCGATCAGTCCCACTCGTACTACGGTGAACATCGACTTCGGCACTGGTTTCATCGATCCTTACGATGGGATAACGCGGACTATGGTTTCTCCTATGGCGAGTCTCATGTCGAGCGCAACGGTTCCGGTCGGCGCGTCATCTCAAGGGCAACACGCGTTGGCACTGGCCTGCTGAGAGGGAAGGGCGAGATCCATGACTGACGCTCGAGTGAAGGTTGCCATTGTCACCGGTGCCTCAGGCGGTATCGGCCGTGCGGTGGCCCTGCGACTGGCTCGCGACAGCTTCGCGGTCGTCCTGAACTACGCCGGCAATGCCGGCAAGGCCGAAGAGGCGGTGGCCCTCGGCCCGGTGTCGACGGCAGGCTTTCTCCGCTCGAGCGCCTCGGCCGGCCTGAAGACATTGCCGACGTGGTCTCGTTCCTGGCCGGCCCTGCGGGCGGCTGGGTGAGCGCGCAGGTGCTCCGGGCCAATGGCGGCTATGCGTGAGCCGGATGGGCGAGGATGAGCAGCTGACGCATCGTCGACACGATGACGAGGTCAGCAGAACGGCGGCATCCGCCGATCAAACACTTGCCGGCGCGATCGATCAGTTCGCGCGGGATGGGTTTACCGCGAACCTGTCGGTCGTCGGCAATCGACTTCGAGGCGCCGCGGCGCAGACAACGTTCGGGGCCGAGGACATCGTCATCCGAGACTATCGCCGGTTCGAGGGCATCTCGGATCCGGATGACATGGCGATCGTCTATGCGATCGAAGCCAGGGGCGGCGCCCGGGGGACGCTGGTCGATGCCTACGGCGTCTATTCGGATCCAGCGATCAGCGCCTTCCTGGGCCCGGTTCGGATCCGGAGAGCCTGCTGAATTCAGCTTGGAGCACAACCGCAGCGCGGTAGGCCACTCTGGGCTGCTCACGGCCCCCGCGCGAGGTGGCACCCGCCACTGTCGATTTCGGCCCGCCTCGTTCGATCTATCAGTGGAGGCAGAATCCGACGGGGCCGGCTGCATGCCGGACGAGAAGGAGCAGACATCCATGGGAGCGAAGACGGAGGCACTGGCCTGGCAGTTCGAGGGGAAGGCCCGGGACGCCGTGGCGACGCTGGAGAAGGTTGGCGACACGGACTGGAAGAAGGTGACCGCGGCTGAGAGATGGACGGTGGGCGTGACCGCGCACCATCTGGCCGGCGGTCTGGAGGCGGTGGCAGGCATCGTGACCGGCATCGTGTCCGGGGGCCCGTCACGCGGCAACTTCACGCGGGCCATGCTGGATGAGATGAACGCCCAGCATGCGAAAGAGCACGCCGACTGCACGCGGGCGGAGACGCTCGCGCTCTTCCAGAAGGGTGCGGCGACAGCGTTCGCGGTGGTCCGGGGCCTGAACGACGATCAGCTGGCGAAGAGCGGAACGGTGTTCACCGATGCGCCATCCGTGACGGCCGAGCAGCTCATCATGCTCGGCCTGCTCGGCCACATCGATGACCACATGGGAAGCATCCGGAAAACCGTCGGCATGTGACGCGAACGACGCCCCCCTTCACTCGCCTTTGCTGCGTCGATCGTAGGAGATGGCATAGGCGGCCGACCGGGCTATCAGAATAGGATCGGCCGAGAGGTCGATGCCGTCCGTCCTGTTGGTGGGGTCGAAGATCAGGCGTCGCTCGTCGGCCGCGCTCGTCGGAGAGATGCCGGTGACTTCCAGACGCCC
>QHVJ01000257.1 GCA_003222275.1 Acidobacteriota bacterium | reverse complement strand
CGATGCCCTGACGGAGAAGATAGTCCGCTAGACGGTTCGCGCGGTGCTTGGTGCGCGTGAAGGCGATGACGCTGCGGATCTCGCCGCGCTTGATCAGCTCCGCGAGGAGCGCCGACTTCAGCTCGGAGGGAACGGGGTAGGCGGTCTGGGAGACCCCGGCGGCGGGGGCCTTCGCGGTGGTGGGGGCGATGTCAATCGACACCGGATCGCGAAGGATCTCGCGCGCGAGGCCGACGATCTCCGCCGGCAGCGTCGCGGAGAAGAGCAGCGTCTGCCGCCGGGCGGGCACGTGGCGGAGGATGCGCCGGATGTCGGGGAGGAAGCCGATATCCAGCATCCGGTCGGCCTCGTCGAGGACGAGGACCTCCAGCCCGCGCAAGGCCGCATAGCTGTGGCGGAAGTGGTCGAGGAGGCGGCCGGGTGTCGCCACCAGGACGTCGACGCCGCTGCGCAACGCCCGCTCCTGCGGCCCCATCCCGACGCCGCCGAAGATCGCGGCCCCGGTGACCGGAGTGTGGGCGGCAAAGCCTTCGAGGTGCTCGTCGATCTGGGCCGCCAGCTCCCGGGTCGGCGTCAGGATGAGGACGCGGGTCGTGCCCCGCGGCTTGGCGATGAGCCGGTGAAGGATCGGGAGGAGGAACGCGGCGGTCTTGCCGCTGCCGGTCATGGCCCGCCCGAGCACGTCGCGGCCCTCCATCACGGGCGGGATGGCCTGCTCCTGGATGGGCGTGGGGTTCACGAACCCGAGGTCGCGCACGGCGCGGACGAGGTCGGAATGAAGACGAAACGATTCGAATGACAAGGCGTGGAAGCCTTTCTGCTGTGCCGGCGATCTGTGTATTGGAAAACGGGGGGTTTGCCGGGAAGCCGCCGTCCTAGCGGCCCTTGATCGAGCGCGAAAGGATCTCCAGTATCGCACATTTGTGCCTATCATGGAAGCGTGTTGAGGACGGGCGAGCGCGTCGGGGAGTGGGTCGTCGAAGCCCCTCTCGGAGAGGGGGGCATGGGCGCCGTCTACCGCGTCCATTCCGCGCTGACCCGCCGGCTGGTGGCCGCGCTCAAGGTCATGAAGCCCACCACGGAGCCCGACGCCCGCGCGCGGTTCGTGCGCGAGGCGGAGGCGCTGGCGGCGTTGCGCCACCCGGCCGTGGTCCGCGTGATGGGGTTCAACGAGGACCCCGAGCGCGGCCTGCTCTACCTGGTGATGGAGCTGGCGATGGGCGAGACGCTGCGGGCACGGATGTCCCGCGGGCCCATGCCGTTGACGGAGGCGCTGGCCACCTTCGTGCCGCTCGCGGCGGGGCTCGACCATGCCCACTCCGAAGGCATCTTCCATCGCGACCTCAAGCCCGCCAACGTGGTCCTCACCGAGGACGGCACTCCGCGTCTCGTCGACTTCGGGATCGCGGCGGCGCGGGAGGCGGAGTCGCTCACGACGACCGGCCAGCTCGGCACGCTGCCGTACCTGCCGCCCGAGGTCTTTCGCGGCGAGCGCGCCGACCCCGCCGCCATCGACGTTTACGGGTTCGGCCTCCTGATCCACGAGGCGCTCACCGGCGAGCGCGCCTTCTCGCTGGAGGCGGGCCTCGGCCCGGCGGCGGCCTCGGCGGCGGTGGGCGTTCGGAAGCTGCAGGCGCCCGCGCTCGAGCTGCCCGCGCAATTCCCGGAGCGCCTGCGCGACCTGGTGCGGCGAGCGACCGATCCCGATCCCAAGGTGCGGCCGAGCATGAGAGAGGTGCGCGAGGCCCTCGAGTCGCTCGTCGAGCGGCGCGGGCTGGTGAGCGAGCCGGGGCGGCTCGTCGCGGCCGCGCCGGCCGTGATGATGCCGGACGAGGCGACGACGCGTGTGCCCGACCCGACGCCGCCCGGCTCCTCCGTGCGCGGTTGGGGGGTCCTGCGGGGTGCGAAGCACGCCCGAGCTCGAAGAGCGAGCGAGGGATTCACTCCCGAGCGAGCGAACGACGCTACGACCGGCACCCGCGTGCGCGGCCGGCGGCGCCTCGACCGTCTCCGCGTGCCGATCATCGCGGGGACGGCGACGGTGGCCGTCATCCTGGTCGGCGTCGCCCTGGCATCCATGGCGCGCCGGCCCGGGACGGAGCCGGCGAGCTCCGCGCCGCCTCCCCCGGCGCCTCGGGCGGCCGCGAACACGGCGAACAAGGCTCGGCCGTCCGCAACGCCGGCCCCGAGACTCTCGCCCTCTGCTGCCCCCTCTGCGCCCCCGTCTGCGCCCTCTACGTCTTCCCGCGACCCGCTGGCCCTGCCCACGCCGATGGCGACGGCCCGTCCCACGCGACCCTCACCGACGCCTTCGCCGGAACGGCTGAAGGCCCTGCCGCCGGTGGAGCAGGTCCGGCCGCCGCCACCCGCCGAGCCTTCTGCCGTCGACGACGTGGCGGACTCGCCGCTGGCCGAGGCCCCGCCGTCGCGGACGGACCTCAGCGGCCGCTGGGACCTGCGGCAGGACGTCCAGTCGACGAGCTACGAGCCGTTTGCGGGAATGTCAGTGGGCTATCGTCTCAACCTGTTGCAGGACGGAAACCGCGTCCACGGCCGCGGCTTCAAGACCTCCGAGAACGGCATCATCCTGCTGCCCTCGCAACGCACGCCCATCGAGGTCGAGGGCCGCATCGAGGGCGACCAGCTCGTCTTGAACTTCACGGAGATCGGCCGCGAGCGCACCAGTCGCGGTACGATGCGCTACCGTCTGGGAGGCAGCGGGGCCATGCAGGGCCAGTTCTCCAGCGATGCGGCCAACAGCCGCGGCACCTCGTCCGCCCGCCGCATTCAGTAAGCGCCCTCCCGCCGTGCGGGGATGCTTTCGTCGTCCAGTACCCCCCCGATCTTCCGAAGGTGAGATAGTCTGGACGCATGGGTGTGAAGCAGATGATCGGCGATGCCCTCGAAGGAGAGCTGGGGCAGCCCGATCTCCTCCGCCGCGTCACCGAAGGGATCACGGCCCTCGCCCGCCACGCGGGGAAGGGACTGCCGGTGCTGCCGCCGGAGGTCGAGGTGCACATCAAGGTCGGCAAGGGCAGCGTGCAGGTGATCGAGCAATTCGTCCAGGACCCGGCGTTCGACCGCGAGGTGGAGGCCCGCATCCTCAACGAGCTGGTCCGCCTGCGTCCGGATGGGCTTCCGGTGCGCCGCTACGTCGTGGAGCCGGGGGACCGCACCTCGGTGGAGGTGCGCGAGGCGCCGCGGCGGAGGTACCGGCTGCGCATCGAGGGCGGCGACCGCGACGGCGTCACCATCACGCTGCCGCCGACGCGGCGCCATTACCTCCTCGGCCGAGGCGACTGGCACGGCGAGGAGAACCAGGTGGCGAACGACGTGGTGCTGTGCGAGTCCGAGAAGGCGGTCAGCCGGCGCGCGGCGCGCCTGCACCGCTCCAACGCGGGCCTGGAGCTGGAGTCGCTCGATCAGCAGCAGGCCCTCGTGGTCGAGCGGGCGGACGGCGAGCGGCTGCGGCCGGCCCTCGCGGTCACCGGCCGCGTCCCCCTCGCCGCCGGCGACCGCATCGAGTTCACCGACGGGAACAAGGCCGTCGTCACCGTCTTCTACGAAGAGGCTTGATCCGTGTCGGGGCTGACGCGGGACGATCACGATCCCAACGTCTTCCAGGTGGACTGGTCCGGCGTCCGCGCCGGGCGCAACCCGTGGAAGCGCGGCGTCCAGGCCGCGGTCGATCCGTTCCTCGTCGCCAAGGCGGTCAAGGAGGCCATGCGTCTGTGCCCCCACCGCACGGCCACCGGATCTCCCCTGGTCTGGAACGACTATTCGGTGTTCATGGACCTCGAGGACTGGACGCGCGTGAAGAAGCTGGAGAGCACGCTCGTGCGCGACCTCGGCGGCGTCGTCGAGAAGGAGCTGGCCACGCTGAAGGCGGAGATGGTCGGGCCGTTGAACGTCCGCCTCCTGCGCGACGAGAGCGGAAACGTGCGTCCCGGCGCCGCCGTGCTCAAGGCCGATTTCGCCGCCGCCGACCGGCTGGCCGCACCCGATCCCGACGAGATGACGGTGCGCGTCGGCCGCCCCGGCCCCGTCCCCCTCGCCGACCCTCCGACCGAGCGCGTGGCCGGCGTGATCCCGGACAGCGCGCGGCTGAGGGTACAGTGGCCGAAGGGCTCGACCAGCGTCCCCGCCGGGGTGCGGGCCGTCTTCGGCCGTCCTCACAAGGCGCCGTCACCGGGCTTCGTGCCCCTCACCGGCGCGGGCACCAAGATCAACAAGCGGCAGCTCTGGGTCGAGGCCGGCGGGGGTGGGGTGATCGTCGGGCGCTTCTCGGAAGCCAACCCGGTCGAGGTGGCCGGCCGGCTCGTCCAGCCGGGCGGCCAGATTGCCGTGGATCGCTTCCCCGTGGACGTCTCGTTGTCCAACGGGGAGATGAAGCTCACCATCGACCGCGTTGAGCGCGATTGAGCGGAGAGAGTCCGGCCGGCCGGAGGAGGAGAGGACCGGCCCTCTCTCGAGCGGAACGCTGCGCGCCGCCGCGCGCACCCACCGCGGCACCGTGCGCCCCGACAACCAGGACGCGTTCCTCTGCCGGCCGGACCTCGGCCTGTTCGCGGTGATCGACGGCATGGGCGGCCAGCAGGCCGGCCGGCACGCGGCCGAGCTGACGCGCGCCGCCCTGCTCGAGGCCCTCGAGCCCGCGCGCGGCCTCGCCGCCGCCAATGCGCTCATCCGAGCCGAGGCCGACACGAGCGTCGAACTCTTCGGGATGGGCTGTGTCGCCTCGGCCCTCCATATCGGCGACGGCATCGCTCACATCGCGCACGTCGGCGACACCCGTGTCTACATGGCCGGCGACGCGGGGTGTGAGCAGCTCACGCGCGACCACACGGTGGCCGCATCCGAGCAGGAGCGGCTGGGCCTCAGCCATACGCGGGCCGGCGACCTGCCGGGACGGAACCAGGTGACACGCGACCTCGGCGGCCGGCACCGTGAGGGAGAGGCCTGGATCGACCGGCTGGAGGTGCGGCTCGAGCACGGCGCCCTGCTCCTGCTGTGCAGCGACGGCCTGCCCACCGCGGTCGGGGCCGACGAGCTGATCCAGCGCCTGCGTGCGTCGCGCCGCGCCGGCTCGCCGCCGGAGGAGCTGGCCGACGCGCTCATCGCGCGCGCGCTCGAGCGGGGAGCCCGCGACAACGTGACCGCGGTCGTCGTGCGCCAGGAAGGCGAGGTCCCGGCCCCGCGCGATCGTCGCGCGCACGCCTGAGAGGGCGCGGTGGCCCTCCTGATCGAGCTCCTCGTCATGGCGGCGCTGGGCGCTCTCGGCTGGCTGGGTGGCCAGTCCGCCGTCGCCCACGCGCTCGCCAAGGCCGCCGCGATCAGCGCCACCGAAGTGCGTACCGTGGAGCAGATCCACGCGCAGACGCAGCGGTCGTGCGTGTTCTTCGCCGCCGGCATCGCCGCCCTGATCCTCGGCCGCCTCGTCAGCGCCCGCCGGGGTGTCGTCAACATCCCCTCGCCCCTCATCATGCCCGCCACCTGCGCGGCGCTGGCGATCGGCTTCGCGCTGCAGATGGGCTACGGCGATCCGCTGCACCGCACGCTGTGGCCGGGGCCGGAGTTCGCCAAGGGCGTCGGGCTCGCGGGAGGGGCGGCCGCCGTCATCCTGATGTTGCCGTGGGATCCCGTGGCCCTGACCGGTCCCCTGCACGCGGTGCTGCCCGCGCTCATGGTGGGGGTGTTCGTGGCCCTCGCCCTCTTCGGCAGCGGGACGGAGCTCGCCGAGGACACCCGCATCAACCTCGGCGGCTTCCAGCCCCTGGAGCTGGTCAAGCTTGCGTTCGTGCTGTTCCTGGGCCACTCGCTGGGACGGCGGGCCGTCAAGCTGCGCCACCAGCGCGAGCGGATCCTCGGCCTGTACTTCCCGCGGAAACGGCTGCTCGTGCCCGCGGTGCTCGTGTTCATCGTGCTGTTCGTCTCGTTCGTCCTCGTCAAGGACCTGGGGCCGCTGCTGATCCTCTCCATCCTGTTCCTGACCCTGTTCTACGTCGTCACCCGCTCGGCCGGCTGGGTCGTCACCGCGCTCGTCGTGGTCGCGCTGCTCGTGACCGTGGCCATCCACGTGCCGGCCGTCTCGGGCTCGCCCAAGGTTGCGCTGCGGATGAAGATGTGGCTCGATCCCTGGACCAACGCGCAGCCCAACGGGGACCAGATCGCGCTCTCGCGGTGGGCCATCGCCGCCGGCTACGTGCACGGGCAGGGACTGGGGTATGCCCCGGCGTGGGCGCTGCCGGCCGGCCACACCGACCTCGTCCAGGCCCACCTCGCCGAGGAGCTGGGGACAGTGGGCTTCGTCCTCTACCTGCTCTGCATCGCCGCCGTCGCCGGGCAGGGCTTGATCGTCGGGGCCCTGAACCGCACGCCCGAACGCGTGGTGACCGCCGTCGGGCTCGCGGCGCTCCTCGTCACGCAGTGGCTGGTGATCTTTTCGGGTACGACCCAGCTGTTGCCGTTGACGGGCGTCCCCGTGCCGTTCCTGTCCTTCGGCAAGACCAGCACCGTCACCTTCGTCCTCGTGGCGGCGATGCTCGCGCGCCTGTCCGAGGACGGCCGCGCGCGGGAGATGACGCCCGAGCTGGCCGAGCTGCGGCGCGGAAGCCTGGCGGTGTTGGCCGCGGTGCTGGTCGTGATCGGGATCGGCGTCGTGGTGGCCGTGCAGGAAGGCATCGTGCGCGCCGAGGCGACGAGCGTGCAGGGCGTCATCACCCTTCTCGCTCCGGAGCCCGGCTATCCGCACGGGCGCGTCACCGAGAGGTACGACCCGCGCCTGGAGAACATCGCGTCCCGCATTCCGCGGGGCTACATCGTGGACCGGGAAGGGCGGCTCATCGCGGGGGTAGACGAGAGCGGGAAGCGCACGTACCCGCTCGGCGACGCGATGGGGACCCTGCTCGGCCCTCCGGACCCGATCGTGCTTCGGCCGCTGTGGATGCTGGAGCGGCTGCTGGAGGCCAAGGTGCGCGGCTACCCCGAGCGCCCGGACGGGCACGCCGTCTGGCTGGCCCGGGAGCCCGAAGGAGGCGAGCGGCTCCTCTTCATCGTGAACGTCCAGGAAGAGCGGCCGGAGGACCGCGCGCGGGCCGAGGCGATGGCCGGCGGTGCGCCCGTGCGCCTGCTGCCCCTGCCCGCGCCGGACTTCCGTCCGCTCGTCTGGATATTGCGCGTCGGCGGACGCGGCCGCGATGCCGCGATTGCCAAGGTCGCCGCGAACACCGCCTCCCGCACGGCGCACCTCACCCTCGACGCGCGCCTCCAGGGGGCGGTCTCCCAGATCCTCCGTCGCGCGGCCACCAAGGGCAAGGCCGCCGCGGCGGTGGTCCTGGACGTGAACACGGGCGAGGTGCTGGCGCGAGCGCAATGGCCGGACTTCAACCCCGGTGACCCCTCGCTCCGGGAGCGGCTCGAGGACCCGCAGTTCGCCACCCGCGACCTCAAGTTCACCGGCTACTACGGCGCGTGGCCAGACAAGACCGGCTTCCGCGGGATCTACCAGGGGGGCTCGGCGGCGAAGCTGTTCACCTCCGTTGCCGCCGCCCGCGCCGGCTTGCTCGGGAGCGGCTCCGCCTGTCCGGCCAAGGCCGGCCCCGTGTTCGCGTGCGTCAGCCGCGATGCGCGGGGACCGTACTTCACGCGGCCGGGCTGGTACGCGCCGGTGCACGACATCTCGATGGACAACCCGCATGGCCACATCGAGTTCATCAAGGGCCTGGCGGTGAGCTGCAACGTGTACTTCGGCCAGCTCGGCCTGCAGCTCGGGCCCGAAGCCTTCAAGAAGCTCGTCACCGACGGCCTCGAGATGGGCTGGGGAGGCAAGTGGTACGACCCCGGAAAGCCGGGGAGCCGCGACCTCGCGCTCACCGCCTTCGGCCAGCACGCGGCGATGATGAGCGTCTCGCAGGCGTCGCGGATCGCGGGCACCATCGGCGGAGGCGGCATCTACCGGAAGTGCCCGCCGTCGATGGAGCTGGGCGCGCCGTGCGAGCAGAAGCAGCTCCTCCCGGACGCGCACCTGCTCACCCCGGTCCTGGCCGGCATGGAGCAGGTGATGATGAACGGCACCGGACGCGGCCTGGTGAAGACGCCTGGCGTGCCGCCCGCCCTTCGTGTGTACGGCAAGACCGGCACCGCCGACTCCATCGGGATCGAGGAAGAGAAGCCGTGGGGCATCGAGGTCGGCGTCTACGGCAAGCCGCACTCGTGGTTCGTGTCGCTCTCGGAGCCGCTGAAGGCCGCGCCCACGCCGTGCCAGCCGACCGTGGCCCGGAGACTGGCCGTCGCGGTGGTGATCCCGCGCGGCGGCCTCGGCTCGCTCGGCGCCGGGCCGGCGGCGATAGAGGTCATCCAGGCCGCGTACAAGCTGGGCCTGTACGGGCCGACACAGGAGCTGGAGAGCGCGGCGGGAGTGCCGCCGTCGGCCGCGCCGGGCACCTCGCCCTCGCCGCGTATCTCACCGTCGCCCACCGCCTCCTCCTCCCCGCCGCGGCCGTAGACGAAAAGTACGGCGGGCCGGATATTCGGGAAGGCCGGGACTCGGTTGAAACTTCGTGCCTTCCGGCAACGTACAATCCCTCAAGCCGTCGCCCGCGCGGGGGTCTGGGAGTGTGGAGCACCCCCAGCTCAAAGAGCGAGCGCGGATTCACTTCGCGCGAGCGAACGGCGTGCCGGTCACCAAAAAAATGACAAGGGAGCACGACGCATGAGCATGAGGAAGACGCGAATCGTTTGCGCCGTCATGGCGGCCGCGCTCGCATCGGCCGTCGTCCACCCCGAAGGCAATTCGGGACGCAAGTTCGAATGGACGACGAAGTCGCCCGAAGCCAAGGCGCTGCTCGGGCAGCTGCAGCTGCGGATCGAGAACTTCCAGGTCGGGCCCGAGAACCTCGAGCTGGCGAAGAAGATCGTCGCCGCCGACCCGAGCTTCGCGATGGGCCAGTACTACCTCTCCGCCGTCAGCGCGACGCCCGCCGACGCCGAGAAGGAGTACCTGAAGGCGAAGGAGATGGCCAAGAACGCCTCCGACGGCGAGCGCCGCTTCATCGAGGGGATGCACTACGCGCGCGTGAACCAGGGCGTCGATTTCAAGAAGGCGATCGAGCCGCTGGAGGCGGTCGCCAAGGACTACCCGGGCGAGCGGCTCGTGCAGGTGATCCTCGGGCAGCTCTACGCCGGCGACAACCAGGCCGAGAAGGCGCGCATCGCGTTCTTGAAGACGCAGGCCATCGGCCCCAAGACCGCACGCGTGGAGGCCTTCCTCGCCAACGACGATCTGCTGAAGGGCCGCTACGCCAAGGCGCGGGCCACCTACCAGTCCGTCGAGAAGAGCCTGCCCAAGGGCTCGGTGCCGTTCGCCATCCGCTTCGGCGTGACGTTCAGCCACCTCTATGAAGGCAACGTGGACGCGGCCCTCGAGTCGCTGCGCACTTACCTGGCCGAGTACAAGGCCGGCAAGCTCGACCAGCAGTTCCCCGAGGTCTTCATCTGGAACGCCATGGCCCGCATCAACCTCGAGAACGGCCGGCTCGAAGAGGCGATGAAGGACTACGAGAAGGGCTACGAGAGCGTCCCGGGCAGCACGCTGGCCGAGGACCAGAAGCAGACGTGGCTCGGCCGCCTGCACCACGGCAAGGCGCGCACGCTGGCCAAGATGGGCAAGTTCCAGGAAGCGTGGGCGGAGACGGAGACGATCAAGAAGATGATCGAAGGCGGGGGCGAGCCCGCCAAGCAGTACTGGCCCGCCTACCACTACGTCGCCGGCTACGTGAAGCTGGAGCAGGGCGAATACGACGCGGCCCTCGAGCAGCTGAAGCAGGCCGACATGAACAACCCCTTCGACACCCTGCTCCTCGCGCGCGCCTACGAGAAGCTCGGCCAGAAGGAGGAGGCGAAGAAGACCTACCAGAAGGTCGTGGAGTCACAGTGGCCGGGCATCGAACGACCGCTGGCCTACCCGGAAGCCGTGAAGAAGGTGAAGAGCCTCTAGCATCGGCGCGCGGCGGCTCTTCACCCGACTACTGACCGCGCCGGGCCTCCGACGTCACTGCCGCGGCACGGTGGTCAGGCTCGTATATTCCTTGAACCCCGTGCCCGCGAAAGACGTCCGCTCGCGCCACTCCCCTTGGGGCGTCTTCTCCCACAGCGTGCCGGTGATGTCGGCGGTCTGCTCGTAGACCAGAGGCAGGATCGGCAGGTCCAGCGGCGGAACGATCGGCACCGTGTCCAGAGCCTTGAATCGAACGTCCAGGGCCAGGCTCTCGCTCTCCGCCCGCAGGCGCGACACCGCCGGGAACCAGCACTTGTTCACCGCGTCGAACCTCCAGGCCGAGTGCGTCAACCGGTACTGGGACTTCCCGAAGACCGTCCGGCGGCCGCCGAAGTCGACGCCGACGGTGCCCTCGTGCACCCGGGGGAAGTCGCCCATGGCGACGCGAACACGGGGCCCGCTGTACTGGGCCCAGTTCCACGTGACGATTCCCGGGATCCATTCGCCCCAATTGTGGTCGTGATAGCCGCGGGCTCCACGCAGGCGGTACACCCGGTCGTCGACCGTCATGGTCCCGCTCACCGAAGCGCTCGGCATGTATACGAGCCAGCTCATCTGCTCCCAGGGGAGCCGACCCACGTGGCGCCTGTCCGCCGCGAACCAGGAGTCGCCCTGGCGCGTGTACACGAGGTTCCACGCGATGGAATGAGCGCCGGCGACGGTGCCCACGATGCGATAGCGACGGTCGTCGATCACCTCGATCCGGCCCCCGGCCGGCAGCTCCTCGCCGACCGTGACGTCGGCCTGATCCCTGGATGCGGCGAAGGAGTCGGGGGGCAGGTACGCGCCCTCCTGGTGCGGGCCTCCCGCGACGTAGGCCACCGCCAGGACGGAGGAAAGGCCGCGGCCGGTCCGGTTGGTGGGGTCGACGACCGAGTAGGTGAAGATCGCCTGCACGCCCTGCTCGGGCTCGACGAGGTTGAAGTACCACCATTCGGCGAAGTTGCCGTCGTGCCTTCCGTCGGCGAAGGAGGCGAAATGATACGCGTCGTCCTGCCGGGTTACGGGCGAGACGCCGCCGTCCGCCAGCGCCCATGCCGCGAGACATAGAAAGAAGATGCCGGTGGAGAGCCGCAACCTCATGGCCTGCACCTCGTAGGTCGCTGAAGAGCCTAGCACTGGCGGCAAGCCCCCGGAACGATACAGTCCCGTGAATCTTTGTCATGAAAGGGTTTGCGCTTGACGCGGGCCCGGTTTGGGCCTATCTTTCGCTCGTAATGGCGCAGCGGCTGATGTGTTGTTGTTGTACGGTGGCCCGGGAGGCTCCCGGCACCTACAGCGGCCCTGCGTTCGTGCTCCTCACGCTCTAAGCACCCCGAACACAGACCACTGACAGGGCCCGGGACGAAAGCCCGGGCCTTCTGGTTTCTGGCGCTGCCGCGCTGGCGGCGCCGTTCTGCGCGCCATCGCGAGCGCGCGAGAGGGAGCAGAGAGCGTTTTGGAGAGCACAGTGGAAATCGCCGACCCCGCCGGGGCCCTGGAGGGCCGATCGCCCGCGGACGTGCTCGCGTGGGCGGCCGGCCGCTTCGCGCCCCGCATCACCTTCGCCACCGCCTTCGGCGCCGAAGGCTGCGTCCTCGTCGACCTCATCGCCCGCCACCACCTAGCGATCGACGTGTTCACCCTCGATACGGGGCTGCTCTTCCCCGAGACGTACGCCCTGTGGCGGCGGCTCGAGGAGCGCTACGGCCTGACGATCCGGGCCGTGCGGCCGGAGCTGAGCGTCGACGCCCAGGCCGCGGTCCACGGCGCCGCGCTGTGGGAGCGGATGCCCGACCGCTGCTGCGAGATCCGCAAGGTCGCGCCGCTGCGGCGCGCGCTCTCCGGGTTCGACGCGTGGATCACCTCCATCCGGCGCGACCAGACGAGCGATCGCGCGGTGGCGCGGGTGGTGGAGTGGGACCTGCGCTTCGGCCTCGTGAAGGTGAACCCGCTCGCCGGCTGGACGAGCGAGGACGTT
>QHVJ01000506.1 GCA_003222275.1 Acidobacteriota bacterium | reverse complement strand
GCCGGTGGAACTTACTGCCGTACAATAACTTACCGAAGATCTTCGGCACCTGCGCCTTGACGATCCCGGGCCCGTTGTCCTGCACGACGACGAGAAAGCGGCCCTCGCCCTTGGTGAGCTCGGCGTCCCGAGCCATCGCCTCCAGGGCGAGGTCGTGGACCTCGATGTGCAGCTCGGGAAGGATGCCGGCCTCCTCGCAAGCGTCGAGCGAGTTGTCGACGGCTTCCTTGATGGTGGTGAGAAGCGCCTTCGAGGGGTTGTCGAAGCCGAGGAGGTGGCGGTTCTTGACGAAGAACTCGGAGACCGAGATCTCCCGTTGCCCCTTGGCCAGCGATTCCGCGGTGACGCGACGAGCCGGTGCCTTGGCCGCGGTGACCGGGCCTGGCGCCACCTCGGCCACCGGCGCCGGCTCCGCCGGGGCCGGTATCTTGCGGAAGGCCCGAAGTGAATTCGGACCTTCCTCGTCAATCGGGATCGCTTCGCGATCCCTAAGGACGACCTTCCCGGCGCCCTCCTCGAACAGTGCGAGCTGGGGCCGGGTCGGCTTGCGGCCCTTGCCCTCGGCCGCCGGTCTACGCTGCACGGATGCCTTGGCCAAGTCTTTCTGGTCCCTCCAAAACTCTGCAGTCTAGCACGCGGGCACACTCGGCCCCCGACACCATAACCTGGGCGGCGGACACCCGAGGACCGGACGGCCGGGGCGAGGGTGGTACGATGCATTCGAATGCCCCTCACCTACGGGAAGTACCTGAAGGTGCCGGAGCTGTTGTCGTTGCAGGAGGGGCTGTCCTCGCCGCCGCACCACGACGAGCCGCTCTTCATCATCATTCATCAGGTCTACGAGCTCTGGTTCAAGCTCGCGCTGCACGAGGTCGACAGCGCGGTCGCCCACCTCGCGCAGGACCGGGTCGGGGAGGCCACGCGCCTGCTGCGCCGCGTGGTGGAGGTGCAGCACCTCCTCATCAGCCAGGTGCGCATCCTGGAGACGATGCGCCCGCAGGACTTCCTCGGCTTCCGCTATCACCTCAACCCGGCTTCGGGCTTCCAGTCGGTGCAGTTCCGCGAGCTGGAGTTTCTCCTCGGGCTGAAGGACCCGGCCGTGTGCGGCCGGCTGGTGTGCGAGCCGGAGGAGGCCGATCGGCTCCAGCGGCGTTTGGCCGCGCCCTCGCTCACCGACGCCGTCGACGACCTTCTCGTCCGGCGGGGCTTCCCGCGGGAGCCGGTGCCGGCCACACCGCGGGGCGGAGCGAGCGAGCCCGAAGAGTGGCGACTGCAAGCGCTGGTACGCATCTACGAGGACCCCGAGGCCCACGCCGACCTCGTCGCGCTCTGCGAGGTGCTCATCGAGATGGACGAGGGCCTGGCCCTGTGGCGCGCCCACCACGTGCAGATGGTCGAGCGTATGATCGGGGCCAAGCGGGGCACGGGCGGCAGCGAAGGCGTCGCGTACCTGCGCTCCACGCTGCCGAAGCGCGCCTTCCCCGACCTGTGGCGGGTGCGCTCGCACCTCGGCCAGGAGCCGGAACAGTATTGATTAAGGAGGCGGACATGAGGACGGCCAGCTGGGTGATCCTTGCGCTCGTGGGGGTCCTGACGATGCTGGGGAGCATGGCGTCGTGCTACGTCGCGTACCGTGCGCGCGACGAGCAGATCGGCCCCGTGAGCCTCTCGCAGGTGGCGGGCGGACAGCCCGAGCTGGGCACCGCCCTGCGCGCGCGGCGTGGCACCGCCGCGGCCTACGCGGGCGGCTTCGCCGCGCTGTTCCTCGCCATCACGCTGGGACCCTACCGCCGCGGCGACGCGTGGGCGTGGTGGGCGCTGCTCGCGGGGACAGTCGTGTTGGCGGTGGTGGTGCTGCTCCGCGTCCCCTTCCTGAACACGCGTGCGGGGGCGGGGGCGGGGTTGATCACGCTGGTGGTCGTGGGCCTCGCCCTGGCCCTCGACGCGGGCCGGCTGCGCTCGGCTGCGCGCTCCGCCGCGCCTCCGAGCTGATCGGCTGGCCTTCGGCCGTCGGGTTCTCGGCCGTCGCCGCGAGCCGGCCCGGCGACGTCTCGGCCGCGCTCTCGAAGGCGGTGCCCTGCCTCTCGGCGAACAGCAACCGGCGGATCGTGCGCAGGTCGTTGAGGAGCCGGTGGCTGGTGGCCAGGTGCTGCTTGAGCTGCGATAGCTTGTAGGTCGCGAGCTGGATCGCCTGCTGGCGGCGCTCCGCTCCGGCCGCGGAGGCCAGGGCCGTCTCCGCCTCCAGGTCCTCTCGCGCCTCGTTCACCGATTCGATGAGCAGGCCTAGATAGTCGGCGGCGCCCTCGATGCTGCCGAACGTCGTATCGACCCGTGTTTCCTTATTCATGAGTGCATCCTCCATCCAGGGAGCGGGACAAGGCAGGGAGCAATGCTGGCACGAATGCGTCACAAAAGGAAGGCCGGATCTTTCGCGAGCCGGCCAGTGTCCCGGAGGTAGAATCCCGATCTTCCACCTCCCGGAGGTTTCCATGTTCCGAGCGCTCTGCGGCCTGACGCTCGCCGCCTCGGTGGCGAGCGCGGAGACGCACCACTTCAAGCCCACGGTGGGCCATCCGACGTTCGCCGTCAGGCCGCCCGTGCTGACGGTAAAGCCGGGGGACGTCCTCGAGAGCGAGAGCTTGTGGGGGGAGTGGTACGAGAAAGCCGGAGGCCAGTGGCCGGGGGAGGTGGGACCGATCGCGATCGAAGGCGCTGAGCCCGGAGACACGCTGGTCGTCGAGATCCTCAAGGTGCGGCCGAACCATGACACCGCCGTCTCCACCCAGGGCGGGCGTTTCGGCGCCCTCGTTCCCGACGGCGGCACGGCCATGCTCAACGACATGTTCCCCCGCGGGCGGTACGTCTGGCGGATCGACCGCCAGCGGATGACGGGCACCGTCGACCTCCCTGGCAGCGCCATGAAGTCGATCACGGTTCCCCTGCAGCCGATGCTCGGCCGCGTGGCGGTGGCGCCGGAAGGCGACATGAGCTTCGACGGCCTCTGGCCGGGGCGCTTCGGCGGGAACATGGACGCCTCCGACGTGCGCGAGGGCACGACCGTGTATCTCCCGGTCTTCCATGGCGGGGCGCTCTTCTACTTCGGCGACGGCCACGCCCTGATGGGCGACGGCGAGGTGTGCGGCTCCGGGCTGGAGACGTCGATGGACGTGGCCTTCCGCTTCGGCCTCCTCAAGAAGAAGACGATTGCCTGGCCGCGCTTCGAGGATGCGGAATACCTGATGGTGGCGGGAAGCGCGCGTCCGCTCTCCGACGCGCTGCGCATCGCGTTCGTGGAGCTGATCGACTGGCTGGCGGCCGACTACGGATTCGACAAGGCCGACGTGTACCAGCTCGTCTCCCAGGTCGCGGTCATCCGCGTGGCCAACATGGTCGACCCGCTGTACACGGTGGTCGCCAAGTTCCCCAAGCGCTTTCTTCCCCCGCGCGTGCCGGCATCCGGCGCGGCCGGTGGCTCGCCCGGGGTGCGCCTGGGGGAGATCCCGTGGCCCGAGGCGGAACGCCTGCTCACCCCGGAACGCGTCGTCGTCCTTCCGCTCGGCGCCGGATCCAAGGAGCACGGCCCGCACCTGCCCCTGGGCAACGACCTGATCCTGGCCGAGTACGA
>QHVJ01000256.1 GCA_003222275.1 Acidobacteriota bacterium | reverse complement strand
CGGCGTACCGCGACGCCATCCAGTCCGTCCTGGACCAGACGCTCGCGGCCATGCGGAAGGGCGAGCGGCCCGACGAGTTGGTGCAGCATGTCAACCTGGCGCCGCAGCTGGCAGACAACCCCTACCTGCCGGAGTTCTACGGCAGCGTCGCGTGGTCCGTCCGCGCCATCTACGCCGACCGCCTGGGGTGGTTCGACGGCAACGCGACCCGCCTGTTTCCCCTGACGGAGCGGCAGCGCGCCGCGAAGATCATCGGCTTGGCCGGTGGTGCCGATCAGGTGTTGGCGCGCGCGCGTGATGCCCTGGCGGCGCGCGAGTTCCAATGGGCCGCGGAACTCGCCGACTACCTGTTAGCCGTTGACGGCGTGAACGCGACGCGAAGAGAATCAAGGGTCAGGCCCTTACGGAACTGGGCGAGCGGCAGATCAACGCCAGCGCGCGGAACTATTACCTCTCCGCTGCCCGGTACCTCTTGCGGGGTCGTCCACCCCAGTGAGCCGTGGCTCACAGGATGCCGTCTAACAATGGATTGAAGCTGACGAGCGGCGGCCTGGCAGGATGGAGTGCCGCCGCTCGCAGCCTAATCCAGGGTGTTCGACGGACCATCGAGGGATCGGCGTGCGATCGGTCAGGCCGCAAGACAGGTTCTCTGGACAAATGTGGCTTGAGGCCGACGACCCTATCGCGAGCGGTGCCGTACACGCGACAGTGAATGTTGCCAGAGTTCGCATGGCGCACGTCGAAGCGGACCGCTAACGCGCCGGCTCGAACAACTCGATCGGATTCCCGTCGGGGTCTTCGATCTGGATCTGTCGACCGCCCGGCCCGGTCTCCATGTTGTTTCTGAAATGGAGGCCCGCTCTGTTCAGCACGTCGATGAACGCGGCGAGGTCGTCGACCCGAAGCACGACGCGGTTCCATCCGCCGGGTTCCTGCCGCTGTCCATTCGGCATCGGCCGAGATCCCGACGCTTGTGGCCCGCTGAGGAGCATCTGCGCATCACCGAGCGACACGCTCGCGAACGCGGGAAGCTGCTGGTGTTCGAGCGTGAAGCCGAGATGTGTCGTGTAGAACGCGACGCGGAGCGAGCCACATCGTATGTGCCGGAGCTAAAATGCAGACGGCGCCCCCGCATGAAGAGCAGGCCTTAGAACAACAAGATTCAACGGACGAGCCACGGTTTGGAAGGAGCTGCTGTGCCGAGAGAGCTCGGGCCTGGTGGGGCGATCATTGCCGCATGGCGGACGAACAACCGGGCGACGACGTACCTTGTCGAACAGCTCCCCTCTGCGGTCTGGTCGAGGCAGGTCCCGGGCATCTCGCGGCTGACCGTCGGGATGATTGCCGCCCACATCCACAACAGCCGGTGCAGCTGGATCAGAAGCATAGGCGCTCGACATGGCGTCAAAGTGCCGCGGCGGGTCGACTTGCGTCGGGTCCGACCGAAAGAGTTGGTGCGGGCGTTGTCGCGCAGCAGCAAGGGCATGATTGACCTCATTGAACTAGGCATCGCCCGTGGTGGCCGCGTGCCCCGGGCGACGTGGCAGAACTTCCCGACGGACTTGGAGCACTTCCTCAGCTACTTTGCCGCGCACGAGGGTCATCATCGGGGACAGCTGGTCATGGTGGCACGGCAGCTCGGGCACCGGCTCCCGCGAACAGTGGCGGGGGGTGTCTGGCAGTGGACGAGGTTCGCTCGGGAGTAGCGGCATGAACCGGTCTCTGGCCGCGGTGCCGCTGTTGCTGGCGACGGCGACCGCAGTGCCCGCCAACGACACCGGCGTCGCTCCCGATTCACCCGAGGCCGGCTCCGTCGAGGCGATCGCCGCCGCCACCGGCGACCCGCGCTTCCTCTCCCCCTGGGTGGCCTACCTGCCCGCGTCCGCCACCGTGCCGTCGCCGCGCGCCTTCTTCGGCCGGATCATGGGCGCGCCGGGTGAGATGGTGGACACGGCGAAGGCGCATGCCTACGGCCGCGCCCTGGCCGCCGCGTCACCTCGGGTGCGCGCGTTCACGATCGGCCGCAGCGAAGAAGGTCGCGAGATCCTGATGCTCGCGGTGGCCGACGAGGCCGGCATCCGCGATCTGGACCGCCTCAAGGCCGCCACCGCCGCGCTGGCGGATCCGCGCCGCACCGATCCCGCCGCGGCCGAGGAGCTCATCGAAAGCGCGCGGCCCGTGTACTACTTCAACGCCGTCCTGCACGCGGACGAGACGGGCTCGACCGAGGCCGTGCTCGAGCTGGCCTACCGGCTCGCCGTCTCGGAGCGGCCGATGATCCGCCGGATCCGCGAGCAGACCCTCGTGCTCATCAACCCCGTCTCCAACCCCGACGGGCGCGACAAGATGGTCGAGTGGTTCTACCGCTTCCTGAAGGGCAAGACCGACTACGGCGCGCTGCCCCGGCAGTCGCCGCCGTACTGGTCGAAGTACGCGATGGTGGACATCAACCGCGACGCGCATCAACAGACGCACGAGACGACGAAGGCGGTCCACCGCATGTTCTTCGAGTGGCACCCGACCGTCGTCCACGACCTTCACGAAGCGATCCCGCTGATGGTGACCTGGAACGGCACCGGGCCGTACAACCCGCACATCGATCCCATCACCCACGGGGAGTTCCTCGAGATGAGCCTCCACGAGGTGCAGGCGATGACCGCCCTCGGCATGCCCGGCGTGTGGACCTGGAACTTCGGCGAGGCGTTCGGCCATCACTACCTCGACTCGGTGGCCATGAACCACAACGCCATCGGCCGCGGGTACGAGACCTTCGGCAACGCCACCGCCGAGACGGTACGCCGCGTCATCCGCGACGGAAGCACGACCATGGAGTGGTATCGGCCGCTGCCGCCGCCCTCCGAGGTCACCTGGTCCGCGCGCGACAACGTCAACTACACGGAGACGGGCGCCCTCTCCGCCCTCGACTACATGGCCCGCAACGCGAAGGAGATGCTGCGCAACTTCTACACCAAGGGCGTCCACTCCTGGCGCAAGGGCCTCGACGAGGCTCCCTACGCGTTCGTGATCCGCGACGACCAGGGCGACCGGCTCCGCGTGGCGCAGATGGTCGGCCGCCTCCTCGGCCAGCACATCGAGGTCGGCCGCGTGCCAGCGCCGCTGCATCTGAAGGAAGGCGACTTCCCCGCCGGGACCTACGTCGTGCGTCTCGACCAGCCCTACCGCAACTACGCCGTGGACCTCCTCACGCCGCAGCGCTTCCCCAGGGATGCCGGCGAGCCCTACGACGACATCTCATGGGAGCTTCCCGCTCATTATCGTCTGGAGGCCGTCCCCACCGCCGACGCGTCGGTGCGCTCGGCCGCGCTCGCCAATCTCAGTGAAACGCCCCGGCCCGCGGGCAACGTCGCCGGATCCGGCCCCGTCTTCGTCATGAAGGACACGGGGCAGGAAGGCCTGCTCGCGGCGCGGTACCGGCTCGCGGCCTTCGGCGTCGAGATCGCCGAGCGCGCGTTCCGCGCGGCCGGAATCGACTTCCCTGCCGGGTCATGGATCCTTCCCGCGCAGGAGGGCCTGGCCGGCGCGGTTCGCGCCACCGCCGCCGAGCTGGCGCTCGACTTCACGAGCGCCGTCGCCGCGCCGGACGTGACGCGTCACGCCGCGAAAGCCGCCCGCATCGGGGTCTGGGTGCCTTGGGCCGATACCGACTCGATCGGTTGGGTCCGCTACGCCCTCGACCAGCGGCAGGTGCCCTACACCTACGTACGGGACGAGGATGTCCGCGCCGGAGGACTGCGGGATCGCGTCGACGTCTTGATCTACGGCCACGTGGACCTCGAGCTGGCCGAGCAGATCCAGGGATTGCCGAAAGCCTGGGGGCCGATGCCGTACAGGAAGACGCCGCAGACGCCGAGCCACGGCACGCCGGCCGAGTCGGACGACATCACGGGCGGGATCGGCTGGGAGGGCGTCGCGCAGCTCCAGCGTTTCGTCGAGGAGGGCGGCCTTCTCGTCACCCTGGGAAGCGGCTCGGTGCTTGCACTCGAAGGCGGGATCGTGCGTGGTGTGCGCCGCGCCGAGGGCGGCCCGTCGCTCCGCCTCGGCCAGGGCGATGCGGCCACGCGCACGCCAGGCGCGCATCTGCGGGTGAGCTTCGCGCGACCTGGCCACCCGCTCGCCTACGGCTATCCGGCCCGCACCCACGTCTTCCGCCAGAACTACCCGCTCTACGACGCGCCCCGGACCTGGCTGCGAATGGCGTACTGCACGTCCTGTCTCGACGGCCCGGAAGACCGCCGCGCGATCGTCCTCGAATGGGGCGATCGAACGGGCGCGCCGCTCGTCGTGAGCGGCCAGGCCTGGGGCGAGGAGCGCCTGCTGGGGAGGTCGGCCATCCTCGATCTGCCGGTGGGCCGCGGCCACGTGGTGGCCTTCAACTTCAACCCCCTCCACCGGGACCTCAACCGTGGCGACCATCGCCTCGTGTGGAACGCGATCCTCAACTGGCAGGCGATCGTCGGTCGTCTAGAATGATAAGGATCAGGAGGATGCAATGAATAGATCTCTCGTGTTCGCAATGGCCGCCGTGGTGGGCCTCGCTCTCGGCCCATTGGCGGGCGCGGCGGACGACCAGGCGGCTCTCGCGAAGCAGGCGAAGATCTCCAAGGAGAAGGCGCAGGAAATCGCGCTCAAGAAGGCCCCAGGCACGGTCGAGAGCAGCGAGCTCGAGAAGGAGAAGGGTACCCTCGTGTATTCCTTCGACATCAAGACCGCCAAGGGCGGCATAACCGAAGTGCTCGTGAGCGCGATCGACGGTCACATCGTGGACGTTTCGCACGAGACGGCCGCGAAGGAAGCCGCCGAGAAGAAGAAGGAAGCCCACGAAAAGAAGCAGAGCCAAACGAAGACCACGCACCACTGACGGACGGCGGCGCACCCGGCGAGGACGTCAGCGGCCGTCGGGGTGGTCGAACCGGTAGAAACCGGGCAGGTTGAGCTGGAGCCCGGCGTAGAGGAGCAGCCGCGGCCTCTCGTCGGGTACCCCGTGCACGGCGCGGCCCAGCGCGAGCATCAGGATGAGCTGATGGGTGAGCTTCTGCCGTCCGCCGACGTTGACGATCAGCTCCGCCGGCTCCGACTCGCGACGCTCGCCGTGCAGCTCTGCGAGTAGCTCGAGACGCCGCGTGACGTTGGCCTCCGTCGAGATGCCGTAGACCCAGCCGTCCGGGCCGTGCTCCACCAAGTTGCGCCCGACCTCGCCGTTGATCTCGACGTGGCGTACCTCCAGCGTGATCTCCGTCGGGAGAAGGAGCTGGCGACCCGGCTCGACGAGGCCCTTGTCGACGGACCCATGGTCCGTGTTGAACTCGAGCTGCGGGTACACCGACCAGGCCACGCGTTTGCCCTCCGCGCCCAGGAAGCGCCACTTCACGCCGGTCACGGAGTTGCCGGCGCCGCTGCGCGTGGGCTGCCCGGGCGGGCGAACCTCGAGCCAGGGCATCTCGTACTTGAGCTGGATCCGCCGTCCCACGCCGTAGTTGACGTCGAGGCGGGGCGTCTCGAACCTCCGCTCGAGCCGGTTCTTCTCGAAGAGACCGGAGAGGTTGATCTCCCAATACCCGGGCCCGGGCGTGTCCGGGTCGTCCGTGATGAGGGGCGGACCGCCCTGGGCCCGCACGCCGGCGGGAGCGAGCATGAACAGGATGGCCAGGCATGGTCCTACGAGACCCGGCAATCGATTCGCCCATGCCCGCATGACCGCTGCCTGCTGGACTCGACGCTTCCCGCCCCGCGGCGCTTCCTCTAGCGGGCATGCAACTCCCGCGCCGAGTCTCGCGGGGGATCGAAAGTTCGTTCCCCGGTTGAAGGCCGTCGGTTCCTGAAACATGATGGAAAAAGATGGGCGCGCGGGGCCGAATATTCATCTTTGTACTGTTGACAGCGGCGGCCGCCACCGGAGCGTCCCCGCAGGAGCCACCTGCGCCCGCCCCGCCCGCGGCTTCCCAGACGGCAGAGCCGCCCCTCAGCCTCGACGAAGCCTTCGCGCTCGCCACCGCCAACAACCGTACGATCACCGCCGCCCGGCTCCGCCGCGCCATCGACCAGGCGGGCATCGACGTGGCGAAGGAGCGTCCCAACCCCGACCTCAGATACGAGCAGGCGAAGGAAACGCCGCACCAGTCACTCACGGCCAGCCAGCCCATCGAGCTGGGCGGCAAGCGCGGCCGGCGCATCGCCCTTGCCGAGGCGGTGATGCGCACGGGCGAGGCCGAGCTGGCGCGCACGCTGGCCGAGGTGCGCGCCGAGGTCCGGCGCGCGTACTACGGGCTGGCCGCGACCCAGACCCGGCTCGCCATCGCCCTCGATCTCCAGGGCATCGCCCGGCGCGCGCGGGACGTGGCGAGCGAGCGCCATGAAGCGGGAGCCGTGGCGCGCCTGGAAGTCGTGCAGGCGGAGCTGAACCTCGACGAGGCCGAGAACGAGGCGACCGCGGTCGCCGGCGAGCGCGACGCGTCGCGCGCCGAGCTGAACTCCCTCATCGGCCGCGATCCGAGGGCGCCGACGCAGGTCGTCGAGGACCTGGCCGACGTGACGCTGCCCGCGGCCGAGGCGGCGGCCGCGGCGGCCATGGCCGGCAACGCCGAGCTGGCGGTGCTCGACCGCCAGACGGCGGAGGCGGTGGCGCGCGCCGCGCTCGCCCGCGCGCAACAGGTCCCCGATCCGACCCTGGAGGGAGCGGTGACCCACGACGCTCCGGGTGAGTTCGTCTGGGGCTGGCGCTACGCGGTTGGCGTGACGGTACCCATCTTCACGCGCCACCGCGCGGCGGTCCGGGTCGAGGAGGCCACGATCGCGCAGCTCAAGGCGCAGCGTGAGGCGCTCGTACAGCGGCTCGAAGGGGCGGTGGGCGCCGCGCTCGTCCGCGCGAACACCCAGCGCCGGCAGTACCTGCGGTACCGGGAGGAGATCCTGCCGCGGAGCCGGGAGGTGGAAGCGATGGCGGAAGAGTCCTACCGCGCGGGCCAGACCAACCTGGTGGCGCTGCTCCAGGCGCTGCGGGCGGCGCGCGAGGCGCGGGCCAAGGCCGTCCAGGCCGCGTACGACTATCAGGTCGCGCTGGCCGAGCTGCAGCGGGCCGCGGCCGTGGGGCCGCCGCCATGAAGCGCGAAATCGCCGCTCGCTACGCGGAAGTGAATCCCGCTCCGCTCGCCGCCTGCGCTACATTGCTTCTTGCCGTGGCGGCGACGGTGGCCGGCTGCCACAAGGCGGCCGACGAGACGACGCAGACGTCGGCCGCGGTACCGGTGGAGGTGGCCGACGCCCACATCGGCACGGTGCGCGCCGTGGTCGCCACCACGGGCACCGCCGACCCCGCGCCCGGCGCCGACTGGACGATCATCGCGCCCGCGCCCGCCCGCGTGGTCGAGATCACCAAGGCGGAGGGCGACCGCGTGCGCAAGGGCGAGCTGCTCGTTCGCTTCGACGCGCCTCCTCTGCGCTCCGACCTCGCGACGCGGTCCGGTGAGCTGGCCGCGGCCCGGGCGCGCGTGGAGAACGCGCGCAAGAACGAGACGCGAGTGGCCTTGCTGCTGGAGCACGGCATCGCATCGCGCAAGGAGGTCGAGGATGCGCAGCGCGAGCTGCGCGAGGCGGAGGCCGCCGTGCGGCAGGGAACCGGCACGCAAGCCGCGGCCGCGGATCTCGTCGCGCAGACCAGCGTCCATGCCCGTTTCAACGGCGTCGTCGCCCATCGCTCGCACAATCCCGGCGATGCCGTGGAGGCCGTGGCCACCGATCCCGTGTTGCGCGTCGTCGATCCGACGCGCATGCAGATCACCGCGTCCGTGCCGGTCGCCGATCTGACCCGCATCTCCATCGGCCAGCCGGCGCGCGTCATCGTCCCGGGCGCGGCGGGGGACGACGCCGAAACGGCCCGTGTCAGCTCCCGTCCCGCTGCCGTCGATGTGGCCACCGGCACCGCCTTCGTTCGGCTCGCCCTCGGCCGCGGCACCCGCCTCACCGCGGGCACTCCGGTCCAGATCGAGATCCAGACCGAGGAGCACAAGGACGTGGTGATCGTGCCTGCCCTGGCGGTCGTACGCGACGAAGACAAGACGTACGTCTACGTGCTGGGCGCCGACCAGAAGGCCCACCGCAAGGCGGTCGTCCTCGGCATCGTGGCCGGAGAGGATGCCGAGATCCGCTCCGGGGTGGTGGCCTCGGAGAAGGTGATAGTGAAGGGCCAGGAAGAGCTTCCCGACGGCGCCGCCGTGACCGTGATGCAGAAATGAACCTGGCGCGAGTCTCCGAGAACCACGGAAGGGCGGTGCTCCTCATGACCGGCCTCCTGGCCGCGGCGGGGGCGCTCGCTGTCTACCAGCTCCCGGGCGACATCTATCCCCCGCTGAAGTTCCCCCGCGTGATCGTCATCGCCCACGTCGGGACGATTCCCGCGCGCTCCATGATGCTCACCGTCACCCGTCCGATCGAGCAGGCGATCATGGAGGTGCCGGGCATACGGCGCGTGCGCTCCAAGACATTCCGCGGCTCGGCGGAGATCTCGGCCCAGTTCGATACGAACACCGACATCATCCTCGCCCTCCAGCAGGTCCAGAACCGGGTGGCCGAGCTGCGCACCGACCTGCCGGCGGAGGCGGAGCTGACGGTCGAGCGGCTCACCACCGCGACCTTCCCCATCCTGAGTTACAACCTCACGGGCGGGCTGCCCGAGGCGGACCTGCGCGACTATGCCTTCTACGTGATGCGCCCCGAGCTGGCCCGCGTGCCCGGGGTGGGACGGGTGGAGGTGATGGCCAGCGATACGCGAGAGATGGAGGTGGTGGTCGACCCGGCCAGGCTGCTGGCGGGCGGCCTCGTCGTCACCGACGTCGCCGACGCCTTGAAGGCCGCCAACACCCTCGTCCCGGTCGCCCGCTACCCCACCGGGGGCATCCAGTACCTCGTTCTCGCCTCCGGCTTGTGGAAGTCGGCGTCCGAGATCGCCAAAGCGCCGATCGTGGTCAAGAAAGGGGCGACGCTGCGCGTGGCCGACGTCGCCGACGTCTTCCCCGGCTCGCCGGACCGGGTCACCCTCGTCGCCGGCAACGGCCAGCCCGCGGCGCTCGTCAACGTGTCCCAGCAGGTCGGCGCCAACATCCTCGACGTGCGCACAGGAGTGGAAGAGCGCCTGCAGGCGCTGGCCAAGACCCTGCCCGCCGGCCTGCACATCTCCAAGGTCTACGACCTCGCCGGCTTCGTGGCCGACGCCATGGCCAGCGTGCGCGACGCGATCATCATCGGCGGGCTGCTCGCCGTGGCCGTCCTCTTCGTGTTCCTCCGCGACTGGCGGGTGACCCTGGTGGCCGCGGTGACGCTGCCGCTCACCGTGATCTCGACCTTCCTGTTCATGAAGCTTTTCGGCGAGACGATCAACCTCATGTCGATGGGAGGCCTGGCGGTGGCCATCGGCCTCGTCATCGACGACGCCGTAGTCGTGGTCGAAAACATCCATCGCCACCGCGCCCGCGGCGACGCGGAAGCGATCGATAATGCGGTGTCCGAGCTGGTGGTGCCCGTCGTGGGCTCGACCCTCACGACGGTGGTCGTCTTCGCCCCGCTGGGCCTCCTCTCCGGAGTGGTTGGCCAGTTCTTCCGCGCTCTCTCCATTACCCTCTCGGTCTCCGTCATCATCTCGCTCTTCCTCGCCCTGACCCTGATCCCGCTCCTCGCCCACTGGACGCGGCCGAAAAAAGCCCACGACGACCGAGCCGACTGGCTGGAGCGGCGCTACGCTCCCGCCCTCGGCCGGGCCATGGGCCATCCGCGCCTGCTCGGCTTCGGCGTCCTGGGGCTCATCCTTGCCGCGGTGATCCTGTACCGCTTTACCGCCACCGGCTTCCTGCCCAAGATGGACGAGGGCGGCTTCGTGATCGACTACCTCACCCCGGCCGGCACCGCGATCGAGGAGACCGATCGCCTGATCCGCAAGGTCGAGAAGCTGGTCGCCGACACGCCGGAGGTGGCGTCCTTCTCCCGGCGCACCGGTTCCGAGCTGGGCCTGTTCGCCACCGAGCCCAACAAGGGCGACCTGCTCGTCCGGCTCAAGTCGCGCGCGCAGCGGCACCGCTCCGCGGAACAGGTGATCGAGGACCTGCGACCCAAGATCCACGACGCCGTGCCGTCGATGGACGTGGAGTTCATCCAGCTCCTGCAGGACATGATCGGGGACCTCGAGGGCAACCCCACTCCGGTCGAGGTCAAGATCTTCGGCGACGATCCCAGCCGGCTCGAAGAGCTGGCCGGCACGGTGCAGCCCAAGGTGGAGGAGATCAAGGGCATCGTCGACGTCGTGGGGGTCGAGAAGGGAAATCCCGAAGTGACGTGGGAGATCGATCCCATGGCCGCGGGACGCCTGGGCCTGACGACGACCCAGGTCGCGGACCAGCTCGCCGCGGCCTGGCTGGGAGCGGTGCCGACCCAGTTACGCCTCTTCGACCGCACGATCCCCGTCCGCGTGCGCTATCCCGACGCGATCCGCTTCGACCCCGTGCGCCTCGCCCAGATGCCGGTGCGCGGAGCGGACAACAAGATGGCCCCCCTGGCCGCGCTCGCTCACTCCACACCCGCCCCGGCCCAGGGCATCCTCTGGCGCGAGAACATGCGACAGATGTCCCTCATCACCGGCCGGCTGGAAAACAAGGACCTCGGAAGCGGGGTCAAGGAGGTCAAGGACAAGCTGGCCGGGATCAAGTTGCCCGTGGGCTACAGCTTCGAGGTGGGTGGCCAGTACGAGGCGCAGCAGGGCGCCTTCCGCCAGCTCCTCACCGTGCTCGCCATCGCGGCCTCGCTCGTGCTCTTCATCCTGGTGGTGGAGTTCCGCTCGTTCACGCCCGCCCTGCTGATCCTCGCCGCGGCGCCGCTCTCGTTCGGGGGGGCGCTCTTGATGCTGATCATCACGCGCACCGAGCTGAACGTCTCGTCGGCGATGGGCTTCATCCTGCTCATCGGTCTGGTCGTGAAGAACGGGATCGTGATGATCGACTACGCCCACCGTCTCCACGCCGAGGGCACACCCTTCCCGGAAGCGGTGGCGCACGCGGCGCGGATCCGCCTGCGGCCCATCCTCATGACGACGCTGTGCACTCTCTTCGGCCTGTTGCCATTGGCCCTCGGCCTGGGCGCCGGGGCGGAGCTGCAGAAGCCGCTGGCCCTCGTCGTGATCGGCGGCCTCAGCCTCTCGACGCTGGTGACGCTGTTCGCGGTGCCGACCTTCTACGTCGCCGCCCGCAGCCGGAAAGAGCAACCGGCAACGCCAGCGACACGCGCGTAGTTCAATACTGCTCGGCGAAGAGCGCGCAGATGCGCTCCAGGACGCGGTGGATCACACCCCGGCGCCGCCACTCCTCGAGCTTGATCTCCTTCGCCTTCTCCAGGTCCTTCCGGAACGCCGCCTCCAGCTCGGAGGCGAAGCCGGCGTCGAGAATGCCGAGCACGTTCTCCATGTTGAGCTCCTTGGAGCGGATGTCCATGTTGGCCGAGCCGACGATCGACCACTTGCCGTCCACGATCACGTGCTTCGTGTGCATCATCGTGGACTGATACTCGTAGACTCGGATGCCGGCCTCCATCATCTCCTCGTAGTACCTCTGGCTCGCGAGCCGGATCGGCTTGGCGTCGGTGTGGTCGTCGGGCAGCAGGATGCGCACGTCCACGCCCGCCCGCGCCCGATCCTCGGCTACCCGGCGGGTGCCCTCGTCGGGCACGAAGTAGGGGGTCGTGATGTAGAGCCGCTCGCGGGCGGCCGCGAAAGACTGCACGAAGAACAGGCGGAGCGGGTGGTCTTCGCTGGAGGGGGAGCTCGGCAGTCCGGTGTGGAGCGGGCCGCCTTCGTCGCCGGCGACGTTGTCGGGACGGAAGAACGTCCGACCCGCGATGATCTCTCCCGAAGCGTAGGCCCAGAGCGGAGCGAATGCGGATTGCAGCGATGCCGCGGGCGGGCCGGTGACCTTCACCATCGTATCCCGCCAGTGCTCCTTGCTGTCGGCGTCGCCCAGCCACTTGTCGGCGACGGCCATGCCGCCGGTGAAGCCGATCTCGCCGTCGATGACGATGGCGCGGCGGTGGTTGCGCTGGTGGAAGCGGGTCAGCTTGCCGAGGCGCAGGGGACGGAACGTCTCGACCTTCACGCCCGCCTTCTTCATCGCGTCGATCGTGTGGCCCGGTGCGTGGAGGGAGCCCATGCTGTCGAGGAGCACCCTGACCTCCACGCCGGCCGTCGCGCGCTCGATGAGTGCCGCGCTCACCTGATCGCTCACCTGACCCGCTTCCCAGATGTAGACCGTGAACGTGATCGTCCGTTTGGCGGCTCGGATCGCCTGGAGGAGGGAGGGGAAGAACTCCACGCCGTTGTTCAGGAGATGGATGGTGCCTCCCTTGCGTAGCGGCGTGCCGGCGGTGCCCGCCACGGCGGCCAGGAACTCGGGGGCGTCGACCGCGGGGGCCTGCGTCGGGACGAGGTGTCCCGGCCGGCGCCCCACGGAAAAGAAGAGGGTGATGATGACCGCTATGGTGGCGGCCGCCCCGATGGCGGCCAGCGTCTCGAGCCACCACGGGTAGCCGTGTTTTTTCTTCACGGCTTCGTTCCTCGCCATCCGGAGATCAGGCCCGCTTTCGCGGCGGATCGAAGAACGGAAGCCTGGTGACCGCGACCCGGACGTGCTTGCGCTGGTGGTCGACGGTCAGCTCCATGTCGAGCCCGGTGCCGGCCTCGGCCATGCCCGAGCGCACGCTGCCGAGGGCGATCATCTTTTTCAAGGTCGGCGACCAGGTCGTGCTCGTCGCCTTGCCGATCTGGGTGCCGCCGCGGTAGAGGGGCACCGAGACGCGCGACGCGGTGGCGGGCAGTTGAGGCGGAAGGCCGGCCTCGTCGTAGAGCCGCTCCAGGTCGTCCCAGTCCACCTCCACCCCCACGAGCTGCCGCTTCGGGCCTTCCTTGGCTTCGCGCTTGAGGGCGGCGTGGCCGACGAAGGGCGCCTTGTCGAGGTTGACGAGCCGGCCGAGGCCGATCTCGTACGGCGTGTACTTCTGCGACGGAACGAGCGCTTTCTTCGCGCTGACGTAGTCCACGTCGAGCAGGATGAGACCGGCCTCGATGCGGGCCACGTCGAGGGCGAGCATCCCCGCGGGCGTGATGTCGTAGGGCCGCCCCGCCTGCATGAGCCAGTCCCACAGCTCCACCGCCCGCTCGGCCGCCACCCACACCTCGTAGCCGAGGTCGCCGGTGTAGCCGGTGCGGGAGATCTCCACCGGGATGCCACCGATCCTCCCCGGGGTCACGCGGAAGTATTTCAGCGAGCCGACGGGCACCTCGGTCTCCGCGCACGAGGCGAGGATCGCCCGGCTCGTCGGACCCTGCAGGGCGAGGGCGGCCGTGCGGTCGGAGATGTCCTCGATCTTCACATCGAGGCCGAGCGCGTTCTGGCTGATCCAGCGCAGGTTGGGCTCGGCCGCCGTCCACCGGTAGAGGTCCGGCCCCAGGTGGGCGACGGTCCCGTCGTCGATGACCTTGCCCTCGCCGTCGCACCAGTGCGTGTAGACCACCTGCCCCACCGCGATCTTGTTCGCGTCCCGGGTGATCACGCGGTCGACCAGCCGCGTCGCATCGTTCCCGCTCACCCGGTACTTGAAGAGCGGCGAGATGTCGATGAGCGCGGCCGCGTTGCGGATGGCGTTGTATTCGCGCTCGTGGTGCACCTCGTACGTGCTCACGGCGAAGTACCCGGCCCAGTCGCGCCAGCTCATGCTCTCGCAGAGGGCCGACGTGCGCGGGTGGAACGCGGTCCCGATGGGCATGGCGGATGATAGCCCAGGGCCGTCCGGCGCGGGGCGGCGACGAACTATCGCCGCGGGAGTGCGGCCAGGGCGAGGTCGTCGACGTCCTTCAGGATGGCCGCGATCGTCGCCTCCGTGATCCGCTCGCCCTTCTGCCACGTGGCCAGCGTCGGGTCGCCGAAGACGCCGGAGGGCGAGTAGTGGCGGTCGGTGCGGCGCGGGTCGCGGGTCAGCGGTCCCGAGCGGACACGCTCGCCGTCGGCGACGGCCCGATCCATCCGCACTGCCGCCGGCTGCATGAACAGGATCATCGACGTCTCGATCTCGTCGGCGTGGGTCCCCCAC
>QHVJ01000505.1 GCA_003222275.1 Acidobacteriota bacterium | reverse complement strand
TCACGCCCGAGCTGCACGGGATCGCCGGTTCCCGGCTGGCCGAGTTCGCCCGCGGCCGCGGCATGGAGGCGGTCGCCTACAAGGGCGACGTCGCAAACCTGCGGGACTTCGTCGGCAAGGGGCGGCCGCTGATCGTGGCCTGGGACATGGGCCGCGGCCGCTACCACGACGTGGTGGTCATTGGTTTCGACGACCAGCGCCGCACCGTCGTCGTCCACAACCCCGCCGAAGGAGCGTCGCGCGCGGTCAAGAGCGGGACGTTCGAGAAGCGGTGGGCGGGCGCGGGCTACTGGACGCTATTCGTAGCGCGCGACAAGGCTGCGCCCGGGCCACCTACCTACGAAGAGCTGGTGGCCCGCGGCGTCGCCGCCGGCCGCCGCGGAAGCCATGCCGAAGCCGAGGACGCGTTGCAGCGGGCAATCGCCGCCGCTCCCTCCCGGCCCGAGGCGCGCGTGGAGCTGGCGGGCCTGCACTTTCTCGAGAAGAGATACGAGGATGCCGCGGCGGGCTTCGCCTCGGCCCTCGTCTACCAGCCCGACCCGTATGCCCGGGAGATGCTGGCCGCTTCGCTCCATCTCGCCGGCCACACCGAGGACGCCCTCAAGGAATGGAACCGGCTGGGGCAGCCGCGGCTCGACCAGGTCGAGATCAAGGGGCTCGTGCACACGCACGACCGCGTCGCGCGCCGGGAGCTGGCCCTCTCCCCCGAAGGCGTGCTCGACCTCGGCGCGTACCGCAAGACGAGGCTTCGGTTGGAGGAGCTCGGCATCTTCAGCCGAATCGAGCTGCGGCCGCTCCCGAAGCAGCCGGGCCATGTCGACCTCGAAGTCGACCTCGCCGAGCGGCACGGCTTCGGCGATCGGCTGGAGATCGCCACCCGCAGCGCCGTCAACGCGATTCGCAAGAAGATCGTCCTGCGCTACTTCGACCTCGGCGGCGAAGGGATCAACCTCGGCCTCGACTACAAGTGGCAGAGGACTCAGCCGCACCTGAAGGGGAGCGTCGAGTGGCCCCGTCCCTTCGGCCTTCCCGCGAACCTCCGGGTGGAGGCGCTGCGTGCGCGGCCCTCATATGATCTCGGGGGGACGTTCACCCTGCGTACACGGGGCGGCGACGTGAGCTTGCGCCGCGTCGTCGGTCCCGGGACGGTCGCCGAGGTGGGCTGGCGCGTGCGGGATCGCACCTTCAGCATCGTTCGTCCCGACGCGCCGGACGGCCGGATCTCCGGATACCAGCTCGCTCTCGACCATCGTTTCCTCGACCGCCGCCGGAACCGGTTCGACGTGTCGGCGCGTTTCTTCCAGGCGCTCCCCTCGCTCGGCTCGGACCTCTCGTATCCGCTGGGCCAGGTGGCGCTTCGCTATCACGGGTACCTCTCGCTGCCCGATGGCAAGCCGATCGCGCGCTCTGCGCTCGCTGCCCGGTTCATCCTGGGTCGAGGCGGGCACCGCACGCCCCTCGACGAGATGTTTACCCCGGGCGCTTCATCGGAGATGGAGTATCCGCTTCGTGGCCACTACGCCCGGCGCCGTGGCATCCTCGGCGGCACGGCGATCGGGAAGGACCTGAACCTGCTGAACGTGGAGCTGCGGCAGCGGATCGCCGACGCGGCGCACTTCCAGCTCGGAGCGGTGGCCTTCTACGATGGCGCGCGGCTCGAGACCACTGCTCAAGGCGGCTCGCGCAGGATGCACGACGTGGGTCTGGGTCTCCGGCTCGCGTCGCGAAGACTTCTTCTGCGCCTCGATTACGGACGAAGCATGTCCGGCGACGGGAAAAATGCCTGGACTGGGGGGCTTGGCGAGGTATTCTAAATCCCTTTTCCCTCGACATTTAGTGTGTGTCGTGCCAGACACAACGTATCACACGGCCCCAAAAAATCCTGGCGTCACCCGAAAGGGTTTTGGTAGAATCTTTTCGGGAAGTCGGCCTCAGAGAAGCCAAACCCAGAAGGGGTGAGGGGGGCCGACCAAGGGGGTTGAGTGAAGGCAAGGCGTCAGAAAAAGCCGGCCCGCAAGTCCTCGGGCGGTCCCTCCCGCCGGCCGCGGCATTCAGCGCGCGCCAAGACGCGTGCCAGCCGCCGACCCGACCGGAAGAGATCGGGAGCTTCTCGTTCGAGAGCACCGCATTCGAAAGCGCCGCGCTCGAAGTCGCGGAAGTCGTCCTCTGTTCGCGCGACGACTCCCGCGCGCAGCACCCATTCGAGCGCCATGCCGAAATCGGCGCGCACCCGCACCGAATCGATCCCGTCGCCGATGCCTCTTCGGCACGTGGCTCCCTCTCGCCCGGTGCTCGTCGCGCCCGCACGTTCCATGCCGCCCCTGCGCGACAACCGCAAGCCGGGCGCGCCCGCGGCCCGGGGCCCGCTGGTCATGCCGGACTTCGCCGAGGCCGGTGTCGTCCTCGCAATCACGTACTCGATTCGCGAGGGACGCCGCGGTGAGTTCTTCGACCTCATGCGCGAGCTGAAGCCGCTGCTCGCCGCCATCGGCGGGACCGACTGCACGATATACGAGGATCGCAGCCGGCCGAACTACTTCATGGAAGTCTTCCGGTTCAAGGACGAGGCGGAGTTCACCGCGTTCGACGACAAGTTCCACAAGGACCGCAAGATCGCTGCCATCTACGCGTTGCTGGACGACATCGTCGAGGCGGAGAAGAGCGACTTCAAGATTTTCGAGCGGCGCCTGTAGTTTCCTCGGTTCGAGGTCGCAAGGCCCGGGCTACAACCCCCGGGCCTTTTGTTTTGGGGGCGACTGAGCTTGCCATCTCCCGTCGGTCATGCCATCGCCGGGGTCAGCATTCACCTGCTGACGGCACGTGACCGCAGAGACCTGGTGAGCCTGCGTCACGCGGCGGTGGCGGTGGCCGCCGCCGTGGCACCGGATCTCGACCTGCTCCTTCGATTCGTCGACGGCCGGAACCACCACCAGGGCGCGAGCCACAGCATCACCTGCGCGCTGCTGGCCGGCGGGGCCGTCGCGCTCGCCGCGCGGGCGGCGGGATGGCCGCGCGCTCTCGGCCTCGGTATCGCGGCCGGGGCCGGGTGGGGGAGCCACCTGCTGCTCGATTACTTCGGCCGCGATACGCACCCGCCGATCGGCATTCCCCTGCTTTGGCCGTTTTCGGGCGGCTATTTCAAGTCTCCGTGGGCCTTGTTCCTGGACATCGGGCGTACACTGGACTGGCATACCGTCCGGCATGACGCCCTCGCGGTGACCTGGGAGACCCTCCTCATGCTGCCCATCCTCCTGGCCGCCTGGTGGTGGCGATGGCGGCGGAGGGAGGGCTGAGCGTGGCCCGAGGTTTCGAGAGCAAGTCGGTGGCCGATCAGCAGGAGTCGGCCCAGGACAAACGCAAAGGCTCCGACCCGCCCGTGGCCCGGCG
>QHVJ01000507.1 GCA_003222275.1 Acidobacteriota bacterium | reverse complement strand
GCCCTCCGGCAGCATCTTCACGAGCGCGGGATCGGCTCGCGCCCGTTCTATCCGCCGGTCCACACCCAGGCCCCGTACCACCGGGCCGGCGACTTTCCCGAGACCGAACACGCGTCGCGGCACGGCCTGTGGCTGCCGTCGTCCTCGTTCCTCGAGGACGGCACCATCAAGCGGATCTGCGCCGAGATCCGCGCCTTCTATCGGACGCGCGCGTGAAGCTGCACCTCGGCTGCGGCAAGCGGTACATCCCCGGCTTCGTCCACGTGGACGTCGCCGACCTGCCGCACATCGATCACCGCGGCGACGTCCGCAGCCTGCCCATGTTCAAGGACGAGAGCGCGGAGCTGGTGTACGCCTGCCACGTCCTCGAGTACTTCGACCGCGTGGAGGTGGTGGACGTCCTGCGCGAATGGCACCGCGTCCTCGCGCACGGCGGGGTCGTGCGGCTGGCCGTCCCGGACTTCGCCGCGCTCGCCGAAGTCTATCGGCGGTACGGCGACCTCTCGCGCATCGTCGGGCCGCTCTACGGTCGCATCGAGGTGCCCGCCGACGGGGGCCTGCGGGTGCTCTACCACCGCACCGTGTACGACTTCGAGAGCCTCCGCGCGATGCTCGAAGGGGTCGGCTTCCGCAACGTCCGGCGGTGGGACTGGCGGCGGACCGAGCACCGCGACTACGATGATTTCTCCCAGGCCTATGTCCCGCACATGGACAAGGAGCACGGACTCTTGATCAGCCTGAACGTGGAGGCGGACAAATGACGGTGTCGCTGATCATCCCCACCCTCAACGAAGCCGGCTCGATCGAGGCGGTGCTGAAGGAGATCCCGCGGGACGTGGTCGACGAGGTCCTCATCGTCGACGGCGCCTCCACCGACGGCACGCCGGAGCTCGTCCGCCGGCTGGGCGACCGCGTCATCCAGCAGGAGGGGCGCGGTTACGGCGCCGCTATCGCCACCGGGTTCCGGCACGTGCGGGGCGACATCATCGTGCTCGCCGACGCCGACGGCTCCTACAACCTCGACGACATCCGGCGGCTCGTCCATCGGGTGCAGGACGGCGCGGACCTCGCGCTGGGGTCGCGCTATCTGCCGGAGTCGGGCAGCGAGGACGACACGCTCGTCCGCTACGTCGGCAACAAGGTGTTCACCTGGACGGTCCGCAAGCTGTACGGCGTCGAGCTCACCGACGTGCTGTTCTTCTACGCGGCGATGCGCCGCGAGGTCATCGAGTCGATCACGGCCACCTCGCCCGGCTTCGAGTACATCGTCGAGTTCCTCATCAAGGCCCAGCGGGGCGGCTTCAAGTTCGCCGAGATTCCGTCGGCGGAGAAGGCGCGCACGGCGGGCAAGTCGAAGGTCAACGCGCTGGTGGACGGGCTGCGCATGCTGTGGATCATGACGCTGGCGAGACTCCGGGGCGGGAACTTCTGAGGGATGACTCCGGTCCCGTCGGTCGAGGAGCGTCAGGGTCGCGAGATCGCGCACTACCGCAGCGTCGCCGCGCAGGACACCGAGGCCATCCTCGGGTGGCAGTCGCCGGCGGGCCGCGCGCGCGCCGACCGGCGCGGCCGGCTCTTCGTGGGCCGCGGCCGCATCGCGTCGGGGGCCCGCGTGCTCGAGCTCGGGTGCGGCACCGGCGAGTTCACCCGTCGCGTGGCGCCGTCGGGGGCGCGCGTGGTGGCCCTGGACCTCTCGGGCGATCTGCTCGTCAAGGCGCGCGCCAAGCTCGACGGCGCCGCGCGCTTCGTGCGCGGCAACGCCCACGTTCTGCCGTTCGCCGACGCCTCGTTCGACGTGGTCTACGGCTGCTCGATCCTCCATCACCTCGACGTCGGCGTGGCCCTGCGCGAGGTGCGGCGCGTCCTGCGGCCCGGCGGGCGGCTGGTGTTCTCGGAGCCCAACCTCGTCAACCCGCAGGTGCTGCTGATGTTCAAGATCGCGGCGCTGAAGTTCCACTACGGCGGCTCGCCCGACGAGATGGCGTTCACGCGGCGGGCGATCCGCCGGGTGCTCGGCGCCATCGGCTTCAGCCGCTTCTCGGTGACGCACTTCGATTTCGTGCATCCGGCCATCCCGGGCGCGCTGCTGCCGGTGGTCGAGCCCCTGCTCGAGCGGCTGGAGCGCGTGCCTTTCGTGCGCGCGCTCTCCGGCTCGATGCTCATCCACGCCGAGCGCTGAGCCCGGTTTGCTAGACTCGACAGCGTCATCATGAGCAAGGAGACGATGGATCGGCCGCCGGGGCCGGCCGAGGCGTTCTATCCGCGACCGATCGAGCTGAGCGGCCTGCGCCGCGACGCGGTCAACGTGCGCGATCTCGGCGAGGGCGTGGAGGTCGTGGTCGTGCCGGGACGCGAGCGGCTGCACGTGTTCCGCGAGATCTGCCCGCACATGGGCGGTCCGCTGACCCAGGCGACGGTGTGCGAGGACGCCACCCTCGCGTGCCCCTGGCACGGCTATCGCTTCAGCCTCGAGAGCGGCCGGCTCGTCGACAACCCGAACGAGCGGATCATGGCCGACCTGCGCCGGCGCGCGCCGGCCTGCTTCAAGCCGGAGAACGCGCCGAAGTACGCGCTGACGCCGCTGGCGTACAGCCTGGTCGGCGACCGCGCCTACGTGCATCGCAAGCGGGGCGGCGCGTGAAGCACCGCTTCACGGTGGAGTACGAGATCGACTGCCCGGTGGCCATCGCCGTCGCCGTCTATCTGGACGCCGAGCACTACGTCTTCCTCCACAAGAAATACTCGGACACCTACGAGGTCCTCTCCTACGAGCCGGCCACCCGCAAGATCTTCATCCGGGAGTCGTGGGCGCTCCTCGGGCTGCGCATCGGGCAGACCTGCATGACCGAGTACGTCCCGCCCGGCGAGTTCCTGAACTACGACATCGAGCCGTTTCCCCGGTGGCTGCCGAGCATCCACCATGTCATGAAGACGACGACGCGGCTCGTGTACACCGAGATCCCCGAGCGGAACTCGACGTGGAGCATGCTGGAGATCGAGCTCGACCTGCCGTTCTGGCTCTGGCCGGTCCGGGGATGGATCCAGA
>QHVJ01000255.1 GCA_003222275.1 Acidobacteriota bacterium | reverse complement strand
GCCCGTGGCATCGCGTTGCTGGTCCTGCGTACGGGGTTCCTGCCGTCGATCTACACGAAGAAGACCTCCGGGCTCGGTACGATCCAGGGCCGCCTCGTCCGGCAGACGCCGGCGCAGTACGCCGTCGTCTGGTACAGCAATCCCGCGATCGTGCGCCGGGCCGTGCCGACGGCGGACAACTACCTGGTCCCGCTCCGCGGCATCGACGTCGAGCCCTACGACGGCGACGTCTACAACATGGAGGTCGACGACGAGCACACCTACCTCGCCGGCTTCTTCGCGGTATCGAACTGCCAGAACTGGGTCACCTCCCAGGCCCTGCGCGATCCTTCGGCGCTGGCGCGGCCGCAGGAGATCACGCCCGCCGAGCTCGTGCGCCTGGCCGGCGAGCATCGGGCCCGCATCGTGACCTCGACCTACAACGAGCCGCTCATCACCAGCGAATGGGCGGTCGCGGTGTTCCGCGAGGCGCGCAAGGCCGGGCTCGTCTGCTCCTACGTGTCCAACGGCAACGGCACCCCCGAGGTGCTCGACTACATCAAGCCGTGGGTGTCTCTGTACAAGGTCGACCTCAAGAGCTTCCGCGACCGCCACTATCGCGAGCTGGGGGGCACGCTCGAGCGCGTCCTGTGGACGATCCGGGCCCTGCACGACATGGGATTCTGGGTGGAGATCGTGACCCTCGTGATCCCCGGCTTCAACGACTCCGACGAGGAGCTGAGGGACATCGCCCGCTTCCTCGTCTCCGTCTCCCCGGACATTCCCTGGCACGTGACGGCTTTCCACGGCGACTACAAGATGACGGCGCCCGAGAACACCCGCGAGGCGAGCCTGCTGCGGGCGGCGGACATCGGCGCCGCCGAGGGCCTCCATTTCGTCTACGCGGGCAACCTGCCGGGGCAGGTGGGCCGGTGGGAGAACACGTATTGCCCGGGTTGCCGCGAGCTGCTCATCGAGCGCTACGGCTTCCGCGTCCTCAGCAACCGCGTGGGCGGCGGCCACTGCCCGAAATGCGCGCGCGCGATCCCCGGGTTCTGGAAGCCCGATTCGCTCGTCGAGGTGGCGTCCGCCCCCTGAGAGGGCGGCTCGGGCCTAGCGGCCGATCTCGTCGATCACCCAGCCAGTGCGGCCCTTGCTCATCGTGAACGTCTGGGGAAAGGCGCCGGGAATCGAGCCGTTGATGGTGTCCCGGCGGGTCACCTTCACCACCGCCTGATGCTCCTTCAGCTCGACGGAGAGGAACGTGATCTTCACGACCTGGGACTGGATGCTCGCGAAGGCCGTCCGCGCGCGCTTCTCCTCCTCGAGGGTGAGGTTGGGCTTGACCGTCTTGAACAGGTCGAGGTCCTTGTTCTCGATGGCCTTGGCGTAGTCGCCGATCACCTTGCGGATGGCCGTTTCATCGGGCGACGCGGCCACCGAGGCGGACTGCAGGTCGGGCACGTACGCGGCGTCCGCGGGCGCGGACAACGCCAGCACGACCAGCATACCAAGAACCATTGACAATTCTCACGCCGCCGCACGGGGAGGCCCACGGCAACGGAGGAGTATAGCACGCGGAAAACGGCGCCCCCGGCGTGAGGAAGCTCACGCCCCACGCTAAACGAAAAACGTATTACTCAACCGCCGGTGATGCGCTGCAGCGCGGCGCGGGCGGCGCGGCGCAGGTCCTCGAAGTGGGCCTGGTCCTCCATCTGCTTCCGCTCGCAGACGGTGCACTCATAGGGATTGGCGCGAATGATGGCCTGGAGCTGGGGCACCGCCGCGCGGGCGGCGGGACCGATCTGGCCCAGCGACTGGATCGCCGCTTCGCGGACGCACCAGTCCTTGTCGTTGGCGAGCGCGTACACGAGATGATCGACCGCGGGAGCCCCGAAGCGGCCGAGGTCGCGCGCGGCCGCGCATCGGGACGCCGACCCACCCCTCTGGAGGGCCCCACCGAGGCTGTTCACGTTGGGTCCCTGCGGCATTTCGGGCTGGGCCTGTGCCGCTTCCGCCTGTGCCTTCTCGGCCTGCTGGCCCTTCTCGACCTTCTCGATGTTCTCCGCCACCTGCGCCACCCGCGAGTCGCCCGGAGGCAGCTCGCCCTTCGCTTTCGCGAGCGTGGCGCGGGCCTGGGCCAAGTCCTTCTTGAACGTATAGGACCAGGCGATGCCGAGGTCTGCCTCGCCGGCGTACTTCGGCTCGAGCTCGATCGTCTTCTTGTACATGCCGATCGCCTCGTCGAAGCGGTTCGCGTTGAAGAGGCTCCGCGCGAGGCCGAGGGTGACCTGCTCGTTCTTGGGGTCGATCTCCATCGCCTTCTTGTAGGCGGCGATCGCCTCCTCCGTGCGGGCCGGCTTCATCGTGCGGTAGACGTAGCCGAGGTTCGCGTAGCCGGCGACGTCTTTGTACCCGGGCGTCGCGATGACCTTCTTCAGCTCGTTCGCGGCCTCTTCGTGCTTGCCGGTCATGGCCAGCATCAGGCCGTAGTTCGAGCGATAGTCCACGTTCTTGGGGTCGAGCTCGACCGCCTTCTTGTAGACGGGGACGGCCTGCTCCGGCTGCCGGGTCTGGACGTATGCGAGTCCGGCGAGCGCCTGCGCCTCCGCGGAGCCGGGCAAGGCCTTGGCCGCCTTGTCGAGCGGCCCGACGGCGCCGGCGAAGTCGCCCTTCTGGGCCAGGAGCCGTCCGACCATCAACTGAGCATCGCCGCTGTCCGGCGCCTCCGCCGCGAGCTTCTGCGCCTCGGGAAGGGCCGCGTCGTACTCTCCCTTGCGGATCTGGGTCTGCACGAGCGCGACCCGGGCGGCGACGTAGCCGGGGTCGGCCTCGAGGGCGCGCTTGTACGAGCTGACGGCCTGGTCCAGGTTTCCCCCCGCCTCGAAGATGCGGCCCACCGCGACCTGCACCACCGGGCTGTTGGGGCTGACGAAAGCGCCCTGCTGCGCCTGGGCGATCGCGTCGTTCCAGTTCTTGCTGTTCTCGGCGAGGATCGCGGTCCCGAGGGCGGCAAACGCCTCGCCCGACTTGGGGTCGGTCTCCGTCGCCTTGCGCGCCTCCGCCACCGCTTCGACCGCCTTGTTCTCGGCGAGCAGAGCTTGAGACAGTCCCACCTGCGCCTCGGCCATCTTCGGGTCGAGCTGGCTCGCCTTTCGGAACGCGGCCGCCGCTTCGGCACCGCGGCCTCCCGCGAGCAGCGCCTCTCCGTGCGCCTCCTGGGCGACCGCGCTCGTGGCCCCCGCCTGGACCGCCTTCTCGGCCGTCTGCAAGGCCGCCACGTTCTGCTGCGTCCGCACCTGCGCGCGGGCGAGGGCGGCCAGCGACGACGGCGTCTCTTGCGCCTTCACCGCTTCCTGGGCATGAGCAAGGGCTTCCTTGCCTGCGCCGCGCCTCAGCGTGAGGCCGGAGACGTTGGCGAGCACCTCGGAGCGCACCGCCGGAGCCGCGGAACTGCTCAGCTCGACCGCCTTGTTGGCGCTCTTGCCCGCGCCGTCGGCATCGCCCGTCTTCCACTGGAAGCGGGCGAGGGCGGCGTAGGCCTCGGCGCTCGGGGTCTGCTCGGCGACGCGCTGGAGCGTCTTGACGCCTTCCTCGGGGTGGCCGCGCTGGAGCTGCTGATCCGCACGGGCGACAGCGTCGTCCAATTTTTTGTCGGCGAAAGCAGGCCCGGCCAACAGCCAGGCGGTCGCGGCCGCTCCCAGCATCTTCTTCAAAGAGACGTTCATAGGAACAAACCTCATCGCTACCACCACCCAAATTCGATTATAGCGCCGGCCCCCGGGCCCGGGGCGGCGCGGCTTCAACCCCCCTGCGTGGTATACTGTTCCCGTACCACGAATCTTCCTGTCACCTTAGCCTCCGGAGGTTAGAGGAGGATGACGCCACCGTCCACCTGCCAGTCCTGCCGTCGATCCGCCACGGGAGCGCTCCTCGATTACCGCAAAGGCAGCGGCGTCGTCCACAACGACGCCTTCCTGCAGTGCGACATCTGCGAGCGCTATGCTTGCGCCGATTGTCTCCAGGTGTACGACATCCTGTCGGGTTACGACTTCCTCTGCCACGAGTGCGCCCGAGCGTTCGGAAACCCGCCGCCCCATCGTGGACACTGAACCGTCCAGGGGTGTCCCACCTCGTACGATATGTGCGAGAAAAGTGACGAGGTCCAGCCACAGGTCGCGGCGGACTCATGCTGCAAGATATTGACGCGGTTCTAGTTGACATCTATTCACACGGTTTTGGAAACCGGCACGCGACTTGCTACGTCTACTTCCCTAGAAAGGCCATGAACACCGCTTTCCTGATGGCTACTCCAACCTACAACCAATCCCGCTAACAAGCCTTCCCCCCCAAAGAGGGGACCTTCCGCAGGACGTGCGAGGGGCGCCGCAAGGCGCCCCTTAATTTTTTCGCTCACCGGAGACCCCTTTCGCGGCGGGTGAGGACGTCGCGTCCATCGGACGCGTCTCGCTGGCGGCCCTCACCGCGGCTTCGGCATCCACGGCACCCCATCCCTGGCGGTCCACGTCCACCCCTGCAATGCGCCGCGCGGTCCGCACGAGAAGGCGCTTGACCTCGTGAGGAAGGAGGGTCGGGTTGGCCTCCAGCATTTGGGCGGCGACGGACGCCACGATGGGGGCGGCGAAGCTCGTACCGTCGACGTGCTTGTACGCTCCCGAGATGACCTTCTGGTCCTTGAGCTTGAGACGCACGAGCTGCCGCAACAGGGGTGGGACGAGATCGGCGGCCGCGTCGAGCTCGCCATCGACGCCGGGCTGCGCGGCGAGCACGGACGGCATCTCCGCGTCGGCGGCGGCGTCGAGGCGGGAGAGCAGCTCGGCCTGGGCGGCGGTCGGCGTGCCGGGCAGGATGGGAGCGGCGACCCAGATCCCGGGCGCGACGACCTCCGGCTTCTGCAGCCCGTCCACGGTGGGGCCGAAGCTAGAGTGGTACATTCCATATGCGGCGAAGGCGAGCCGGTTCTGGTCGTCGAGGCCGCCCACCGTGAGCGCCGACGGCGCGGAGGCGGGGGGCAGGACCGGATGGTCCGGCCGATGGCCGAGGTTGCCGACCGCCGCGCAGACGAGGATCCCCTCCCGAGTCGCACGCTCCGCCGCCTGCGAGAGGCCATCGGTCAAATAGGACGCTTCGTAGTCGCCCCCGCAGCTCACGTTCACGATGCGGATGCCGTAGCGGCGGCGGTTGCGGACGACCCAGTCCAGGCCGCGCTGGATGTCCTCGTGGGCGATGCGCCGCATCGTCCCGCACTTGACGAGGACGAGCCGCGCCTCGGACGCCACCCCGCGATAAAGCCCGCCCGAGAGGCGGCCATTTCCGCACGCGACCACGGACGTCATCGTGCCGTGCCACGAAGACTCGTCATTGAGCAGGGGGGCGCTGCGGCGCGCCCCCCTGGAACCCCCGCGCTCGCGCCGGAAGTGAATCCCGTCGCTCGCGCTGCCGCGTCTTTCTCCCCCAGGCCTGGTTACGTCCACGTAGGCGAGGATCCGGTCTTCCGGCTCCACGAGGTCCGGGTGCGCGTAGAAGCCGGAGTCCAGGAAGGCGATCGTCACCCCGCGGCCGCGGTACTCGTCGAGCGCGCCCAGCCGCAGGGGAGTGGGCAGGATGGCGCCCGGCGGCGCTCCGTGGCGTCGTAGCTCCTCGAGCGCGCCCGCGAAGCGGCGGACGCATTCCCGGCAGAGGCCATCCTGCCCCGCCCAGCCCGGCGTGTTGGCGGCGACCAGCGTCGCGACCTCGGCCTCGAGATCGCGGCCGGAGACGAAGTCGGCCACGCCAACGTCACGCCGACAGAGCGGGCAGCCGCGGGATTCCGAAGTCATGGTGGGGAGGAGTCAGTATAATCCCATCTTCATGGACCTCGCGGGCATCCAGGCCGCTCTGCGCGAGCAGCGGATCGACGGATGGCTCCTCTACGACTTCCGCGGCACCAACCCCATCGCGCGGGCCGTCATCGGATTCGACGAGCGGCAGATCGGGACCCGGCGCTGGTTCTACGTGATCCCGGCCCGGGGGGAGCCGGTGGCGATCCTGCACGTCATCGAGCCGCACGCGCTCGAGGGAGCTCCGGGCAACTCGCTCTTGTACCGATCGTGGAAGGAGCTCGAGGCCCTGCTCCACGAGCAGCTGGCGGGGATGAAGCGGGTGGCCATGGAGTACAGCCCCGGGGCGGCCATCCCGTACGTGGGCCGGGTGGACGCGGGCACCATCGAGATGGTCCGCGCCACCGGCGTCGAGGTGGTGAGCTCCGCCGACCTCGTCCAGACCTTCGAGGCGCGCTGGACGCCCGAGCAGAAGGCGCTTCACGACCGCGCCGCGCGCGACACGCTGCTCGCCAAGGACGAGGCCTTTGCCCTCGTCAAGGAGCGGCTGGCCGCGGGGAGGCCCCTGAAGGAGAGCGAGGTGCAGGCCTTCATCCAGGCCCGCTTCGACGCTCGCGGCCTCGCCACCCACCATCCCTGCATCGTCGCCGTCAACGAGCATGCGTCCGACCCGCACTTCGAGACCGCGCCCGGCCCCGACGACCGCGCGATCGGGAAGGGGGACCTCCTCCTCATCGACCTGTGGGCCAAGGTGAAGGACGATCCTCGCGCCGTGTACTACGACGCGACGTGGATGGCCTTTTGCGGCCGCGACGTCCCCGCGAAGGTGCGGGAGGTCTGGGAAGCGGTGAAGGGAGCCCGCGACGCCGCGGTCGCGTTCGTCCAGGATGCGGTGCGCACCGGCCGCACGATCCACGGCTACGAGGTGGACGACGTCGCCCGCGGCTACATCGAGGAGCGCGGCTACGGCGCCTATTTCCTGCACCGCACCGGCCATTCCATCGGCTACGAGGTCCACGGCAACGGCGTGAACATCGACAACCTGGAGACGCGCGACCAGCGGAAGATCATCCCCGGAGTGTGCTTCTCGATCGAGCCCGGGATCTACCTGCGCGAGTTCGGCGTGCGCAGCGAGATCGACATGTACGTGGGGGAGCGGGCGGCCGAGGTCACGGGCGACATCCAGCGGGAGCTGCTGCTGCTGGCCTGATCCGATGAGTGGCCGCCGGCCGCGCGCGGTCCTCGCCCTGCTCACCGCGGCTCTCACGCTGTCGGCCTGCCTCGCCCTCCTCGTCGTCTACTACGCCTATCAGGCCCGCCGGTACGCTTCGCTCGACCATGCCCTCACGGGCGATTTCCCGATCGAGGTGGACGAGGAGATGGGCTTCGTCCCCATCCGCAACGGCGCCACCTTCCGGCGCCACGACCGCGCGGGACTCGCCTACCACGTCTTCACGAGCGACCGCCGGGCGCGGGTGAACGCCCGCTTCGAGCGTACGCCTCCCACCGTCGATCTCGTGATCGTGGGATGTTCCTTCTCCTGGGGCCACGGGGTCGAGAGCGAGGACACGTACGGGCAGGTCCTCGCGCGCCGCCTCGGCTTGACCGTCGCCAACCTCGCCTTCTCCGCCTGGGGAACGGTCCAGGCCGTGCAGATGCTGGAGCGCAACCGCGACCTGGCGCCGCGCGCCGTCGTCTACGGGTTCATGGCCGATCACCTCAAGCGGAACCTCATGGCCTGCGCTCCGGCCTACGGCCCGCTGTGCCTGCCCTTCGCCCACGTGACGCTCGGCGAGGACGGGCCGCCGCGGCTCGCCCTCCCCGACCCGTCCCTGTTCGAGCCGAATCGGCGCTTCTGGCAAAGCTTCTTCTTCACCAAGTCCCTCGGACCCCGGCAGCTGCTCGCCGCCGCCGAGGTCGACTGGACCCGGCTGCGGACGCGCCACCCGCCGCCGCGCGACGACGAACAGGCGGAGGCCCTCGCCCTCGACTTCCTCTTGCCGAAGTTGGACGCGGCGGCCCGGAGCGCGGGGAGCACGCTCGTCATCGTGAACCTGCCGTACCTGGAGCCCGGGCAGACGCCTCCGGCCCCCCCGGCTCTTCTGCGCGCGGTGGAAGCGGTGCGGGGCAGCGGCGCGGAGTTCCTGGACCTCGCGCCGGTCGTGAAATCGTACTACCGTGATCCCCACCGGCCGTCCCTGCGCTTCGCGCGGGACCGCCATCCCAATCCCGAGGCCCATCGGCTCTTCGCCGGTGCGATCGCCGCCTTCCTCGAGGCGCGGGGTCTCATCGCCGGCGCGGCTTCACGAGCCCGCACCGGCAGCAGATAATCGGGTGGGGGTCGATGAATGAATTATCGGCGTCTGGGGCGTACGGGGCTGATGGTCTCGGAGATCGGATTCGGGGCCTGGGGCATCGGCAAGGGATTGTGGGTCGGCGCGGAGGACGCCGAGAGCCTGCTCGCGCTGCGCCGGGCGGTGGCGGAGGGAGTCAACTTCATCGACACGGCGCTCGCCTACGGCCCCGGCCACAGCGAGAGGCTCGTCGGGCAGCTCGTGCGGGAGATGGGTGTGCCGCTGTACGTCGCCACCAAGGTCCCGCCGAAGAACCAGACGTGGCCGGCGGCCCGCGGGGTTCCCGTCCGCGAGGTCTTTCCCGCCGCCCACATCAAGCGCTCCGCCGAGGAGAGCCTCGAGAACCTCGGCCTCGACCGCATCGACCTGCTCCAGCTCCACGTTTGGCGCGACGAGTACCTCGACGACACGCACGCGGGCTGGCAGGAGGCGCTCCATGAGCTCCAGAAGTCGGGCCAGGTGCGCTTCGTCGGCATCTCGGTGAACGACCACGACCCGTCCTCGGCGCTGCGGGCGGTGGCCTCGGGCTCGTTCGACACGGCGCAGATCATCTACAACATCTTCGACCAGACCCCGGAAGAGAAGTTCTTCCCTGCCTGCCAGAAGCACGACGTGGGCGTGATCGCCCGCGTGCCCTTCGACGAGGGCGGGCTCACGGGGACGATCACCCCCGACAGCACGTTCCCCTCCGGCGATTTCCGGAGCCAGTACTTCAAGGGCGACCGAAAGCGTGAGGTCTGGCAGCGGACCGAGGGGCTCAAGAAGCTGCTGGACGGTGATGCGAAGACGCTGCCGGAGCTGGCGCTGCGCTTCATCCTGAGCCACGACGCGGTGTCCACCGTGATCCCCGGCATGCGGCGGCTCAGCAGCGTCCAGGCCAACGTGGCCGTCTCCGACGGACGGCGGCTCTCGGCGGGCCTGCGCGAGAAGCTCAAGGCCCACGCGTGGCGCCGCAATTTCTACGACTGAGCCTCGCCTACCCTCGCGGCTCGAGCGCGCGCGGCCGTACCTCGTCCTGTTCGCGGTGTCCTTCGTGCTGTGGTACGTCGGGGTGCGCCTGCGGGGCGGCTCCGGCGTGCTCGACCACAGCCCCATAGACCAGCACACGCGGCAGGCCCAGTCGTGGCTCGACGGCCGGCTCGACCTGCCGGGCGCTCCGGGTTACCTGGAGATCGCCCGCTACCGGGACCGGTTCTACGACAGCTTCCCTCCCACGCCGTCGCTGTTCGAGCTGCCCCTCGTCCTGCTCTTCGGCCGCGCGACGCCGAGCAGCCTCGTGATCTACCTCTTCTGGCTGGGCGCGCTGGGGGCCGCGTTCGTCGTGCTGCGCCGCCGCGGCTTTGCCGAGCGCGATGCCGTGCTCGCCAGCCTGGCCTTCGTCTTCGCCACCAACGTGTATCCGTCCTGCGTACGGGCCAACGTATGGGCCCAGGGATCGAGCCTCGGTTTCAGCCTCACGCTCATCGGGCTCGCCTTCGTGGTGGAGAACCGTCGCCGCGCAGGACGCGGGCCCGGTCCCGGCTATCTGCTGCTCTCGCTCGCGGTGGGATGCCGTCCGCTCCTGCTGCTGATGGCCCCGCTCTTCGTGGTGCTCGACCATCGCACGTGCGGGCGGAGCCTGCGGCAGGCGATCACGTCCGCGCTGCTGTGGATGGCGCCCGGCGGCGCGCTGCTCGCCGGGCTCAACTGGGCCCGCTTCGGCGACGTGCTGGAGTTCGGCCACCATCACCTCGCCTTCGCGCGGAACCTGCCCCACGGCCTCATGAGCCCGCACTACCTGCCCTGGCACTTCTACCACGCGGTGCTGAAGCTGCCGCGGATCCAGGCCCGGTGGCCGCCGTTGGAGTTCGACATGAACGGCACCGCGTTCTGGCTCCACAACCCGGTGCTCGTGGCCGCGCTGGGGGGGCTCCTGGCGCGGCGCTTCGACCCATGGATCCGCGCCGCCGCCGTCCTTGCCTTCGCGACGATCGGCGCCGGGATCCTCATGTACGAGTCGGGGGGTTGGGTGCAGTTCGGGTTCCGCTACGTGATCGACCTGCTGCCGGCCGGCTTCGTCGTGTTCGCCTTCGCCTTCGACCGCTTCCCGCGCCTGCTGCTCGCGGCCTCGATCGCCACGCTCGCCATCAACGTCTATGGCCTCGCGGGCTGGAAGCATTTTCCCCGCCAGCCCCGCGACGCCCCGTGGCTGCAGGGCCAGCCCGCCGCATCGCCCCCTCCGGACGTCTTTCGCTCGCGCGAAATGAATCCGCGCTCGCTCATTGAGCGGGGGGGACTCTTGGTCCCCCCCGACCCCCCGTTGCCGCTGACATCGCGATCCCGAGCTGTCCCGCCCAATAAAGAAGGATGATCGGAAGTTGAACGCCCGCGATCGGTGAGTGGAAGCGGTCGAAGGCGATGAGCGTGTCGCTGAGGGCGAAGAGGACCGCCCCGGCGAGGGCCGCCCACTCGCCTGGGCGCGGTACACCGGATCGTCCGACGCGGGCGGCGGCCCGCCATACCATGCTGCAGATGGCGATCACGTACGCCACGACCGCCGGCCGCATCTCGCCCAGGCCGCCCCAGAGGAAGGCGGTCATGCCGGCGCCGTAGGCGGCGATGGGTACCGCCCGGAGCAGGTGCGGCCGTCTCGTGTCGGCGAGGAAGGCGGCGGTGTAGGCGATGTGCGCAAGCAGGAAAACGGCCAGGCCCGCGACGAAGCTCCATTCGATGAGGACGTCGCCGACGAGGGAGAGGGCAAGGCCGGCGGCGAGGCGATCACGGTAGGCAGTCTTCGGAGCCCCGATCACCCACCATACGAGGCACAGGACGGGCAGCGGCTTGACGACGAGCCAGAGCCAGCCCAATCAGGGCCTCAGAGGTCGTGCTCGCGATCGGACAAGGCGGTCTCGGGACGGATGAAGGTGTGGGCGGCCGCGTTCCGGTGGATCTCCTTCACGGCGTCGAGACCGATCTGCTTGGCGAGGCGCAGCGTCTCTTTCACCTGATCGGTCCGCGAGACGGTGGTGTTGTCGCAACAGATGGCGACCGGCACCCCCGCCTCGAGGAAGTTGTGGATCGGATGGGGCTCGCCGCGGCGCACCGCCCCCGAGTCGTAATTGCTCGACAAGCAGCACTCGACGACGATGTTGTCCCGGGCCAGCCTCCGCATCAGCTCGACGTCGCCCGCGGCCGAGCAGCCGTGGCCGATGCGCTCGGCCCCCAGGCCGTCCACCGCGTCCCAGATGTACTCGGCGGGCGCGTCCTCGCCGGCGTGCACGGTCAGGCCGAGCCGCCCGATGCGGGCGATCTCGTAGGCGCTCTTGAAGAGGCGCGGCGGATTGCCACGCTCGGGGCCGGCGATGTCGAAGCCCACCACTCCCAGGCGCGCGTGGAGATGCTGCGCTTCCGAGATGGCCTGCCGGGCCAGGATCTTCGCGATGTGTGGCCCGTGCTGACGCATCGCGATGACGACCAGGCCGAGCTTCATCGGGTGGCGCCTCGCGGCGTGGTTCATCCCCGAGAGCACGGCCCGGATCGACTGGCGCGGCGTGAGGCCGGCGAAGGTGTGGATGATCGGCGAGTAGCGCAGCTCGAGCGTGGCCACTCCCGCCGCCGCGGCGGCGTCCACGATCGCCTCGGTGACCTGGCTGATGTTCTCGTAGAACTGCGTGATCCAGAGCGGGTAGTGCATCTTGTCGAGGTAGGCGAGGAGCGTGCCCTCCTCCTCCGGCTGCAGCTCGAGACGCGCGCGCATCTCCTCGAACGTGTCGACGGGGTTCAGCCCGTAGTGCTTCATGAGCTGCCACGTGACCTCGGCGGGGATCGACCCGTCCACGTGCTGGTGCAGCTCGACCTTCGGGATGGCGCGGACCTGCTGTTCCAGCTCCGACACGCCCCCTAAGGATAGAGCAGGTACGGCGCGCGCCG
>QHVJ01000504.1 GCA_003222275.1 Acidobacteriota bacterium | reverse complement strand
GGAGACCCACGCGATGATCGAGAGCAAAGGGAAGGCATTCCGCCGGCTGCTGAAGGACGAGCCCTACGTGTTCACGGGCGGCGTGTACTCGCCGCTGGACGCGCAGATCGCCGAGAAGGTGGGCATCAAGGCGATCTACCTCAGCGGGTATTCGGTCGCCATGGCCAACGGGTGGCCGGACATGGGGTTCCTGACCCAGACCGAGGTCGCACGCATCGCCTCGATGGTGGCGGGCGCCGTCGACGTCCCGGTCATCGCCGACGCCGACGACGGCTACGGCAACGCGCTCTCGACCCTGCGCACGGTCCAGGAAATGATCAAGACCGGCGTGGCCGGCATCCACCTCGAGGACCAGCGCTTCCCGAAGCGCTGCGGCCACATCGCCGGCAAGGTGTGCGTGAGCCGCGAGGAGGCGCTGGGCAAATACCGCGCCGCCGTCGACGTGCGCAACCGTCTCGACCCCGACTTCTTCATCATCGCGCGCACCGACGCCTACGGCGCGGTGGGCGGCAGCCTGGAGGAGGCGATCGCGCGCGGCCGCCTGTACGCCGACGCCGGCGTGGACTCCGTGTGGGCCGAGCTGTCGAACGCCTCGCGCGAGCCGGCCATCGAGTTCGCGCAGGCCATGCGCAAGACGCACCCGGACCTTCCGCTCTCGTTCAACTACTCCTCGTCCTTCAAGTGGTCGAGCGACAGCAACCCGCTCACCTTCAAGGAGCTGGGCGAGCTCGGCTACAAGTTCATCTTCATCACGCTCTTCGCCGCCCACGCCGGCATGTATGCGACGTGGAACGCGCTGGAGGAGCTGGCCAAGGACCAGGAGCAGGCGCAGTGGCGGCTGGAGAAGGCGAAGGCCGGCCATCCCACGGAGAGCCATCACGTCATGGCGCGCGTGGCCCACTTCCAGGAGCTGGAAAAGCAGTACATCCCCGGCACCGAGGAGCGCATCAAGGGCAGCCACGGGTTCGACGAGACGCGGTCGCATTAAGCTCCCGCTTCGGACGGGGCCTGAGCTTCGCATCGGAGGGGGCCTCGACGGCCCCCTCCGATGCCTCCCCCCAGGATTTCTTTCGGAGGGGGCCCCGACGGCCCCCTCCGACGCCTCCCCCCAGGATTGCGCCGGCAAAGCCGGCGCTCGAAGTGGTAAATCCCATCGGTCGCGTACAATGCCGGCACCGTGGAGTTCCGGTATGTGATCTGCGACGTCTTCACCGATCGGCCGCTGGCGGGAAATCAGCTCGCCGTGTTCACGGACGCGCGGCTCGTGCCCGAGCATCTGCTGCAGCCGATCGCGCGCGAGATGAATTTCTCGGAGACCGTCTTCGTGTACCCGGCGCTCAAGGGCGGACACGCGAGGATTCGAATCTTCACGCCGTTCAACGAGCTGCCATTCGCCGGCCATCCGGTGCTGGGCAGCGCCTTCGTGCTGGCGGCGCCGCTGCAGCTGCCGACCGTCGTGCTGGAGACGGGCCTCGGCCTCGTGCCGGTCGTGCTCGAGCGCGACGGGCCGCGGATCACCTTCGGTCGCATGAGCCAGCCGCTGCCCACGGTGAGCGCCGAGCCCGCCGCGGCGGCGATCGTGGCCGCGCTCGGCGGCGTGAAGCCCGTGCTGCCGGTCGAGCGCTACGTCAACGGCCCCACCCACGTGCTGGTCACCGTCGGCTCGACCGACGAGGTCGCGAAGCTGGCGCCCGACCTCGCCGCGCTCGCGCGGGCGACGCCGGCCGGCGTGTCGTGCTTCGCGGGCAGCGGCCGGAGCTACAAGACGCGCATGTTCGCGCCGGGTCACGGCATCGCCGAGGATCCCGCGACGGGCTCGGCGGCGGGCCCCCTCGCCTGCCACCTGGTGCGTCACGGCCTGCTCCAGCCGGGCCAGGAGATCCAGATCACGCAGGGCGTGGAGATGGGGCGCCCGAGCACGCTCTTCGCCCGCGCGGGCGGCACGCGCGAGCGCATCGAGAGCGTGGAGGTCGGCGGCTGCGCGGTGACCGTGGCGCGCGGCGAATTCCGTCTACAATGACCGGCGCCAGGGAGGACCATCGATGAAGCTCAAGGATCGTGTGGCGCTCGTCACGGGCGGCGGCTCGGGCATCGGCCGCGCCATCTGCGAGCGCTTCGCCGACGAGGGCGCGCGCGTGGTCGTCAACGACGTCCGCCAGGAAGCCGCCGAGGCCACGGCCAAGGCGCTCGGCGCCGGCGCGCGCGCGATCGCGGCCGACGTCGCCGACAGCCAGGCCGTCCGCGCGATGTTCGCCGTCATCGACCGCGAGCACGGCCGCCTGGACGTCCTCGTCAACAACGCGGGCGTGGCCATGGGGCCCGGCGACGACCGCCAGGCCACGATGCGCAAGGGCGAGGCGCGCATCATGGAGATGGTGTCCGGCCAGGGGGTGCAGACGCACTGGGACGTCACGCAGTCGATGAGCGACGAGGCCTGGCACCACGTGATCGGCGTGCACCTGCACGGCACGTTCTACTGCACGCGCGAGGCGTTGAAGATCATGAGCCGCCAGAACTCCGGGGCCATCGTGAACCTCTCCAGCGTCGCCGCGCTGATGGGTCTCGAGACCGTGCCGCACTACAGCGCGGCCAAGGGCGGCATCCTCGCCCTCACGCGCGCCGTCGCGCGCGAGGTGGCGTCGCGCGGGATCCGCGTCAATGCGATCTGCCCCGGCTACATCGACACGCCGATGACGGCCGGCATCTCCGACCTCAGCCGCAAGCTGGTGCTGGGCCGCACGCCGATGGGGCGCGTGGGCGAGCCGCGCGAGATCGCGGCCACCGCCCTGTTCCTCGCCTCCGACGAGTCGTCGTTCACGACCGGGCAGTGGCTGTCGCCGAACGGCGGCCTGTTCATGGGCTGATGCCGCCGGCGCGCCGCGAGCTGTCGATCCGCGGGACGTCCGTCCACATGCTCAGCGACGGCGCCGGCCCACCGCTGCTGTTCCTGCACGGCGCCGGCGGCGGCGGGCGCTGGCTCGAGTTCCAGGAGCGGCTGGCCAAGACGTTCACCGTGCTCTCGCCGAGCCACCCGGGTCACGGCGGCTCCCCGGCCGCCGAGTGGATCGAGCACATCTCCGACCTCGCCTTCCACTATATGGACCTGCTGGACGACCAACGCCTGCCGCGCGTGCACGTGGTGGGCGCCTCGTTCGGCGGCTGGATCGCCGCCGAGCTCGCGACGATGGCCTCGCACCGGATCGCGTCGCTGGTGCTGATCGATCCCCTCGGCATCAAGGTCGACGGCTGGATCTACCCGTTCCTCTTCGGGATGGACATTCCCGAGGTCGTCGCCACCGTGTTTCACAATCCGATGGCGGCGCTGGCGCTCGCACCCCCTGATCAGTCTCCTGAGACCCTCGCGCTCCAATACCGGCAGGGCACGGCGCTGGCCCGCGTCGCGTGGAACCCGCACCTCTACGATCCGCTGCTGCGCCGCCGGCTGGGGCGGATCGCGGCGCCGACGCTGCTCTGCTGGGGCGCCCACGATCGGCTGGCGCCGCTGAGCCCGTGCGGCGACACGTGGGCGAAGGAGATCCCCGGCGCGCGGCTGCGTGTCTTCGCGGAGTCCGGCCACGTGCCGCACCTCGAGGAGCCGGAGGCGGTCGCCCAGGCGGTCCTGGAGTTCTGTCGCTCGGAAGGAGCCTCGTGAAGTTCTACTACTTCCACCTGATGCCGTACGTCATGGAGCACGACGAGCCGTCGTCGTGGGTCACGCTCTCCAACCGCTTCTACGACCCCAAGCAGGGGCAGATCCTCTACAACCAGTACCTCGACCAGCTCGAGTACGCCGAAGCGCTGGGCTGGGACGGGCTCTGCGTGAACGAGCACCACCAGAACTGCTACGGCACGATGCCGAGCCCGAACGTGATGGCCGCCATGCTCGTGCGGCGGACGTCGCGCGCGAAGATCGCGATCCTCGGCAACGGGCTGCCGCTGCGCGAGAACCCGCTGCGCATCGCCGAAGAGATCGCCATGCTCGACGTGGCCTCGGGCGGCCGCGTGATCTCCGGCTT
>QHVJ01000495.1 GCA_003222275.1 Acidobacteriota bacterium | reverse complement strand
TACGAGCGCGATGTCATCCGCCCCCACGCGCTCGGCAAGTTCGGCGATCTGCTGCGCGGGACGGCCACCCACCCGGCCATGCTCTTCTATCTCGACAACTGGCTCAGCGCGCGCCCGGACTTCACGGTGCCGGTCGGGCCCAACCTCGGCAGGCGCGCCGGGCTGAACGAGAACTACGCGCGCGAGCTGATGGAGCTCCACACGCTCGGCGTGGATGGCGGCTATACCGAGAAGGACGTCACCGAGGTCGCGCGCGCCTTCACCGGCTGGACGATCGACCGCCCGCGCGATGACGCGCGCTTCGTCTTCCGGCCGCTCACTCACGACCGGGGCGAGAAGACCGTCCTCGGCACGCGGCTGCCCGCGGGCGGCGGCCGCGAGGACGGCGAGCGCGTGCTGCATCTGCTGCTCCGCCACCCATCCACCGCGACGTTCATCGCGACCAAGCTCGTGCGCCGCTTCGTCGCCGACGAGCCGCCGCCCGCGCTCGTCGAGCGCGTGGCGGCGACGTTCCGCCGGACAGACGGCGACGTCAAGGCGATGCTGCGGACGATTCTGGCCTCGCCGGAGTTCTGGGCGCCCGAGGCGCGCGGGGCGAAAATCAAGAAGCCGTTCGAGTACGTGGCGAGCGCGGTGCGCGCGGTGGACGGCCACGTCGCCGACGCGCGCGCCGGTTTCCTGCTGGTGCGCTCGGCGGCCGAGATGGGCGAGGGCCTGTACAGCGCCCAGCCGCCCACCGGCTATCCCGATCGCGCGGAAGCCTGGGTGAACGCGGGCGCGCTCCTGGCGCGGATGAACTTCGCGCTGGCGCTGACGCAGGGGCGGTTGCCGGGCGTGACGCTGGACCTCTCGCCGCTCGCCGTCGATCGCGCGGCGCCGGACGCGGCGTTCGAGCGCCTGCTCGCCGCGCTCCTGCACGGCACGGCCAGCGCGCAGACGCGCGCGGTCCTCGTGGCGCAGCTCGCCAATCCGGAGATCCGGCGTCAAACGCCGGACGATCGCGGGCCCGCGAACACCGACGTCGAGAAGCTGGTGGCGCTGGTGATCGGCTCGCCCGAATTCCAGCGGAGATGACGACATCCATGCTCACCCGACGCGCGCTCCTCAAGGGCAGCGCCTGCGCGCTGGCGGCCGTGGCCGCGCCGCCGCGCTTCCTCGCGCGCGCGGCCCTCGCCGCCGACGGCCGACGCAAGGTGCTGGTGGCCGTGTTCCAGCGCGGCGCCGTCGACGGCCTCAGCATGGTCGTGCCGTACGGCGACCGGGACTACGCCGGCGCGCGCGCCTCGATCGCGATCCGGCCGCCGCGCGCCGGCGACGCCGGGGCGGCCACGGATCTCGACGGGTTCTTCGGGCTGCATCCCGCGCTGACGCCCCTGCAGCCGCTCTGGCAGTCGCGCGCCCTGGCCGTCGTGCATGCGTGCGGCTCGCCCGACACGACGCGCTCGCACTTCGACGCGCAGGACTACATGGAGTCGGGCACGCCGGGCGTGAAGTCGACGCCCGACGGCTGGCTGGCGCGCGCGGCGACGACGCTGCCCGCGACCCGCTCGCCCTTCCGCGCCATCGCGCTGGGCCCACCCTGCCCCGGGTCCTGCGCGGCGACGCGGGAGCGATCTCCCTGACGTCGCTCGAGCGCTTCGACGTGCGCGGGGCGGCGGAGGCGGCGGTGGCCCGCAAGGGCTTCGAGTCGCTCTACGAGCAGGGCGTGCAGGACCTGCTGCACGGGACCGGCCGCGAGACGTTCGAGGCCGTGCGCATGCTCAAGAGCGCGAACGCCTCGCGGCTTTCGCCGGCGAACAACGCCGAATATCCACGCTCGCGGCTCGGCGAGTCGCTGCGGCAAATCGCGCAGCTCATTCGCGCCGACGTCGGGCTGGAGATCGCCTTCACCGACGCCGACGGCTGGGACACCCACGTCGGCCAGGGCGCCGAGCAGGGCCAGCTCGCGAATCGCCTGAGCGACTTCGCCGCGTCGCTGGCGGCGTTCAGCCAGGATCTCGGCGACCGCATCGCCGACGTGGTCGTGCTCACGATGTCGGAGTTCGGCCGCACAGTGGCCGAGAACGGCAACCGCGGCACCGACCACGGCCACGCCACGGCGATGCTGCTGCTCGGCGGCGGCGTGCGCGGCGGCAAGGTCTACGGCCGGTGGCCCGGGCTCGCGCGCGAGCGTCTCTACGAGGGCCGCGACCTCGCGGTGACGACCGACTTCCGCGCGCTGTTTTCCGAGGTGGCGGGCCGCCAGCTCGGGATCGCGAAGCCGGCGACCCTTTTCCCGGGATGGAGCGGGGGTTCGGCCGTCGGTGTGATGAGCTGACCTCGATGACGCGGGCGGGCTTAACGGTAGCGTTCAGTGGCCGGCGCAGCCGGTCCACTGCAACGGTGAGTTAGGCTCAGCAAAGGATGTCCGTCCGCCTTCCTCACGCGAATTGCGCTCCGCGGTCGCGCAACGAGCGTCGCCTCTTCGAACCAAGCATCAGTTGGGGTGAGGCGGGGGGCTTCGAAGGCATTGAAGGCGCCATTCGCCTCACAGTAGAGATGTTCGTGCTTCCAGACGAACTGGCCAGAGCGCGCGTCCACTCGAGCCACAAAGCCGATTCCCGTCACATACAGCGCAGCACGCTCGAGGGTCACAGGCCCAATGTTGAATGCCGGAATGTGTTGAACCCATCGGGTTGAAGCGTCGCGAGGGTTAACCCGCATGACACCGCCCCACCCAGATTCGCCATCAGATGCACCGAAGATGATCAGCAAGTCGCCGCCATAGTCGAGGTAGTACAACCTGTCGAGGTAGCCGTTTTCGATCGGTAGAGCAAACGTTGAGAGAGCTTTGGAACCACGGTAGATCGTACTCTTTCCGTCTCCGTTGACAGCGACGCGAAGATCGCCGAGATCGAATTCACATGATCCTTCAAATGGGCCGAATGGTTCCGGGCAAACGGCCTGTGCCGACACCGCGATGCCGGGCGTAGGCAATGGCCCACTATATTCTGTGGTGCAGGAGACCAGTCCGACGATTAGTGTCAGGATGTAAGACAGCGCACGCCTCTCCACGTTTGTAAGCCTAACGCCCCGGCGCTGAGCGGCCGGCACTGACCGGTTCGCTGGGCCGAGACGAGTTCATGCCGGCCCGCTCAAGCGGCTGGTCAGCCAAGCAGCCGATCGTAGTCGGCATGGCTGCCAATCCAGAACCAGACGAGCCCGTCCGTTGCTTCGACCGCGAGGGCGCGATAGTGAGCGCCGACGCGGGCGACCAGAAGCGGCCTATCTTCTTGAAGGGAAGCGAAGGGTGCCGCGGATCCTGCTTGAGGCGCGCGTACGCTTGATCGGCGAGCTGCTGAATCGCCGGCGGCAGAGCTCGGTAGAACGCCCAGAAGTCGGGGGACGCGTGAT
>QHVJ01000494.1 GCA_003222275.1 Acidobacteriota bacterium | reverse complement strand
CCCTGGCGGGCCAGGGCGGCGCGGTGGTCGTGTGGGACGTCGCCGATCTGCCGCTGAATTTCTACCTGCGCCGGCCGATTCTCGAGGTGCACACGGGCGAGGCGCTGGCGCGGGCACTCGACGGCCACGCCGCCGTCGCCGTCGTCGGCGAGCGCGTGGTCCAGAGCGCCCCCAACCCGGCCGGCGTCACCGTACTGTGGCGCGCGACGCTCGGCTCGCGCGGTGTCGCGGTGCTCGCGCCCGACCGCTGAGCGCCCCTACTTTGTCGTAGGGCTCGCCTCGGCCGTCGAACGGCCCCCGGCTCGCACTACATTCCCCCGCCGCCGCGAGGCGCCCATTCGAAGTTCAGGACGCTGACGCGCGCCGAGGCCGTGCCCGCGGGCACCGGCGCCTGGAAGAACGCCCGGCCGCGGGGCGGCACGTCGAGCGGCACGTAGGCGACGCGCGTCTCGAGCGGTCGGCCTGCGGCGTCGACCGCCTCGACGCGCAGTCGCACCCAGATGGCGTGGACGTCGTAGGTGTTGTAGACGTAGCCCTCGACGCGCGGCCCCCGGCGACCCTCCGACACCGCCGACTCGACGCGGAAGTAGCGCATCTCGGGCGTGCCGGCACCGAAGCCCGAATCCTGCGCGGCGACGCCGGCGGCTGTCATCAGCGTGAGCGCGATCGCTGCCAGCGTGACACGGTTGGGGGTCATCGTCGCCTCCTGGCTGGAACGCTCTTCATAGGGCTCGCACGTTCGTCGCAGGGCTGGCCCTCGGCCGTCGAACGGCCCCCGGCTCGTTCTTCACAGGGCTCGCCCTCGGCCGTCGAACGGCCCCCGGGCTCGTTCTTCACAGGGCTCGCCCTCGGCCGTCGAACGGCCCCCGGGCTCGTTCTTCACAGGGCTCGCCCTCGGCCGTCGAACGGCCCCCGGGCTCGCACCACACCTTTAGACTCCGAGGCCCCGCGTGCGGTTCCAGCGTGTACACTTGCGCCCACTCGGGCGACTTACGGGCACGGAGGACGACCCATGCTGGATCTCGGGCTGACGGGCAAGGTGGCGATCGTGACGGGCGGCAGCGCGGGACTCGGCCGTGCGGCGGCCATGCGGCTGGCGCGCGAGGGCGCGCGCGTGAGCATCTGCGCGCGCCGCAAGGAAGTGCTGGAGCGCACGGCGGGGGAGATCCGCCAGGCGGGCGGCGACGTGCTCGCGATCCCCGCCGACGTGACGCGCGCCGAGGACGTGGAGGCCGTGGTGAAGGCGACGACCGAACGCTTCGGCGGCGTCGACATCTTGCTGAACAACGCCGGCACCTCCGCGGCCGCCGCGTTCATGGACGTCGACGATCGCACGTGGCAGACGGACATCGAGCTCAAGCTGATGGCCGCCATCCGCTTCTGCCGCCTCGCCATCCCGATCATGCAGAAGCGCGGCGGTGGCGTGATCATCAACGTCACCACCGTCGGCGGCAAGGCGCCCGCGCCGCGCGCGGTGCCGACGGCCGTGACGCGCGCGGCCGGCATCAACCTCACCAAGGGGCTCGCGAACGAGTACGCGTCGTCGGGGATCCGCGTGAACACGATCTGCCTCGGGCTCGTGAAGAGCGAGCAGTGGGAGCGGCGCGCCAAGGGCGGCGACGTCGAGGCCGTCTATCGCGAGGGCGCCAAGCGCGTGCCGCTCGGCCGCATGGGCGAGGCCGAGGAGTTCGGCGATCTCGTCGCCTTCCTGGTCTCCGCGCGCGCTGCCTTCATCACCGGCACCGCGATCAACTTCGACGGCGGGATGGGCGCCGTCGTGTGACGATCGCGCGTCGCCGCGACGCTCGGCCGCGGCGGCGCATCAAAAGAGGCATGGACACTCTCAGCCTCGCGCGCTTCGACCGGACGCTGGCGCTGCCGAGCGGCGAGCGTCTGCGCCTCCGGCCGATCCGTCCCGACGACGAATCGCGCCTCTCCGAGCTCTACGATCGCTCCAGCCGCGACACGCGCTACCAGCGCTTCTTCACCGTCATGCGTCGCCTGCCTGCCGACTGGGCACGCTTCCTCGCCAACGTGGACTACGACCGCCGCTTCGCGCTCGTGGTCGAGGACCTCACGGCGCCGTCGACCTCGCTGATCGGCGTCGCGCGCTACGAGCCGGTGGAGGAGGGCGTCGCCGAGGTCGCCTTCGTCGTCGAGGACCGCTGGCAGGGCAAGGGGCTGGGCACGCTGCTCGTCACGGAGCTCTTTCGCGCCGCGACGGAAAACGGAATCACACGCTTCCGGGCCTGGGTCCTCGCCGACAACCGCCGCATGCTCGCGCTGTTCGCGCGCCACGCCGACGTGCTCGAGCGGAGGCTGGAGCAGGGTGTGGTCGAGCTGATGCTGGCGCCGAAGGACTACCGGCCGCGCACCGTCAGCACGGGGCAGTGAGCGGTCGCCACCACCCGCCCGGCGACGGAGCCCAGGAAGAACCGCGCGGCGCCGGTGCGGCCGTGCGTGCCGACCACGATCAGGCTCGCGCGGCGCCCCCGGGCTGTTCGCACGATGCGGTCGGCCGCCACGCCCTCCGCCAGGAGCCCGCGCGCCCTCACCCGCGCCCGGCGGGCCTTGGCCACGAGCGTGTCGAGCCGGCGCTGCGCGGAGGCGCGCTGCGAGCGGAGCAGCGTGTCCCAGACTTGGGGCGTGACGTAGGCGTCGGCGACGAGCGGCGCGGGCGGGCTCAGCACGTGCAGGATCAGCAGCTCGGCGCGGTCGCGCCGGGCCCACTCCACCGCCTTGGTGAAGGCCGGGCGGGAGGCCGGAGAGAAGTCGGTGCCGTGCAGGATGCGGCTCAGGTCGACACCACCTTATCCGCCGCCGCGACCTTTTCGGCGAACACCTTGGGGTTGATGAAGACCGCCTTGCGCGGCTTCAGGTCGTTCTCGGTGACCCCACGGGCCACGGAGCACTTCCCTCAGACGTAGATCGGTACGCCGTGCTCGATCACCTTGTCGAGCATCTCGCGCACCGTCGGCATCGCGACGGGCTGCACGGCCGCCGCAACGTCGGATTTCATGAGGTAGGCGGCCTCGCCCGCGAGGAAGATCTCGGGGCGGTGCCCGGCCTCGATGGCGCCGAGCGCGAAGTTGAAGGGAAGGCCGGCGCGCGTCGGATCGTCGCTGCCCGCGGTGCCCACGTAGAGAATCCTGGCCATGGCTCGCTCCTCCGTGGTGCCGAGCGTACTCTCGGCCGCCTGGCCCCCAATTATGCTTTTTCAGGCATAATGCGCACGTGGCCCGGATCGCCGCCGCCCTCTTCGTCATCGTACTCGGCGTCGCCGCCGGCGCGGCGCAGACGCCGGCGTCCCGGACGGTCATCCTGTCGACCACGACCAGCACGCAGGACTCGGGCCTGCTCGACGTCCTGGTGCCGATCTTCGAGCGGCAGACAGGCCTCACGGTGAAGACGGCGTCGGTCGGCACCGGCCAGGCGCTGGCCCTCGCCGCGCGCGGCGAGGCCGACGTC
>QHVJ01000493.1 GCA_003222275.1 Acidobacteriota bacterium | reverse complement strand
CGCGATAGACGCGTGCGCACTGCGCGTCGAGGGCGGTGAGCGCTCTGTCCGTCTGGGGAACGACGGCGCGCACGTGCGTGATGCGCGCACGGGCGAACAGGAGCTTGTTCGGATCGACGTACCCGGCCTGGATGAAGCCGCGGGTCTTCTTCTCGCAGCGGCAGGGATTGGCCGGATCGACCAGCCCGCACTTGTCGTTCATGAAACTGTGCAGATCGCGGCGCGCCCGCGCGAGGCGCTGGCGGAAGTTGTCGCGGCTGATCTCCAGCAGCTCGGCCCCGACGGCATCGCTGACCTCCAGGATCTCGCCGAGGATGTAAACCAACCGCTGCGCGCGGTCGAGGCAGAGCAGCATGCCCGCGGTGCAGCTGATCCGCGCTTCGTCGACGACCAGCCGGACGTCGACGGGCACGCTCGCCTCGTCCGGGGGATCGAGGTCGGGCGTGTTGTCCAGCCCATGGGCGTAACAGCCGAACGTCAGCGTCTCAGGCTCCAGGCGCCCGCGCTTCATGTTCAGGACGTGGTTCACCACGATCCGATAGAGCCAGGTCCGGAAGGTGCTGCGGCCCTCGAACGACGACAGCCGCGTGAGGGCCTTGATGAGGACTTCCTGTGTCGCGTCCTCGGCGTCCTGGGGGTGCGCGAGCATGCGGATGGCGATGTTGTAGATCCACGCCTGGTGACGCCGGACCAGGTCCTCGAGGGCCTGCCGCTCGCCCGCCGACGCACGTTCCACCAGGGCGCGGTCGGCGTCGTCCATCGGCGCGAGATCGGCGAGCGGCAAGTCACTGGCCATAGACCGTCTCCTGATTCTTAGACCCGAGCCGCAGGAGACTGTGACAGGCCGAGCCGCCCGCCGCTACTTCGCGCTCTCCATCGCCTTCCCGTACTTGATCATAATGTCGCCCATCGCCTTCATCATCTCGCCACGCATCTGCATCATGCGGGCCGACTCGCCGGGCGAGCCGCCCATCCTCCCGCCGCCACCCATCATGCCTCCGCCACCCATCATCATGGGACACATGCCGGCGCCCATGCCCGGACCGTCGCCGGGCCCCGGCTGACCCGACGGCGGCGGCTGCATCTGCGCCCCGGCGGTGGCGGTGACGACGAGCACCAACGCCGCGACCAGCACCCAGTACAGTCTCTTCATTGCTCAGCCTCCCTGCTCATTCGATCAGAGCTTCGACACTCGCCCCGACGCGATCAGGTCCACGAGAACATTCCATTCGTCCTTTTTCAAGACGACGAGGTTGCCCGCCTCGCCGATCCGGATTTCGTCGCCGACGACCTCGACTTCGGGGCACGCGGTGCACGCCGGGCAGAGCGACATCTTCACGTTCTTCATCTCATCGTCCTCCTGGTGTGTTCGATGTGCGGGCAGACGGCGGCGGCGCCCCTCGGCGCCGACCGCCAGCGCTTCAACAGATGGCGAAGGCCGTTACGAACCTGTCGCAGGTCAGCGAGCCGCTGCTCCAGCTCGTCCGCCTTCCGTCTGACGAGATCGCGGACGTGCGGACACGGCGCGCGACCGGCGCGCTTGATGCCGACGATCTCCTTGATCTCGCCGAGCGTGAAACCGAGCCGCTGCGCCTGACGCACGAATCCGAGCAGCCTCAGCGCCTCGGCGTCGTACACGCGGTAGCCGGACGCCGTGCGGCGGGGCGCGGGCAGGATGCCTGCCGTCTCGTAGAGCCTCAGCGCCTTACGAGTCGTCCCGCCCCGGGCCGCGAGCTCACCGATGAACAGGCCGTTTCGTCCCACACCCGGAGCGTAAACCCGGCCCCCAGGGTCAAGGTCAAGACGTTCAGTAAGGGTCATGCCGACGGCCTCGACCTTGTGGGGTGAAGCAAGGTGATGCACACTCGCGAACGACATGTCGATGCAGACGAATGCCGCTGAACGCCGCCTCGCGATCGCACATCACGGGCGCCGACTTCAGTATCTGACGATCGCGTGGAACTCGGCGGAATGCCTGATCTCCATCGGCGCGGGACTCATCGCCGGCAGCATCGCTCTGGTCGGGTTCGGGTTGGACTCCGCGATCGAAGTCGCGAGCAGCCTCGCCGCCGTCTGGCGGCTGGCGCGTGACCAGGATGAAGCCGAACGCGAGCGCGCGGAGCGGCGGGCGCTCCGTATCATCGGTGTGTGCTTCGTGGCGCTGGCGCTCTATGTCGCAGTCGACGCCACCAAGGCGCTCGTGAGCCGTGAGGCGCCCGCGGCCAGCAGCGTCGGGATGGTCGTCGCCGCGCTGTCGCTCGTCGTCATGCCGATCCTGGTCCGTCTCAAGCGCCGTGTCGCCGCACAGCTCAACAGCGGCGCGCTCGAGGCCGAAACGCGTCAGACGGCGGTCTGTGCATACCTTTCGGCGATCTTGCTCGTTGGGCTGGCGCTCAATGCGTGGCTCGGATGGTGGTGGGCCGATCCGCTCGCCGGCCTCGCCATGGTTGCATTGATCACCAGGGAGGGCGTCGAGGCGCTGCGTGGAGAGACATGCTGCGGGGACTGAGGATAACAGGGCAGTCGCGCAGGAGGTGGGCGCCCGCTCCGCGGAACGGAGCGCTCGACATCTTCCGCGAGCGCTACGCGCGCGGCGAGATCTCGCGGGAAGAGTACGAGTCTCGGCGTCGCGATCTGGCGGCCTGACGCGGGCGCTCATCCGCCAGACCGCGTTCGCGTGGCTTCGGCCCGGAGAAAGAAGCTTCCGTCGGTCACCACCTTGTCGCCGGCCTTGAGTCCGTCCAGCACCGGCACGAATTCACCGATCGGCGCCCCGAGCTTCACCGTGCGCTCGATGAACTTGCCTTCCTCCCCGTTCACAGGAATGTACACGACCGCGCGGTCGCCCAGCGTCTGGACGGCGGCGCGCGGCACGACGATGATCCGCTCGGCCGCGCCGGTCTCGAAGCTCACGGTGACGAACATGCCGAGGCGGAGGTCGCCGCCGCGGTTCGGCACCTCGACGCGCACTTTCGCGGTCCGTGTCGGCGCATCGACTCGCGGGTCGATGTAGGCCACGCTGCCCTTCAGCGTGCGGCCGGGCATCGAGGCAATCGTGACCGTGGCCGGAGAGCCCACGCGGACGCGAGAGAAGTCGCGCTCGTAGAGATCGCCGATGACCCAGACGGTGCTCAGATCCGTGACGACGAACAGCTCCTGGCCGGCGTTGATGACCTGCCCCGGGTTCACAGCGCGGGAGATCACCAGGCCATCGGCCGGCGAGGATACCGTGACTTCGGACACAACC
>QHVJ01000254.1 GCA_003222275.1 Acidobacteriota bacterium | reverse complement strand
GCACGGAAACTGCAGCGTCGACCCCTGGTAGGAATAGTCCATCACGGACCGCCGATCCTCCCGCATCAGCTCGTCGAGCGGGATCCAGTGGATCGATCTCACCTCGTGGTTCGGGCGGAAGGTGACGGCGCCCCGGAGGCGAAACGCGAAGGGCGCGATCGCCAGGTCCACGGGCCGGAGCCTGGCCATGGCGTGGACCTCGTCGAGCGGGCCCAGATAGTCCGCTTCGCGCGAGAGGTCGACGCCGATCTCTTCCTCCGTTTCCCGCACGGCGGTGGCGAGCAGGTCCGGGTCGCCCGGCTCGGAGCGGCCGCCGGGGAAGGCCATCTGGCCGGACCACGGGTCCTCGGGATGATCGGCGCGCCGGATGAAGAGCAGCTCGATGCCGGAGGGGCCGTCGCGCAACACGAGGGCCACCGCCGCCCGCCGTCCCACCTCGGTGGCGACGCGCACCGGTGGCCGCGAGCCGAGGGCGCCGCGCACGTCGTCCCAGCCGAGCCGACCCATGGCTCGATTTTACCGCCGCGGCGGCGGCTCATCCTCCGGACAAGAGGGCGTGGGCCTGCGTGAGCCACAGGAAGGCCATGTTCGGGGCCAGGCGGCCGTCGAGGAGCATGCGGTCCACGGCTTCGGCGGCAAAGTACGCGAGCTCGTCGACCTCCGCGGGCTGCGGACGAAAGGAGGCGACGGGCACGTCCGTGCGGCCCGCGTAGATGGCCACGTGATAGAGCACGTTGCGCATCGCTCCGCCCGGGCCGGCCCGCACGTCGCGCAGGCCCTTCTGGAAGGCGACCCGCCGCATGACGACCTCGTGCGCGAGGTCGGCCGAGCGCAGCCGCGAGGCGAACTCCTCTGCGGAGGCGGCGAGCCGGATGCGCGGGGAGCGGGGGTCGTCGAAGAGCTCTTCTCCCGCTTCGCGCACGAGCGTCTGGTCGAACTCCTCGCCCGCGCTGACGTGGCCGCCCACCGACTTGTCCCAGCGCTCCCCGTTGTCCTTGCCCCGCGGCCGCCGCTGGAGGAGCACGTGGCGTCGGCGGTCGACGACCAGCGCGTTGACGGCGCCGACGGCCAGCCCGGAGGCCTTGGCCTCGCGGCGAGGCTTCGCGCCGACGACCCTCCCGTCCGCGTCGTAGAGGTTGAGCCGCTCCTCGGTCAAGCGGCGCGGCGGGTCATTTGAAGCTGCCCGCCACCATCACGCCGACGCCGCCCCCCGGCACCGGCATCGGCTGGATCCGCATCCCGTAGAAATGCCGGTCGTGGTGGACGACCGCCCGTCCCGAAATGATGCCGATGGCGGAGCCGAACACCACGTCGCTCAGGAAATGGACGTCCTCGTGCAGCCGGGACAGCGCCACGTAGGTGGCGACGGTGTAGGTGGGTACCGCGGCTTTCCAGCCGAGATGCCGCCAGAGAACGCTGGCGAGGGCGAACGTGCTCGAGGCGTGCCCGGACGGGAAGGAACAGCACTTGAAACCGCCCCCGGCCGGCCGGTGGCGCCGGACGCTCAGCTTGACGGTATAGGTGAGCGCTCCCGACACCACCGCCGAGCGCAGGAGATCCATTCCCAGATGCGACACTGTCCGGTTGTCGGTGGCGCGCCCGAAGGCATACGTTCCCAGCGAGAGGACCGCGAGCCCGGGGGCGCTGCCCAGGAGCTTGCCCGGATAGAAGAAAGACTTGCTGCCGCTCAGATGGGAGTTGACGGACTCGTCGTAGGTATGGACGGCCAGGGCGGCGACACCGCCGAACCCCAGGATGCCCAGGTTGATGCCGGTCGGCAGGTGCGTGAAGTCTCCGGGGATGGCCTTGAGAGTCGCCTTGACGCCGGTGTGCGCAGGTGGGGGTCCCACGGCCGGGGGCTTCGGAGTCTCGGGCGGCTTCGGCTCCTCCTTGACTGGAGGCGCCGCTTGGGCCGGCGGCTCCGGCGAGGGAGGAGGAGGCTCTTGCACTTCACCGGCCGGTTCCGCCGGCACCTGCAAGTCGGTGGCGGTTTCCGGCGCGGTGTCGGCGGGCGGGTCACCAGCGAGAAGCAAGAGCAGCAGGAGTGGTGCCATGGAGAAAGTATGTCACGGGGCCGGCGCGCCGGGGCCGGGCCTACGATCGGGGCCGGGCCGTCGCCGTAGCCGTGCGGCCGAGCGAGAGCAGGTTCGCGAGAAGCCGGTACGCGCCCGGCACGCCGTAGGGAAGCTGGCGGTGGAGCGCGTAGGCGAAGTAGGTGTAGTGTCCCTTCCCGTAGCGCGCGGTGAGCCAGCCGCCCTTCTGCGGGTCCTGGCCCTTGTCGTGGGTGGCGATGAGCGCCGTGTAGGCGGGATCCCAGGAGGCGAAGAACTTCGAGCCGCGCTGCTCGACCCACCCCTGGAAATCCGCGAGCGTGATCTCGTTGGGCCGGTGCAGCACCGGCTCGTCCGGAGCGAGGATCTCCACCGGTGAGTCTTCCTCGGACACCTCCTCGGCGTCGGGCGGCAGGTCCGCGGGGTAGGGCGCGAGCTTCGTGGGTACGAACTCCGGCGTGTTGTACAGCACGATCAGGTTGCCGCCGCTCTTGACGTAGTCGAGCAGCCGCTGGTTGTAGGTGCGCAGGTCCTCGCGCACGACGTAGGCGCGGGTGCCGGTCACGATCGCGTCGAAGCGGGCGAGGTCACCGGAGGCGAGGTCCTTCTCGTCGAGGAGCTGGACCCGGGCCCCGAGCTGCGCGATGCCGGCGGGGACCTGATCGCCCACGCCCATCACGTAGCCGACGGCGAGCCCGGGCGCGACCTTCACGTCCACTCCCTTCACTTCGCTGCGCGCGGCCCGGTAGAGGTAGCGCGTCTCCAGATCGCGATGCTCGAGGAGCTGGTAGCCGTCGCGGTACTGCCGTCCGCCCGCCGTGGCCGCGGCCTTCACCTCGTACGAGCGGCCGGAGAGCGCGGGGACCGTCACTTCGAAGGCATGCACGCTGCGCTCGCCGGCGCGGGAAAAGCGGAAGGAGCGGGACGACGGGCTCGCCGTCCACCCGGCCGGCAGCTCGAGGGCGACCTGGCCTTCGAGCGGCCGGTCCACGTTGCCGATCAGCTCGATCTGCAGCGCGAGCGTGTGGCGCCCCGAACCGGCGGGGATCACGGCCGTCGACGGGGCCAGGTTGACGGCCACGGCCGGCACGACCACGACCTCGCGCATCGCGTATCCGTAGGGGAGCTGCGCTTCACGCCGGCGCACGGCTTCGCGCGCGTCGACCGTGACCCCCGCGACCCTGTAGCGGGCCATCGCCACCGCGGCGGGCGCGGCGGCGGGTCGATGCCGCTGGGCGGGGTCGCTCGTCTCGTATCGATCCTGGAGGATCGACGGGCGCGAGTAGTACGGGCGGCTGCCGAGGGGAGCGTCCTCCGCGAGCGCGACGTCGAAGCGACGCGTGGCCACCGCGTTGCGTCCGAGGATCGCCGGCAGCGCGCCGGAGGGCGGAGCCGCCGTCCATCCGCGGCCCACCTCGATCGTGAGATCCGACGGCGCGATCTCGAGCCCGCCGCGGTTGGCGAGCCGGGCGACGACCTCGAAGCGCTGCCCCGGCACGGGGGCGGCGAAGGTCACCGGCGGCGCGAAGGCCGCATAGGGACCCGCGGGCTCCCGTGTCCCCGCGGGCTGAGCGACGGCGCTCAGCTCCACGCCGAGCGCGGAGTTGATCGCGTCCATGAACTGCCGCTCCTTGATGCGAAGGAGGAATGCGGCGTCCGGGTCCGCGGCCGCCATTGCGAGCGCCTCCCGCGTCGCGGCGAGGCCGCGCGCGAGGGCGGGCACGCACGTCGAAGGCTCAGCCATGGTGAAGGCGGCCGTAGCCGCGCTCACTTCGCCCTCGACCCGGCGCAGGACGTCGTCCGCGCCGGCGGGGGCCGGCCTTCCCAACATCGCGAAGAGGCCCGACAGCCGGGTGTCGATGCCATCGAAGAAGCTGGCTTCCTTCTCCGGCGCGGGCACCGTGCTGGCCAACCGCTTGTAGTAGCCGTAGGAGGGGCCCGGGGCCAACGCCACCTGGCCGCCGTTCTGCGAGCGCTGGAAGCTCAGGCCGATGCGGGCGAAGTCGCTGTAGGAGTAACCCAGCCACGGGCTGTACTCGCCGGCGTCGGTGCGCAGGGTCCAATCCTCGTCATCGCGGACGCCGCCCACGTAGAGCTTGAGGGGCTGCCAAGGCCGCAGCCCTTCCGCGATCTGCTCCGGGAACATCGCGGGGTCGCCCGCGGCGCGGAAGGCCTTCTGCGTGACCAGGCCGGCGGCCTGGTGATTGCCGTGTCCGTCGCGCGCGTTTCCCTGGAAGCGCGAGATCAGCACCAGCGGGCGGTCCATGCGCACGACCCGAACCACCTCGCCCAGGACGTCCTGCTCGCCCCACTTCTCCAGGGCTTCGTCGAGCCGCTTGGAGAAGCCGTAATCGACGACGCTCGTGAAGTACTGGTCGTCGACGCCGTAGTAGCGGTCGGCCAGGAGCAGCTCCTCCGTGCGGATGAGGCCGAGGCCGTCGAACAGCTCGGGGCCGATCGCGTTGTCTCCTGACTCTCCCCGGTTGAGCGTGAGCAGGGACGACCGCGCGCCCAGGCCCCGGCTGATCCAGGCCAGGACCCCGCCGTGCTCGTCGTCAGGATGAGCGGTGGTATGCATCGCGCTCGCCGTCGTCCGCAGCTTCAAGAGCTTCTGCCAGGTGCCGGCGGCGCCACGGTCGGCGCTGAGCGTGCTCGCCGCCCGACCGGAGACGCCGGCCGCGAGCGCTCCCAGCAGCGCGCCGATCCCGAGGAGCCTCGTCCCGCGTCGGATCATGTTGAACGCGGCGGAGGGTAGCGCCCCGGTCCGGGGCGGTCAAGGCGGCGGTGCTATGCTGCGCCCGGATGCGCACGGCCGGCCTGACCGCCGCCGCCCTGATCGGCTTCGCCGCCAACTCGCTCCTGTGCCGGATGGCGCTGCGGCCCCGGCTCCTGGACGCGGCCACGTTCACGTCGATCCGCATCGTGTCCGGCGCTCTCGCGCTGCTCGTCGTAGTAGGCGTAGGCGCGGCGGCTCGGACCCCCCGGAACGCTCCGATCGCCGGGGCCGGAAGCTGGAGCTCCGCCGCCGCCTTGTTCGCATACGCGGCCGCTTTCTCGTTCGCTTACCTTCGCATCGGCGCCGGCACCGGCGCGCTCCTTCTCTTCGGCGCGGTCCAGGCGACGATGCTCGCCTGGGCGCTGCGCCGTGGGGAGCGGCTCCGCTGGCCCGAGTGGGCGGGCCTGGTGACGGCCATCGCGGGCCTCGTGGCGCTGGTGCGGCCGGGGCTCAGCGCGCCGGACCCTGCGGGGGCGGCGTTGATGATCGCGGCCGGCGTCGCCTGGGGCGCGTACTCGCTCCGCGGCCGGGGCGCGAGCCGGCCCCTGGTCGCCACCGCGTCGAACTTCGCCCGCGCCGTGCCCCTGGCCCTCGCCCTCAGCCTGGCCGACATGGGTTCGGTGCACGTCAGCCCCCGCGGCGCCCTGCTGGCCGTGGCGTCCGGAACGCTCAGCTCAGGCCTCGGCTACGGCCTGTGGTACGCGGCCCTGGGTGGGCTCACCGCCACCCAGGCGGCCGTCGTGCAGCTCTCGGTGCCGGTCCTCGTCGCTGGGGGCGGGGTGGCGCTGCTGGGGGAGACCCTCACGCCGCGGCTGGTGGCCTGCGGCGTCGTCATCCTCGGAGGAGTCGCGCTCGCCGTCCTGGGCCGGCAAAAGTTGTGAGGGCGTACTTGCCGCGCCCCGGCTGCTATGCTAGGCGTGAGGGAAGAAGACTCTGCTCTTCCCGGTCCGAGTGGAGATGAGAATTCAGCCGCCCTGGAAGGACCTGCTCGTGCAACCGCTGGCCCGGGACCACGTCGTGCAGCTCTATCGGGACGAGCGGTTCCTGGTCGAGGCGGTGGCGCTGTTCACGGGCATCGCTCTCGGCAAGGGCGAGAGCGTGGTTCTCGTCGCCACGCCGCTCCATCTTCGTGGCATCGAGCAACGGCTCGAGTCCAACGGCTTTTGCGTGGAAGACGTGAAGCAGTGGGGACAGCTGACGTTCAGGGACGCCTCCGACACGCTGTCCGGCTTCATGGTCCAGGAGATGCCGGATCCCCTGCTGTTCAAGACCATCATCGGCAGCTCGATCCAGAAGGCGGCGATGTGCAGCCGGACGGGTCGGGTCCGTGTGTACGGCGAGATGGTCAACCTGCTCTGGAGGCAGAACCTCCCCGCGGCCCAGCGGCTGGAGGTGCTCTGGAACGAGGTGATCCTGGCCCACTCGATCTCGCTCTTCTGCGCGTATCACGTCGACGGCGACGAAACGGAGTCCCGGCCCTTCCCCTCGGACCTGCGCGCCGCACATTCCCATCTGATCCCCGTCGAAGCCTGCGCCTAGGCGGCTCCGGCGCTTGTCGCTCACACCGCCGGCTCTTCCGGCGATCCCGTCCACTTCGTCATCCCCTCCGCGCCCGCCTCGGTGATGAAGATGACGTCCTCGTGGCGGATCCCCATCTCGCCGGGGATGTAGATCCCGGGCTCGTCGCTGAAACACATCCCCGGCCGCAGCTTCGTGGCGTTGCCGCGCACGAGGTAGGTCCACTCGTGCCCGTCCATCCCGATGCCGTGGCCGACGCGGTGGGTGAAATACCGGTAGTCCGGCCCGAAGCCGGCGTCCACGATCACGGTGCGGGCCGCGGCATCCACGGCCTGGCATTCGGCGCCGGGGCGGGCGGCCTTGAGAGCGGCCTCCTGCGCCCGTCGCACGACGTCCCATACCTCGCGCTGGCGACCGGTGGGCGCGGCCCCGAACACGCCGGTGCGCGTGATGTCGCTCGAGTAGCCGTGGAGCCTTCCGCCCCCGTCCATGAGCACGACCTCGCCGGCCTTGAGCGGCTGCGGCCGCGTGGTGCCGTGGGGAAACGCGGCGTCGGCACCGAAGAGCACCAGCGACCCGCCCGGCATTCCGAGGCGGCGGTGGGCCTCCGCAGAAAGGCGTGACGCCTCGGCCTGGGTGACGCCTTCCTTGAGCGACGCGAAGACCGCGCGGTGGGCGCGCAGGGTGATCTCGCCGGCGCGCCGCATCAACGCGATCTCGTGGGCGTCCTTGATCACCCGGCAGCCCGCGGTCACCGCAGTGGCGCTCGCCACCTGGCCGGCGGGAAGGGCCCGGGCCATGCCGTCGGCGAAGACGAACGGCATCGTCTCCTCGATGCCGATCCGGCCGGCCGCCTTCCGGTCACGGAGGATTCCCGCCACCAGCGCGTACGGCGACTCGTGCTCCTCCCAGGCGCGCACGTCGCTGCCGATGCGGATCTGCTCCAGCGCCCGCGCCTTCTCGAAAGCGGGCGTCACCCAGGCCGGCTCCCCCTCGCGAGTGAGGACCGCGCCGAAGAAGCGCTCGCTGCTGCCCCATTCGGCGCCCGTGAAGTAGGCGAGGCTGGTGCCCGAGGCCAGCAGCACGGCGTCGAGCCCTTCCTCGGCCATCAGGTTCTGCGCGCGCGCCAGCCGCGCCTTGTGCTCATCGAGGCTGATGGGAGAGACGCCTTCGGTCATGGGCTTCAGCTCGGCGATGGCCGGGGGAACGGCCTCGGAAGGGCCCGCGCCGACCGGGGCCGCGAGGGATTCACTCCCGAGCGAGCGAAAGGTGGCGGCGCCGGACAGCTGCAGCAGCCGGCGTCGGGTCATGGGCATGTGGGGACCTCCAGAATCGCGAAGAGCGGGCATCGTACACCGCTGTGCTACGCTCCGTCCTCCATGTCCCGGGCCCGCGCGTCCCTTTTCCCCACCGTGATGGGCGCCCTGGTCCTGGCCGTCCTGACGGCGCTGCCGGCGCCGGCGCGGGCGGCCGCATTCCCGCCGCACCTCCGGTTCCGCAGCGTGTCCACGAGCCTCGTGACCGTGCACTATCACCAGGGCCTCGAGGCGATGGCGCGCCAGGCCGCCGCGCTCGCGACCGACATCCTCGCCGCTCACGAGCAGCGCTACGGCGTGCGGGCGGGCCGGGTCCAGATCGTGCTCACCGACGTCGACGACGACGCCAACGGCTTCGCTTCTCCGCTGCCCTACCCGCTGGTCCACCTGCGCGCGGTGGCGCCGCACGGCAACGACGAGCTCGGCAACTACCACGACTGGCTGCAGGTGCTGCTCAGCCACGAGCTGGCCCACATCGTCCACCTCGGCGAGGCCCACGGCCTCGTCCGGGCGGCCCGCCACGTCTTCGGCCGCGCGCCGTTCCTCTTCCCCAACGCGACCAGTCCCACCTGGATCGTCGAGGGGCTCGCGACCTACGAGGAAACCGAGGACACGCCGTTCGGTCGTGGCCGCAACCCGGATTCGCTGATGGTGCTGCGCATGGCGGCCCTGGAGGACGACTTTCCCGGCGAGGACCGCCCGGTGGCCGGCCTCGACCGCTGGCCGGACGGACAGGCGTCCTACCTGTTCGGCGAAGCGTTCTTCGACGACCTCCGGGACCGTTACGGCGAGGCCGTTCTCCCCGAGATGGCCCGCGTCCACTCCGGCCGCCTCGTCCCCTTCATGGACGAGCTCACGGCAAAGAAGGTCACCGGCGCCACCTTCCACGCGCTGTGGACGGACTGGAGGCGGCGGGCCCAGGCGGCGTTCGAGGACCAGGCGGAGCGTCGGCGGGCGCGAGGTCTCACCGCCTCCACCCCCCTCACGCACACGGGCGTGCGCCAGGTGAATCCGCGCTTCAGCCCCGACGGGGAGTGGCTCGCGTACACGAGCCGCGTCCTCACCCGCTTCCGGGAGATCCGGATCATGCGGTCCGACGGGACCGCCGCGCGGGTCCTTGCGAAGCGAAACGGCGGGACCTCATTGTCATGGACCCCCGGCGGCCGGATGCTCGTTTTCGACGAGCCCGAGGCCCACCGGATCTTCGCGCAGTACTCCGACCTCAGGGTGGTGGAGGTGGCCAGCGGAAAGGTGCGCCGCCTGACGAGCGGCGCGCGGGCCCGCGAGCCAGACGTGTCGGCGGACGGCCGCCGGGTGGTGTTCGTCCACCAGCACGTCGGCCGCAGTGAGCTGGCCACCATCGGCCTCGACGGCTCCGGCTTGCGCGACCTCACCGCCTCCGAGGCCGGCGTGCAGTGGAGCGGGCCACGCTGGAGCCCGGGGGGCGACTCGATCGTGGCCTCGCGCTGGCGGCCGGGCGGCTGGCTGGACGTGGTGCTCGTCGACCCCGCGTCGGGCGCCGTCACTCCTCTCACGGACGATCGCGCCAAGGACGTGGAGCCGACGTGGAGCCCCCGAGGCGACTCGGTCGTGTTTCGCTCCGACCGCGACGGCGTCTCGAACCTCTACGCCTTCCGTCTCGCGGACCGCGCGCTGCTGCGCGTGACCAACGTGCTCGGCGGCGCCTTCACCCCCGACGTGTCTCCCACCGGGGACCGGCTCGCCTTCGCGGAGTACGGCGCCCGCGGGTACGACTTGCGGCTGACGTCCCTCGACCTGGCCCGCCTGCCCGTGGCGGACCCCTTCGTGGATCCATATCCCGCCGGGCGCGCGGCCCCGGCCCCCGTCGATACGGCCGACCGGCCGTACCGCCCGCTCCCGCTGATGTGGCCACGCTTCTGGAGCCCGTCGTTCGACCGCGCATCGGGCGAGACACGCCTGGGGATCGCGACGGCGGGCAGCGATCCCCTCTTCCAGCACGCGTACCTCTTCAACGTCTACCGCGGATCGGTCACCGAGCGCGTCGGCTCGTTCGCCCTCTACCAGTACGATCGCTGGTGGCCGACCCTGCTCGCCGCCTTCGAGAACAAGTACCAGCCGTCCGACGCCCGGAGCATTCGCCATGCGCGCGAGCTCACGCTCTCCGCGACGATCCCGGTGCTCCGCACCCAGCGGTCGGCCCAGAGCGTCTCCCTCGCCTGGCGGCGCCGCCGCGAGACCCGCGAGCAGACGCCCAGTCCCCGAGGGCTCGACCTCGGGGGGCTCGAGGTCGCGTGGTCGCTCGCCACCGTGCAGCAGTATCCGTATTCCATCTCCGCCGTAGACGGCGTGAGGCTGCGGGTCGCCTACCTCAAGGAAGACCCGGCGTTCGGCAGCGACCTTTCCCTCGGCAAGCTCTTCGCGGACGCGCGTGCCTACGTCCCACTGTTCGTGCCGGGCGACGCGCTGGCGCTGCGCGTGGGCGGGGGGACCACCTTCGGCGAGCGGGGCTTCACGGAGTCGTATGCGGTGGGAGGCTTCCCGAGCGGCAGCCTGCGCGACGTGGTCGGCACCAACGGCTCGGTCCTGCGCGGCTACGCGGACGACGCGTTCATGGGCCGGCGCGTGCTCCACGCCAACGTGGAGTACCGAGTGCCCCTCGCCCATCCGCAGCATGGCTGGCGGTCCTTGCCAATATTCCTGCGACACCTCCACGCCACCGCGTTCGCCGACAGCGCGCAGGCATGGAGCGACCGTTTCCGCTGGTCGGCCATGAAGACGGGACTGGGCGTCGCGGTGGGGGCGGACTTGAGCCTGAGCCCGGGGCTCCCCCTGACGGCCACGGTGGGTGTGGCCCGCGGCGTGGCCGAGAAGGGGGAGACCCAGGTCTATTTCCGGACCGGCCTGGCGTTCTGATTGAGCTGGGGGGCGCTATCGGCGCGCCCCCCAAACCCCCCCTCGCTACGCGCGAGTGAATCGCGCTCCGCTCGTGCCTATGACAGTTTGAAGCTGACGGTCACCGTCATCACGACGGGAACTGGGACGCCGTTGAGCAGCGTCGGCGTATACACCCAGCTCTTCACGGCGTTGACGGCGGAGTCGTCGAGGAGCGGGCTGCCCCGCAGCACCTTCACGTCCGTGACGCGGCCTTCAGGGCTGATGACGGCTTCGAGGACGACGACACCTTCGACCCTTGCCTGCTTGGCGACGTCGGGGTACGCCGGCGGCTGATCGCGCACCTTGCGCGGCGCCTTGATCTGGCCGCCCACCCGGACCGGCTTATCCGGCGGCGGGGGCGCCGCTTCCTTCGGCACTCCGCCCAGGACCCCGCCCACGATCCCGCCCGGGACGCCTCCCGCGACGCCGCCCGGCACGCCGCCTTCGACGCCACCCGGCTCGCCGCCGGCCACTCCCGCGGCGGGCGCGGAGTCCAGGGCGCTGGCGGCAGAGGCCACGCCCTCGTCCCGCGGCATCTCCTTCGGGACCTCGATCGGCGCCGTGAACCGTGACTGCTCCTGGATCACCGGCTTCGGCTTGCTGATCTTCGGGGCCGCCACCGCGGCCTTCGGCGCCGCTGGCGGCGGCGGAGGAGGCGGTGGAGGGCCGCTCGCCGGCTCGACGAAGAACGCGTGCACCGTCCCCAGGGCCGGCTCGGGCAGCTCGTTGTAACGCAGGTACGGGAGCACGACGACGGCGAAGAGGAGCAGGACGTGAACGGCGATGGACACCGGCAACGTCAGCTTCCGCTTGCCCTCCTTGGTGCGGCGCGTGCTCGAGTCGAGGAGATCCTCGAAGAACCTTCGATTCATCGCTACGCCTCGCTTTCCCGGGGCCGCGACACCTCGGTTATACATATATATAAATAGCTATTCTAATAATATTGCTTCGTCGCGTACGGATCCGGCGCCTACGCCCGGTTAGGTGCGAGATGTATGCCAGCGTCGCGAACCCGAGGCGTGTTGCGGGCAAAAGTGTTTCGTGTCACGTCACTTCACCCGGCCAGAGCCGTACACGTAACTGTGCAAAATAAAGCACCTGAATGAAAAAGCTTCCGCGTGCGTGCCTGCGACGGACCGGTAATCGGTCCTGATCGGCAGATCGGGGTTGACAGGACCCCGGCCTGGCCTATGTTCGAAGTAGGAGGCGTGTGAGATGAAGCTGCATCGATCGCCCACGCCACGAAACGGGGATCGGCGAGTCAGCGAGCGCCGTTCTCCGGAGCGCGCCGGCCCGGGCCGGCGGCGCGGCGAGCGGCGGAAGACGACGGCCAGGGCCGGATTGTTGATGGCGGTGCTCTCGCTGCTCTCCGGCGGCCGCATCCTGCTGCGTCCTACGGTCGAGACGAGCACGGACGGCTTCCGGCTGGCGCCCGACGTCACCGAAATGAAGACCGATGAGACCGATCCCAGCCGCTTCGACGCCATCATCGAGGAGGCCTCCGCCCTCTACGGCGTCAACTCGGCTCTCGTCAAGGCGGTCATCCAGGCCGAGTCCCGCTTCAACCCGCTGGCGGTCTCGCCGGTGGGGGCGAGGGGGCTCATGCAGCTGATGCCGGTGATCGCCAGGGAATACGGTGCGCTCGATCCGCTCGACGCCAAGCAGAACGTCTTCGCGGGCGTGAAGTACCTGAGCAACCTCCTCGACCGGTACAACGGGAACGTCTCCATGGCCCTCGCCGGCTACAATGCGGGGCCGACCGCGGTGAAGCGCTTCCGCGGCATCCCGCCCTACCGCGAGACGCGGGGATACGTCCGCAAGATCCAGAACCTGATCGCCGAGGGCGTGAAGAGCGCCAGCGCCGCGACCGCCACCGTCGCCGACTGACCCCTAACGTTTTCGGAGACTGATCGATCCGCTCAGGGTCTCGACGGCGATCTTGGCGCCGCCCCGGCCGGTGGAGAAGCTCAGCTCTTTCTCCGGGAAGTGCCGGGAGGGGTTGCGGGAGATCGCCGATCCGAAGTCGTTGGTTACGCTTCCGCTGAACGTGGAGACCGTGAAATCGGCGGCCACGCCGGGGGGAAGCGCCAGCTCGATCTCGCCGCTGACCGTCTGGGCCTGGAGGTCCGCGTGCGGTGCCAGCTCGCCCTCGAAGCGGATCGCGCCGGACACCGACTCGAGATGCACCCGCTCGAAGGGCCCTCCGCCCACGACGCGCAGCTCGCCGTTGACCGTGTTCGCCTCCAGCTCCCCTCGCGTTCCCCGGACCGTGAGGGCGCCGTTGACGGTGCCGGCATGCACGCGGGAGGCCGCGCCCGTCACCTCCACCGCGCCGTTGACCGACTCGGCGCTGACTTCCTTGACGGACCCGGAAACGGTGACGGCACCGTTCACCGTCTCCGCCGTCACCGGTCCCGTGACCTCCGAGACCGTGATGGACGAGGCGAACGACTCCACCGACACGCGGCTGCCGGCGGGGACGTGAACCTCGATGTCGGAGCGGGTCGCGTGGGGATTGCCCTCGGCCTCCACCTCGACGTGCGTCCGCGGCCCGCCGCCGGTGAGGCGCAGCGAGCCGCCGCGGCTCACATTCCCCGTCACCGCGACCTCGGCCTTGCTCCATCCGATCACCCGGACGGAGCCCGCGGGGTTCTCGATCTCGACGAGGCCGTCGCTCGCCGCGGGCCTACGCTGGTCCACCTGCGCCGCGCGGGCCCCGCCGGCCATGGCGGTCACGGCCAGGACGGCGACGGTAATCGTTCTCCACATGACGGCCAAGCCTCCCCTAGGTCCGGCTGAGCTTCAACACGTGCTGCAGGACCTCGACCTTCCTTTGATGCGTCGAGGTCAGCAGATGGTTGAGACCGGGGTTCGCCGGATCGGTGGCCAGCGCCCGCCGCACCTCCTCCAGCGCGGCGTCGATCGACCGCAGGTCCTTGTCGACGGCCGCGAGCGTCTCGGGCGGCAGGCGGTCGCGTTGCTGCTCGAGCGCGGACATGAGCTCGGCCGCGGCCCGCGCGTACTCCCGCTCCGCGGAGGCGATTGGATCCTCGCTCCGCAGCGCGGCCGGCACGACGGACGTCCCGGGGGACGGCCGCACACCGCGGCCGGGCCCGTGCAGGGCGGCGGAAAGGGCGAGGACGACGCCGGCGGCCGCGGCGAGGCCGGCGGCCCATCCGGCCCGCGACCCGGGGCGCCGCCACCACGGCCGCGCATCGTCCAGCCGCTCGGCGATCCCCGCCCACAGGTCGCGGGACGGCTGCCGTTCGGCCGGCAGCGCGGCGGCATGGGCGAGGAGCGCGCGGAGCGAGCGCTCCTCCGTCCGGCACTGCGCGCAGGTCGCGACGTGCAGCTCCATCTCCTGGAAGGCCGCCTCGTCGAGCGCGCCGTCCACGTAGTCGTCCATCCGGTCCCGGACTTCGTCGCACGTCATCGCGTCAGCGCCTCCCGCAGCAGCTTCCGGGCGCGATGGAGCTGGGCTTTCGACGTGCCCGTCGCCACCCCCGTCAGCTCCGCAATCTCCTCGTGCTTGTATCCCTCCACGTCGTGCAGCACGAACACCGCCCGCGCCCCCGGCGGCAGCGTGGCCAGCGCGCGCTCCAGGTCGAAGCCGGCCGCGGGGCCGTCGGAGCGCGCCGGCGGTCCCGGCCGCTCGAAGGCGGTCAGGTCGTCGGTGGTCACGATCCGCGCCACCCGCCGCCGCCGCGACCGCCGCTCGGACAAGGCCACGTTCACCGTCAGCGGGTGGAGCCAGGAGGAGAAGGCGCTCTCTCCCCGGAACGACCCGAGCTTCTGCCAGGCGCGCACGAAGACGTCCTGGGCCAGCTCTTCCGCCAGGTCCGCGGTGCCCGCCATTCGGAAGCAGAGCGCATACACGCGGCCGACGTTGTCCCGATAGAGCTGCTCGAACGCGGGCCGGTCCCCGGCCTGGGCGCGACGCACCAGCTCCGCCTCGCGGCTACGACGCTGCTCGTCTACGCTCGTGACCGGGATGGCCCCTCCGCGTGTCGCCGCTGGGCATTGGGTCATGGCTCTCCCGCCGCATCATGAGATGCCGCCCCCGACGCACCGGTTTGAAACGCCGCCGCCAGGGCACAAGACTTGCATCTTTTGCGCGCGCAGGAAAGCCCCGGCACAGCATCGAATCCCCGTTCGTAACTCATTGAGGAGCCATAGCTTGATCACCCGTTCCCGAGCCGTCGCGTTCGCGCTGGCGGTCCTGTGCCTCTTGACCACGTGTCGGCGTGACCAGAAGCTCGCCCGCCAGGCGTCGGTCACCCTCAAGGAGCGCGTGGAGTCGAGCCAGCGCCCCGACTTCGCGCGCAACGACGAGCGAGGGGATCAGATCTGGCGGGACGTGCGCCGCTTCTATCGGAGCCACGCCTACGCCCCGGCTTGGATCGACGGCCGCCGGCCGGGCGCGGAAGCCTCCCAGCTCATCAGCGCGGTGCACGCGGCGCGGGAAGAGGGTCTAGACCCCGAGGATTACGATCTGAAGGCACTCGACCTGCTGCGCACCGAGAAGTCGCGCAACCCCTTCAAGAAGGATGCGCTCCTTCCCGACCAGGTGGCGGAGGCCGATCTGCGCCTGACCTACATGTTCATGAAGTACGCCACGCACCTGCTGTGGGGCCGGGTGGATCCCTCGGAGGTGGACCCGCACTGGTTCGGGCAGCCGAGGCAGGTGGACCTGGTCGAGCTGCTCGCGCGCGCGCTGGACTCGGGGGAGGTGGCCGAGGCGCTGCGCAGCGTTCTTCCCCGACACCCGCAATACCTCGCTCTCAAGCGCGAGCTGGCGCGCTACCGGGACATGGCGGCCCGGGACGCCTCCGCCGCGGATCGCGTCGCGCAGATCGAGCTGAACCTCGAGCGCTGGCGGTGGCTGCCCGAGGAGCTCGGCGACCGCCACATCCTCGTCAACGTCCCGACCTTCCAGCTCCAGGCGATCGAGCAGGGCAAGGCCACCCTCGCGATGCGGGTGGTGGCGGGGAAGGCCGACGAGACCCCCACGCCCATCTTCAGCGACGAGATGACGGAGGTCGTCTTCAGCCCGTACTGGAACGTGCCGACGAGCATCCTGCGGAAAGAGACGATCCCGGCCATCCTGCGCGATCCCGGCTACCTCGACCGCAACGAGCTCGAGGTGGTCCAGGACGGCAAGGGCGTGCCGGCGTCGAGTGTCGACTGGTCCGACCCCGACCTGCGGGTGCAGGTCCGCCAGCGGCCGGGGGCGAAGAACTCGCTCGGGCTGGTGAAGTTCGTATTCCCGAACAAGTTCGACGTGTACCTGCACGACACCCCGGCCCACAGTCTGTTCGCGCAGATGGAGCGCGACTTCTCGCACGGCTGCGTGAGGGTGGAGAAACCGGTGGAGCTGGCGCAATGGGTCCTGCGGGACCAACCCGAATGGACGCCGCCGAAGATCGAGGCCGCCATGCACGCGGGTCGCGAGCAGCACGTGGCGCTCAAGCGCCGCATCCCCGTCTACATCGTCTATGCGACCGCGTGGGTGGACGAGGCCGGACGGCTGACCTTCGCCGACGACCTCTACGGCCACGACACCCGGCAGCGGGCGCTGCTGGGCCTGGACCGGCCGCAGTCGACCCGCGTCGCGCAGGGGAGTTGATTCGACCGTTACCATTGGGGGATGCGATGGGTTCGGATCGGGGCGGCGCTCGTTCTCGGCGCCTCGACGCTGGGCGCCGCCCCTCCGGCGGCTGATCCCGCCCGCCTGACGGACCCGGTCCGTGCCTGGCGACGCGCACACGAGCCCGCCATCCTGCGCGAGTTCGCGGACCTGCTTTCCCTCCCGAACCTCGCCTCCGACGCGGCGAACATCGGCCGCAACGCGGACCGCATCGTGACGATGCTGCGGCAGCGCGGCCTCTCGGCTCGCCTGCTCGACGGCCGCGGCGGACCGCCTCCCGTCTACGGCGAGCTGGTGGCACCGGGCGCCCGGCGCACGGTTCTCATCTATGCCCATTACGACGGCCAGCCCGTCGATGCGAACGCGTGGGCGAGCCCGCCGTGGATGCCGGTGCTGCGCGATGGGCCGGTCGAGGAGGGCGGGCGCGAGGTCTCGCTCGAGTCGCTACCCTCGGCCGTGCCGGGCGAGTGGCGTCTCTATGCGCGCTCGACGGGCGACGACAAGGCCCCCATCATCGGGGTCCTGGCCGCGCTCGACGCCCTGAAGGCCGCGGGCCGGGCGCCCACCGTCAACCTGAAGCTCTTCTTCGAGGGCGAGGAGGAGGCCGGCTCGCCCCACATGGCCGAGGTCCTCGACGCGAATCGGGAGACGCTGCGCGCCGACCTCTGGCTCCTGTGCGACGGCCCCGTGCACCAGAGCCGGCGGATGCAGGTGTTCTTCGGCGCCCGCGGCGAGACCGACGTCGAGCTCACCGTTTACGGCCCGCGGCGGGCGCTCCACAGCGGGCACTACGGCAACTGGGCGCCGAATCCGGCTGTCTTGCTGGCCCACCTCGTCGCGGGCCTGCGTGACGAGGACGGCCGCGTCCTCGTGCCGGGCTTCTACGACGACGTGCGCCCGCCGACGGAGGCCGAGCGCCAGGCCGCCTCCGCGGTGCCCGACGTGGAGGGCGCGCTCCGGCACGATCTGGCGCTCGCCGCGACCGAAGCCGGCGGCGCGCGATTGCCGGAGCGCATCCTCCTGCCGGCCCTGAACGTGCGGGGCCTGGCGTCCGGCCACGTCGGCGCGTCCGCCACCAATTCCATCCCCACCGAGGCCCAGGCCTCGATCGACATCCGCCTCGTGCCCGATCAGACGCCGGAGAACGTCCGGTCGAGGATCGAGGCTCACCTGCGCGCCCGAGGCTATACCGTCGTCCACGAGGTCCCCGACCTCGAGGCTCGCCGCACGCAACCGCGCATCGTCCGGCTGGTGTGGGGAGGAGGTTATCCCGCCGCGCGAACTTCGATGGACCTGCCGGCATCCCGCGCCGTGGTGAAGGTGCTGGAAGACGCCCTGGGCGCCCCCGTGGTGCGCATGCCGACCCTCGGCGGCAGCGTGCCCATGTACCTGTTCCAGCAGAAGACCGGGAGCACGGTCATCGGCCTTCCCATCGCCAACCACGACGACAACCAGCACGCCGCCAACGAGAACCTCCGCCTCCAGAACCTGTGGGACGGCATCGAGGCCTACGCGGCGATCTTGAGCGGCCTGGACGCGGCGTGGGAGGAGAGGCCACCTTCGGTCGCTGAGCGTGTCGAGCGAGTCCAGAACGGCCTGCTCCTGCCGGTCGTGATCCAGGGGCAGCCACTCCGCGCGATGAAGCTGGCAGATCGCATGACGCATTACCACGTGCCCGGGGTGAGCATCGCGGTCATCCACGAAGGTGCGATCGAATGGACGCGCGGTTTCGGCTCCATGAGCGTGAACGGTTCACCCGTGACGCCGGACACGCTCTTCCAGGCCGGTTCGATCAGCAAGCCGGTAGCGGCGATGGCCGCCCTTCGTCTGGTGCAGGAGGGCAAGCTGGATCTCGACGCGGACGTGAACCTCTACCTGAAGGCCTGGACGCTGCCGTCGAACGAGCTCACCGAGAAGAAGAAGGTCACGATCCGCGGGCTATTGAGCCACACCGCCGGTCTCACCATCCATGGCTTCCCCGGTTACGCCGCCGGCCAACCCGTACCAGCGGTGGTGCAGGTCCTCGACGGGAAGGAACCGGCCAACACGAAGCCGGTGCGCGTGGACATCCTGCCCGGCAGCCAATATCGCTACTCCGGAGGTGGCTACACGGTGCTGCAGCAGCTTCTTGCCGACGTGACCGGCAAGCCGTTTCCCCGGTTCATGGAGGAAAAGATCCTGCAGCCTCTGCAAATGGCCCACAGTACCTACGAGCAGCCGCTACCGGCCAATCGCGCAAACCAGGCGGCGACACCCTACGGCAGCAAGGGCGAACCGGTGCCCGGGGGGCCGCACACCTATCCGGAGATGGCCGCCGCCGGGCTCTGGAGCACTTCGGCCGACCTGGCCCGGTTCGCGATCGCGCTGCAGAACGCCCTGGCGGGAAAGTCGAGCCTGTTGTCCGAGGCTACGGCGCGAGAGATGGTCACGCCTCTGCTGGGCGGGTACGGACTCGGCCTCGGCGTGCAGGGCAGCGGCCCCACGCTCCGCTTCTCTCATGGCGGTTCTGACGAGGGGTACGAGAGCTTCTTCCTCGCGTACGCGGGCACCGGCAACGGCGCGGTGGTGATGACGAACGGGCAGCAGGGGTCGCCGCTCGCGATGGAGATCGTTCGCGCCATCGCCCGCGAGTATGGATGGCCGGACCTCCAGCCTCGCGAGCGGACGATTGCGACCATCGACCCCGCCATTTACGACACGTACGCAGGAACCTATGAGATCGCGCCCGGGAACACGTTCGAGCTGAGCCGGGCGGGAGAAAAGCTCCTCGTCAATTCTCCCGGAGCGGAGACGAGCGAGCTCTACCCGGAGTCGCGGGTACGATTCTTCGTTCTGGGGCTCGACGTCCAGCTGGAGTTCAGCCTCGACGAGGCCGGCGCGGCCACGGGGGTGAAGCTGCATGGAGACGGGTGGGAGGCCACCGCCCGGAAGATCAAGTGAGCTAACGCCCAATTCCTCACGAGGGGCCGCTGCGGATCCCCTTGATCTCGGCACCACTCTTCCGACCGCCTCGAGCGCTACGCCATCGCCGACCCAACGGCCCGAAGGGGCCGCCCGCCCGCGTCGTCACCGAAACGATACGCCGTGCGCCTCGAGCCAGCCAATCGCGATTCTCTCAAACGCCGATTGGCGAAAGCTGAACCACTCTTCTTCGATGCGCAGTCGTCGGACCGCGCTACGAAAACTCCGGAACGCGCCCGCACCGTGAATGGCGTCCAGCAGCTCATCCCGCCGAGCCTCGCGCACCTGGCCGTTCGCGAAGCGCTCCATGATCGCCCATTCGTGGATCTCGAACTTGTCTGGCAGCGCCAGGAAGTCGTCAGATTCCAACGCCGCGCGCACGCTGGGTAGGCTCTCGCGCCGCCATTCCGGCAGCGACGCTTCGTCGAGATCCTCGTCCTCGACGAGCTGACGGTCTTCGTCAGTCACGGTCACGATTTCGCCGGTCTTCGGATTGACGTACGAGGTCCAATCGTCATTGGGAACATCCATGGCGTCAACGACGTCTTTCAGCGAAACAACTACGCCCATCAGAAAACCCGCGCCGGACTGCCGTCTCAGCGCCTTGCGAACTTGAGATGCGTCACCTTTGGCGCGGCGACCGTCCGCACGAGCTCGAGCCCATGCAGATCATCCCCGACCCGATCGAACAGCCGCTCCCCGCGGCCGAGGAGCGTCGGCACGAGGTTGATCTCCATCTCGTCCACGAGGCCGGCCGCCAGATACTGCTGGGCGGCATTCGCTCCCCCGGCGAGCGATACGTCATTACCGCCGGCCGCCCGCCGCGCCTGTTCGAGCGCCGCCTCGATGCCTTGGGTGACGAACGTGAAGGTCGTTCCGCCTTCGAGCTCGATTGGTTCGCGCGGGTGATGGGTGAGCACGAACACGGGATGATGGAACGGCGGGTTGACTCCCCACCAGCCATTCCACGGCTTCTTGGCATCCCAGGCACCCGGGTGGCCGCCGAACATGTTGCGCCCCATCACGGTGGCCCCGATGTGAGCGAGCGAATCCTCGACAACGCGCGTGCTTTCGTTGACCTCGCCGCCTTGAAGGCCCTGCATCGCGCGCCAGACGGTGAGTGGAAACACCCACTCGTGCAGACGCATACCGCCAATCCCGAGGGGGTTGTCGACGCTCTGGCTCGGACCGGCAACGAAGCCGTCGAGCGACATCGAGATCTTGAAGCGCAGCCTGGACACGCGATATCTCGCTCTACCGAACACCTTCCGCTTGTTCGGCGGCATCCTGGTTCTTTCGCGGAACGTGCGGTCTAGGCCAGACCAACCGGAGCTCCTCGCCGACAGGCAGTGCCCGCCAGCGGGCCAGCATCGCGTCCAAGACCGGACCCGCCGGAGTGGAGGCGCCCGCCCTCCACGCGCTTACGTGAGTGTTCACGAGATCTTCCATGGCTTTCAACGCCGCGCGGTGCGCACGGATGAGCTCCTGGCCGGGCCGGGTGAGGCGACGACCAGGCACACTCTTGAAGGTGGCCCCCTTGGCGACCAGACCCCAGAATCCCCGCTGGATACCGAACGTCTCTTCGACGACGAACTGCGCCAGGTCGTGCGGAAGGTCCCGTCCCGACGCCATTGTCGTTCCCTGAAAGCGCTTCCGCTTCGGCGGTGTGGCGACCCAGGCGCACAACCGTCCGTCGTCGACCTTGTAGAACGCTACCTCCATACCTCCTGCCCCGTCCTCTTCCCCCAATGCCCGCAGAACACTGAGTCCAGCTGCGAGCCTCCATTCTAGCCGTGCGTCAGCTGCAAGGCATCGTTGAGCGGCCCCATCTTGGGCGTGTTCCAAAGCTCACTCGTACTCGACGTCTTCACTTCCGGCGGTTTAGCGGTCACACCCCGGAGCCGCCCCTCGCGTACCTCTTGTCGCCACCGGGACAGCATCACCGGATGGATGTCCAAGGCCCACGCCACTACCTGGACCTCGATGCCGGGGATCTTCGTCAGCCTCACCGCGCTCCTCTTGAACGCCAGGCTATAGCGCGGAAGTCTCTTCGCACTGAGGCGCGCGGCCATCGACACCTCCTCGGTTGTTAACCGGAAGTGTCTACTTTATCGAGGGAGGTTTCCTCGTCCGCTACATCTCATCGTTAGGCGGGTACGCGAATACGCTCGTAGAGAAACTCAGGAGCGAGGTCCGCTCCGTTGGGCCACACGACGGTATGAAGCTCGGCGTGGAGGACGAAGGAACGGAAGTACAGGGGATCCCGAAGTGGCTCGAAAACAGGGCCGTCGAGCTCCCCCGCGAGATCGACCTCACCCCTACTGCCGTCGCTGAAGCGAAGCCACAGCACGTAATCCCTAACGTAGCGCGCTTCCACTAGCCTGGGCATGTTTACTCCAGTGGCGCTATGGGCGTCAGCAGCTGTCTCCTTCGAGCACGATCCCAATTCTCCTCCAAATCGGCCACGTGCGCCTGCCGCCACTCCTGCACGTGGCCGAGCGCACGCCGC
>QHVJ01000503.1 GCA_003222275.1 Acidobacteriota bacterium | reverse complement strand
TGAACTGGGCCCGCCCGGCCGGCGAGCGCAGGTCGTAGCTGCGGCCGTTGAAGTCGGCCGCCTTGTCGGCCAGCAGGCGATACTCCGCCACGAGCCCCCGCCGCTTGTCGTAGTCGTCGTAGAACGAGGCCACGCGCTGCCGGCGTTTCTCGAGCAGCTTGACCGCGGCCAGGGTCCCCTTGACCTGGGCCTGCAACGCCTTCCGCTTCCGCAGGTAGGCCGCGCGCTGCTTGCGGAGCTTGGGTGCCCGCAGCGCGCGCAAGTCCTTCTGGAGGCCGGCGGCCTTGTCCTTGAGCTCGGGAATCGACTCCACCATCGCCGCGTCGGCGTCCTCGAAGTCGGCGTAGTTCTCGTAGAGAGGGATGTCCGTGCCCGTCGCCCGATCATAGTGCGTGAGCGGGTCGTCGCTGACGCTCGACCCGATGCCGTAGAGGACGTAGTCGTCGCCTACGGGCTTCATCTCCACCATCTGGCCGCGGTGGATCAGCTCGACGAGCTCCGCGTAGTCGTGGGGCAGCTCGAAGTCCTGGACCCGGCTCTCCGCCACCTGCACGGCGAGGAACCGTCGCCGGTCGCTGTAGTGGCGCAGCTCCGGCGGCACCGTCACCGCGGCCGCGCGGCCCACCGGCTCGCCGCGGTTCTCTTCGACCCGGCGCGCCGCCTCCCGCCACGATCGCACGACGGGCGCGGTGAGGGCGTTCGGCGGCGGCGAGACCGCCACCTCCTCGGGCTTCGGCAGATCGCCCCACATGATCAGGGCCACGGCGAGGCCGATCCCCAGCAGGACGGCTGCCGCCGCGTGCATCGAATCGGTGTAGCGGAGGCTCACGCTGGAAGGGATGCAAGGCGCGTACCCGGCCGCCCGCCCTTTGCGCTCATCGGTTTCGTTGACACCCGCATACCCTCATCCTAGATTCGGGAAGATGTGCCTGCAACAGCCGAGATTGCTGGCCGTGTGCTGTCTCGGGCTGATGGCCGTCCTGGTGGGTTGCCGGGCCGGCGACCGCTCGGCGAACCCAGGCCCGTCGCCCAGCGCCACGCTGCGCACCGACGTCACCGTGACCGATATCAGCCTCGGACGCGCCCTCGAGACCAATCGCCGGGTGGCCCAGCCGCGGGAAGACTTTGCTCCCGCCGACACCGTGTACGCGTCCATTGTGACGGAAGGCTCGGCGCGCCGCGTGCTCATGACGGCCCGGTGGACGTACGAGAGCTCCGAGGTGGTGTCCGAGTCTTCGCTCGCCATCGCGCCGAGCGGGGTGACGGTGAGCGAGTTCCACGTCTCGCGGCCGGAGGGCTTGCCGCGCGGCCGGTATCAGGTCGAGATCCTCCTCGACGGAGCGTCGGCGGGGAAGCGCGGCTTCTCGGTGCAGTAGGGCCTCGAAAAGGCCTTGACGCCGGGGGACGAAAGAGCGCAGGGTAGAAGTGTTCCATGAAACCAAACGGCCACCGACCACAGCTCGACCGCGCCCTCGGTATTCCGCGCTTGTCCGCGGTCGAAGAGTGGTCGCGCCGCGGCGACTCTCCGACGGCCGTCGCGGCCGAGGCGCTCCGCACCGGAGTTTCGCCGATGGAGACGAACGACCGCCTGGCCAAGATCCCCGGCGAGGACGAGACGATTCGCGTCGGCGATCCCGACGACGATCCGCTCGCCAACGAGTACGTGGGCGAAGAAACGCCGGGAGGCAGCACTCCCACCCCGGACCAGAGCGGGATCGACGACATCGGGCGCGCCTATGGCTTGCAGGAAGAGGACTCGGGCGCTCTGCGTAGCGGCGGCGAGATCCTCTCCCGGCGCGATCGCCACCGCTTCGAGCTGACGCCGCCCCGGACGCGCCTGCTCTAGGGCGTGGGCGCGGAGGACTCGAAGGTCCGTCCGCCCCTGCCGTTCCCCGAGAGCCTCTGCCACTCCTGCGCCGCCCCGCCGCGCTACGTCACGACCGACCGCGGCTCCGTCTTCATCTATTGCCCGGTCTTCGGCAAGTATCCGCCGCAGCCCGTGACGGCCTGCTCGGCGTTCCGCCCTCGCCCGGCCCCTTCCGACGCGCCGTCGGACTAAGATTGCGGGCAGGAGGGCACGCATGAAGTTCTTCGCTGGAGTCGTCGTCACGGTGCTCGTCGGCCTCGCCATCGCCGGCTTCGTCTTTGCCACCGGTCGGTTCAACGTGGCCGCCACCGCTCCCCCCGACTTCACCGACAAGCTCGCGCCCTGGGTGCTCGACAAGGCCATCGAGCGAGGAGCCAAGTCGGTCACGGACCCCATCTCGAAAGACCCGAACGCGGTGGCCCTCGGCCTGTCGCACTACCGCGAGAACTGCCTGCCCTGCCACGAGGTGCCCGGAGTGGAGGCGGCCGAGTTCCACGAGGGAATGAACCCCACCCCCCCGGACATGGATGCCCAGGCCGTGCAACACCAATCCGACGCCGAGCTGTTCTGGGTGATCAAGAACGGCATCCGCATGACCGGCATGCCGGCTTTCGGCGTGAACCACAAGGACGAGGAGATCGGCCACATCGTCGCCTTCGTGCGCCACGTCACGCAGCTCACGGACGCCGAGCGCCAGGCGCTGAAGACCGGCGGGGGCGAGGAGCATCATCACGACACCGAGGCCGGCGAAGAGGCGCACAGCCACGGTGCCCGGAGCCCGGCCGCGTCACCGGCGCCGGCGGCCTCCGCCTCGCCGCACCATCACTGACGGCCGGCCTCAGTTCTTGCGGTAGTCGAGAGGCGGCTTCCGGCCCGCGAGGCGCGACGCGTAGGGACGGGACCCGCGCCGGGCCTCGAACTCCGCCCTCGCGGCCGCGACCAGCGACGGATCGGAGAACAGATCGGCCGCGCTCGAGGCCAGCGCCCGGGCCGCGACCATCATGCCCTTGGTCCCGATCCCGGTGCCGCCGCACGCGACGGCCTGCCAGCTGTGCGCCGGCGTGCCCGGGACCCAGGTGGCCGCGCTCAGCTCGGCCGTCGGCACCGTCCAGCTGACGTCGCCGAGGTCGGTGGACGCCTTGCCCGCCTCGGCCTCGAGCGGCTTCACCTTCTCCTGCGAGCCCAGCGGCGCCGACGTGTCGGCGAGCGAGCCGCGGAGCCGCTCGGCGAACGCCTGCTCCTCCGGGCTGTAGACCACACCGCCGGCCGCCTCGAGATTGCGCTGCTCGAGCGCGGCGAGGTGCTCGTTGGGGAGCATGTTGTGCCGCGCCCACGATGCGGTCCCAGATCCCATCCAGGATCGCCATGTCGGCGTGGCGGGCGACGTAATAGACTTCGGCGAAATCGGGCACGACGTTGGGCGCCTTGCCGCCGGCCGTGATCACGTAGTGGATGCGGGCGGACTCGGGCACGTGCTCCCGCATCATGTTCACCATGACGTCCATCGCCTCGACGCCGTCCAAGGCGGAGCGACCCTGGTCGGGGGAGGCGGAAGCGTGGGCGGCCACGCCCCGGAAGCGGAACTTGGCCGAGATGTTGGCGAGGGTGGTTCCGTTGTTGGCCCCGTTGTGGTCGGCGG
>QHVJ01000502.1 GCA_003222275.1 Acidobacteriota bacterium | reverse complement strand
CCCGAGCCGCAGGAGGCCCGGGTCTCGGGGATCGGGCTCGGGGGCGATGCCCTCGGCGCGCAGGTACAGGACGGCCAGGCGGAGAGCGAAGGAGGAAAACGTGTTCGTTCCGTCGTCGAGGAAGAGGAGTCCCCGACGGACGATGCCGCCCCGATCGACGACGACGTCGTTGAAGCCGACCCGATCCGGGTCGGTGACCGCCGCCGGCGCCCGGACACCGCCTGCGGGCCCCTCGCCGAACTTCATGACGACGACGACGCGAGGATCCGCCTCGAGAATGCGGCGCAGCCTGTCCGTCCCGGGCGGGATGGGCACGTCCCGATAGATGTCGACGCCGATGGCGCGCGGCTCGTGGCGGAGCAGGATCTGCAGCGCCTCGGCCAGCACATAGTCCGGCAACGGCCAGGTCCCCATCTCCTGGATGTCGCGCTCGGTCATGGTCACGATCACGATCCGCGGGTCGGTGGCGGGGGCCAGCGGTCGCAAGCGCAGGTACCAGTCGTAGGCGGCGAGCTCGGCGCTCTCGAGCGAGCCTGCGACGCGCAGGGCGAGCACGCCGAAGCCGACGAGCAGCGAAATGAGGAGCGCCGCGGCGAGGGGAGAGAGAGCTCGACGACGACGCACGGGTGTGCGCCGGTTACAGCCAGTTGTTGATCAAGAGAAAGGGCGCCCAGAAGCCGGGGTGATCGTAGCGCGGATTGTCGAGCAACTTCACCTGGGCGCGCTGCAGGGCGACGGCCCGGGACACCGATCGGTCCTCGAGCTGCCGGTAGAACTCGGCGACCAGCTCGGCGGACACCGGGTCGTTGATGTTCCAGAGCGTCGCCAGCGCGCTGCGCGCGCCGGCCTTGACCGCGAGGCCGGCCAGCCCGAGCGCCGCCCGATCGTCGCCCTCCGCGGTATCGCAGGCGCTCAGGGTGAGGAGCTCGAGGGGATTGTCGCGGAACTTGAACAGCCCGATGAACTGCCCCAGCCGGTCCATCGTCAGCTTGTCGTCGAAAGCGAGCATGAAGGTCGCCTGCGGCGCCCCCCCGAACTGTCCGTGCGAGGCGATGTGCACGATGGTGAACGGCTCGTCCTTGAGCTTCCGCTCGACGTTGACGAGGTTGAAGGTCTCATCCACGAGCTCGGTCGTCGGGAACAGGCCCCGCAGCGACAGCAGCTCGGCAGCGACGTTGGGCAGCGGCGGAAAGCCCTGGACGGCCTTGGTCACGCCCAGGGCCAGCACCCGCGTGTTCTCGCGATTGAGGGGACGTGGCTCCGTCAGATTGAGTCCGGGCGTCGTGGCCAGAGCATACTTGGCGATCAGGAACCGCTGACCGTCGTGCAGCGCGGCCATGGGAATGGTCCGGAGGGCCCCGTCGGGGACGAACACCAGCGTCTCGGTCCGCGCGACGTCGAGGTCCGGCTCCAGGGGTCGGATCAGCCAGTCGTAGAGCTGCTGGGCGTGCGGCAGGAACTCGCGCGTCGTACGCTTTTCGAGCTTGCGCCGAAGCTGTCGGACCTCCTGCGTCACGCGGTCGGCGCCCACCGGGACGGTGACGCGCTTGAGGCCGGTGCGCAGGCTCACGAGCAGCTCGGTGCGATCGGGCAGCAAGATGGGATAGACGATGATCGCGCTCTGCGCCAGCACGTCGAGCTTGGTCACCTTCGCCAGCGCGAGATCGACGCAGTCGTCGCGGAAGTAGTCACGGAGCTCGGCGACCTTGGACAGCTCGACGACGTCGCGGGCTTCCGTGAGCAACGGCGTGACCGCTTCGCTGCCCGGCCGCGTGGCCGCCTGCTGGAGGAGGAGGTCGACCAGCTCCAGGTAGAGCGGCCCGAGCGTCTCCCGGAACGAGCCGGGGGCCGCTCCGTCGCGAATGAGCTCCGGCCGGATCGATTGAAGCGTCGTCACGGCACGGCGGTACGCGGCGAGCGCGGCCTCGACGGAGCCGAGCTTTTTGAGCACCCGGCCGCTTTGCCATTGCCACCGGTAGAGCGACTCGGGCGCGCTCACCTGCTGGGCAGCGAACGTGGCCCGCCGGGTGAGCTCGAGCGCTTCGTTGTAGCGCTGCTCCTCTTCGTACAGCGCGCCGAGGTAGCCCCAGGCGTAGGAAACGGTTCGACGGTCGCCGGCAGACGCCGGCACGGCCTCGCGCAACGCGGATGCGGCCTTCAAAGACAGCGAATCTCTGGCCTCCGGCAAGGACGCACGCAGGGCCTGGTAGGCAAGGGCGACGCTGACGAGGGTGAAGCCGACCTCGTGCGAGGCATTCGCGGAGCGAAGGGCACGGACGGCGGCGTCGAGCGACGCCTCGGACTCCGCCGGTCGGCCCGTGCGCTGGAGCGTGGTGGCGGTGTTCGTCAGCGCCCGCGCCGCGAGCGTCGGCCGGCCGGCCTGCTCGGCGAGCGCCGCGCTCTCCCGGTAGGCGGCCAGCGCTTCGGCGTCCTGCTTCTTCGTCACGAGCACGTTGCCGAGATCGTTCAGCAGCGCGGCGGTCAGGCTGCGGTCGCCGCGCTCGCGCGCCAGGCGCAGGCCGCGCTCGAGGTGGCGCTCGGCGACCTCAGGCTCCCCGAGCGCCCCGTGGACGTTGCCCAGCCGCGAGAGCACGGAGGCGATGCGCGCGGAATCGCCCGAGCGCTCGGCCAGGTCGAGGGCGATGCCCAGCGTCGTGCTCGCCTGGCGGTATCGGCCGAGCGCCGAGTAGGCCTCCGCGAGATGCGTCAGGGCCAGCATCCGCTCGCGCGGCTTCCCCTGTCGCTCGTACGCGTCCGCCGCCGCGGTCCAGCTCGCGATGGCATCCTCGAAGTTGCCACGCTTGAACGCCTGGAGGCCCTGGTTGAAGCTCTTGTCCGCCGGGGGCGGCTCCGCCGCGAACACGTGAGAGGCGAGCGAGAGCAGCAGCGCCGCGAGGAGACAGGGAGCCAGCAACCGACGGGAGCCAGCCATCTTCAAGGTAGCGCGATTATGGTGAGGCCCCGGCCACTGTCAAGGCCGATTCCAGCTCAGCGGCGGTACCAGGGTGGGCGCCTTTCCCGCGCAGCGCTCGACGAGGGTCCACACCTGTGGCTCGAGATTGGATCCCCCGAACGCGGTCCGTGTCTCGATCGTCACGGTGCCTTCGTCGCCGGCTTTGAAGCTGAGCTCCAGCACGGGGGTCGGGACCGTGTAGAACAACCCGCCGGGCAGCCGCACGATGCCGAGGATGCTCGCGCTCTTCGTCGCCGGGGCGCTCAGGAGCTGGTAGCGCACGCTGTGCTCGCCCTGGAGCTGCTCGAAGTGGCTCATGCTGCAGCTGGCGAGAGGGAGATAGCTTCCGGCCACCGTGCCGACGCGGGCGGCCGGCGACTGCCGCAACTCGGCAACGCTGACGCAGCCCGCGGGCAGCGACGCCCACAGCAGCGCCGACAGCGCGACTACCCTACGTCGCGCGATAGATTTCTCCTCCGCCCTTGCGGAACTCCTCGGCCT
>QHVJ01000492.1 GCA_003222275.1 Acidobacteriota bacterium | reverse complement strand
CGCCGCCACGCGCAGCCGCGCCGCGCGCGCGACCTCCATGGCCGCCGCGACCTCGGCGTCGCTCATCGGCGTCTCGTCGGAGGGATAGCTCGACGTGCCGGCATCCCCGGAGAGGTTGAGCTTCAACAGGTCGACGCCCTCGCGCGCCAGCAGCCGGCACACGCGGCGGATCTGGTCGGGGCCGTCGGCGACCCAGCAGAACGTCGGGGTCTCGTGGTGCGGCAGGTGCAGCATGTTCGTGTCGCCGAGGCCGCCGGTGACGGTGATCTCGGGCCCGTTGGCGAGCAGCCGCGGCCCAGGCACGCGGCCGGCCTCGATCTCGCGCTTGAGCACCACGTCCAGCCGCGGCTTCGGCGACGCCGCCGAGAACGCGCTCGTGTAGCCGCAATCGAGCATCAGCTTCGCGTTGCGCACCGTGACGAGCATGTGCTCCTCGGGCGGCAGGCGCGTCAGCTCCTGGGACGGTATGTCGGCGAAGCCGAGGTGCGCGTGGGACTCGACGAGGCCGGGCATGAGCGTCATGCCCGCGCCATCGATCACCGTCGCACCGCGCGCCGGCGGCGCCGCGCCGGGCGTGACCTCGGTGACGCGGTTGCCGTTGACGCGGACGGCGCCGGCGAAGGCCGCCTTGCCGGTGCCGTCGAGGATCCTGGCGTTGGCGATCAGGTACGTGCCCATAGTGCCGCGGAGCTTACCATGGCGACCCGGGCGGACTTCTGTTATCGTCCCGTCACTCTCGTTCCCGGCAGGAGGACCACGATGAGCCTCGATCGACGAACATTCCTCAAGCGCACCGGCGTTGCCGGCGCCGTCGTGCTCGGCTCGCGGCTGGCCGTGCCCGGCTCCGCGGCGGCGCAAGACATGACCGTCCGGCCCGATCCCGCCGCCAAGCACGGTGGCACTCTGCGCTACGGAGTCCACACGGCCCCCGCGCACTTCGACGTCCACCAGTCGGGTACGGTGGCGAACATCGGAGCCCAGAGCCCGATGTACGACACGCTGCTCCGGCGCAGCCCGAAGGACGGACAGACGATCATCCCCGACCTCGCGCAGCGCTGGGAGATCTCGCCCGACGGCAAGAAGTACACCTTCCACCTCCGCAAGGGCGTCAAGTTCCACGACGGCGCCGACTTCACCGCGGAGGACGTCAAGGCGACCTACGACCGCATCGCGCATCCGCCGAAGGGCGTGGTGATCCCGCGCACGCCGCTGTTCGCCACGGTGGGCGAGATCGTCGTGGTGGACCCGCACAAGATCGAATTCCGGCTGACCGAAGCCCGACCGAAGGCCTTCATGCTCGGCGCGTTCGCGAGCGGCTGGAACATCATCGTCCGCAAGAAGACCCTCGACGAGAACCAGGGCAACCTCCGCCAGGTCGTGGCGTACCCCGGGACCGGGCCCTTCAAGCACGTATCGCGGAAGGACAAGGAAGTCTGGATCATGGAGCGGAATCCTAACTACTGGAACAAGGGGCTGCCGCTGGTCGATCGGCTCGAGATCTACCACATGATGCCCTTCTCAGCGGAGCTCGGCTCAGCCTTCCTGTCCGGCAAGCTCGACTATGCGCGCCTCCTGGATCCGGTCTCCTGGCGCAAGGCCAAGGAGATGTCGGGGGTCAGCGCGGCGGCCTTCAACCAGAGCGTGATCCAGGCCGTCTGGATGAACATGAAGAAGAAGCCGCTCGCCGACGTCCGCGTACGCCGGGCGATGCACCTCGCCATGGACCGGCATACCCTCGTCGAGGTGGTGAAGGACACCGCGCCGATGCAGGTGGGCGGCTTCGTGTACCCGTTCCACGAGATGTCCACGCCGCGCGCCGAGCTGGAGAAGAAGCTGGGCTACCAGCGGGACATCAAGCCCGCCGTGCAGGAGGCGCGCCGGCTCATGAAGGAAGCCGGCTACGCCAACGGCATCAAGAATCTCGATTTCGTCGTCCGTGACGCCAACACCTTCAAGCTGTGGGCGGTCGCCATCCAGGCCATGCTCAAGGAGCACGTCAACATCGAGTGCAATCTGCGGGTCGTGCAGATCTCACAGTGGTTCGAGGAGGTCGGGGCCGGCAATTTCGACCTGGGCATCAGCGCGATTGTCTCCTCGCTGATGGATCCCTCCGACTACTTCAGCGCCTGGTACGGCAAGGACGGCCCGCAGAACTACTCGTACTGGACCAACCCCGGATTCCACGACCTGGCCAATCAAATCGAGCGCGAGCTGGACGACAACCGGCGCCGGACGATGGTCCGCAAGGCCGAAGACATTCTGGAGTCCGATCCGCCGCTCATCCCGGTGTCATACGAGCAGATCTACGACGCCTGGTACAACAAGGTCCATGGCCAGAACCCGTCCACCTACTTCGGGATCTACGACGTGGTCCGATGGGACAACGTCTGGCTCGCTTGATTGACGTGGGGGGCCTCGAAGGGCCCCCCACAGCCCCCGCCGCACCCTAAGCATGCGGAAGTACCTGGCGCGCCGGGCGGTGTACGCCGCCGTCACACTGCTCGGCGTCTCGCTCAGCATCTTCCTGATCCTCCGGATTCTACCGGGCGATCCTCTCGTGGCCATCCTGGGGGTCGAAGGGCACGCGCACATGGCCCCGGCGGATCGTGTCCGCATCATGGCCGACCTCGGGCTCAGCGATCCGCTGCCCGTGCAGTACGTCCATTGGCTCGGCGACATTTTCGCGGGCCGGCTCGGCAAGTCGTTCTTCCGCGGTGACACCGTGGCCGCGCTGATCGCGCACCGCGGGCCGATCAGCGCCGAGATCGGCGTGCTCGCCTTGATCGTCTCCTGGCTCGTCGGCCTCCCCGTCGGCATCCTGAGCGCGTTCAAGCCGAACAGCCTGCCTGACGGCGTGGCGCGCGCGTTGTCGATCCTCTTCATCGCCGTCCCGGGCTTCTGGCTCGGCATGCTGATCGTGCTGGCCTCGCTGTTCTGGTTCGGCTACAAGGCGCCGATCGTGATCGTCCACCTCTGGGAGAACCCGTGGCAGAACTTCCAGATCGTGATCGGCCCCGCCCTCGTCCTCGGGCTCGCTCAGGGCGCGTATATCTCTCGGATGTCGCGGTCCTGTCTGCTCGAGGTCATCGGCGAGGACTTCGTGCGGACGGCGCGGGCGAAGGGATTGCGCGAGGGGATCGTCGTGATGCGCCACGCGCTGCCGAACGCGCTGCTGCCCGTCATCACGATCTCCGGCGTGCTGCTGGGCTTCGTGCTGGGGGGGTCGGTGGCTGTCGAGCAGGCGTTCGGTGTGCCGGGGCTGGGGCGCGCGCTCGTGATCGCGGTGATCGAGCGCGACATCATCGTCGTGCAGAATCTCGTGCTGCTCTACGCCGTGATCTTCGTCGTCGTCAACGTGCTGGTCGACCTCAGCTACGCGTGGCTCGACCCGCGCATCCGGTACGGCTGATGGCACTGCGAGCCGCAGCCCGTTCGACGGGCGAGGCGAGCCTGTGATCAAGTCCGCATTGCTCGTTGAGCTGGCCCGCTTC
>QHVJ01000253.1:20872-26808 GCA_003222275.1 Acidobacteriota bacterium | reverse complement strand
CCGGGCGACGGCGAGTCTCCCTTCTCCAGGCGGACCTTGAGGTCCATCCTCTGACCGGGTGCCACGAATGGAGCGTCTCGGAGAGCGGCCTCGCCCTCCGTCGCCGCTGGCGACGATCGCCGCGGGACCGCCACGGGCGCGCTGGAACGGGAGCAGGTAGCGATCAACGAGCAGCTCCGCCTGGCGGCCGAGATCCAGCGCAGCCTCCTGCCCGATGTCCTGCCCGTCATCTCCGGCTTCCGTTGGGCCGTGCGCATGGTTCCCGCCGGCCGCATCGGAGGCGACTTCTACGACTTCGTCGAGCTCTCCACCGGGCCGCCCTCATCCTTTCATCGCTGAGGACGCTCTTCCGGACCTGCGCGCGGGACACCGCGGACCCGGCGGTCGTCGCCGAGCGCATCTCCGCCGCGCTGTACGAGGGGCACCGCGGCATGCCCTACGCCACCGCCATCGTCGCGCGGTTCGACCACGTGCCGCTTCGGCTCGCCTGCGTCAACGCCGGTCATCCCTCCGGACACCTGCTGCGCGACGGTGGGGCGAGCACCCTCGAGTCGGGGGGGCCACCCCTGGGCCTGCTGCCGGAAGCGAAGTACGTGGCGTCCACCGTCGAGCTGCAGCCGGGAGACATCGGGGTTCTCATCACGGACGGCATCACCGAGGCTCTCGAAGGCGGGCCGGTGACGCTGGGCCACGCCCTGCGCCACGCACTTGACCGCTACCTGACCACTCGACGCTCGCCCGACGTGATCTGCGACTACCTGCTGCGCGCCGCGGCCGAGGGCCCGGGCCCCGAGGGGGTCGAGGGCTGGCAAGACGACCGCACGGTGTTCGTCTTCGCCGTGGATGTGGGAGCCTGACCGGACCCGCGCGCGGCCGAGCACATCTGCGCGCTCATCAAGTCCGCCCGTCCGACTCCGACGAGGCTCCTGCGCTGTGCACCGCCCGGGACGTCTTGATCAACGCTCACGAGAGGGCGGCGAGCACCTCGTCGGCATGGCCGTCGACGTTGACCGTGTCCCAGCGCTTCTGGACCTTCCCGTCGGGGCCGATCAGGTACGTGGTCCGCAGCACGGCCGCCTTGCTGGGCTTGAACTTCGGCCGGCCCGCCTGGAACGCGCACGCCTCCTTGGTGCATCCGGGCGTGTCGTCCTTCGGATAGAAGTAGAGGATCACGGGACGACCTGTGTACTGCGAGAGGCGGTGCGTCTTCCCGCTCTGGTCCTTGAGCGCGAACGCGGGCGCCTTCCTACCCGGCTCGATCAGGGGCATGGTCCGATTCTATGTCCACGGACCGTGTAGACAGCTAGAGGCCGCGCCGGGTGAGCAGGTAGACGGCGAAGGTCCCCAGCCAATGGCCACCCTCGTAGTGCTCCCCCGTGACGCCGACGAGGCCGGCATCGCGATGGGCGCGGGCCGCGGCCTGCAACGCGGCCGCGCGGCGGTCGGCCGGCGGCAGGCCCGCCGCGATCCCCTCGAGCATCCAGGCCCGGCTCAGGTTCAGCCCGTCGATGTGGGCCAGCTTGGGGTCCGCGCGGTCGGTGACGAGGCCCGGCCGCAGCCAGGTCGCGGAGCCGCCCCCGGGCAGCCGCGGTAGGAAGCGCGTCAGCCACGAGGCGAAGGCCGGGGGGGCCAGTATCCGCCGCAGGAGGTCGGCCTCGGCCAGGCACGGGGACAGGAAGTCCTCGCCCGACGGCTCATAAGCCAGCGGGCAGTCGCGGTCCTTCTCGTAGTACGCGAGGGAGCGCGACTCCAGGAGCCCCGCCAGCTCGGCGTCGCCGCTGCGCCGCGCCCAGTCGAGCGCCAGGCCGAAGGCGAAAGCGGTCTGGGAGTGCTCTCCCACGCGGATCGGATACGCGAGCTTGGGCAGCCATTCCTCGAGCCGGGCCGCGGCGGCGGCTTCCAGCCGGGCGAGTGCGCGCGACCAGGCCCGGGCCTCGGGATCGGGCCACTCGCGCATCTCCGTCCCCAGTTGGAGCAGCCAGGCGAGGCCGTACGGGCGCTCGAACGAGACGCGGCCCTTGCCCTCGAGGTAGCGCACCTCGGCGGCGATGGCCTGCGGAGCGAGGCTCTGCGCCAATGCCGCTCGCGCGTCGCGCGCGAAGGGCGCGTCGGGGAACAGGCGCGCCAGGCGCGCGAGCAGCCAGTGACCGTGGACCGACGAGTGCCAGTCGTAGCATCCGTAGAAGGCCGGAGTCAGCTCGCGCGGTGGCCTGACGTCGTCGTCGCCGTTGAGGGTGTGGGCGACCTTGTTGGGATATTCACGGTGGACGCAAGCGAGGGCCAGGCGGGCGAAGCGCTCGGCTTGGGCCGCGTCCAGTGGCGACGTCGCGTCGACGCCGGCGAGCGCCGGATAGGCTCCCAGCAGGGCCGCGGCGGCCAGCCCGGCGTGGAGTGACCAAACCCGCACGGGCGGATCATGGCACGAGGCGTCTTTGGCTGCACCAGAGATGCAGCACCGCGTATCCCCTCCACGGCCGCCACGCCTCGGCGCGCGCTTCGAGCGCGCGCCGCGTGAGAGGCGTGCCGCCCGCGGCGGCCACGCGCCGCAGAACGAGGTCCGCCGCCGGAAACGCGTCGGGTTCGCCGAGCGCTCGAAGCGCGACGTACTGCGCGGTCCAGTCGCCGATCCCGGGAAGCGCCGCCAGCGCGGCCACGACCTCTTCCACCGGCGCGCCGAAATCGAGTGCGCCCTCGAACACGGCGCGCGCGAGCGCCTGAAGGGCCGCCGTGCGCGCCCGGGTGAACCCCAGCCCGTCGAGGTCCGCGGAGGCGAGCGCCGCCGGCGATGGAAACAAATGCGTGAGACCGTCCGTGCCGCCCGCGACCCTTCGGCCGGCGCGGTCGACCAGGCGCGCGGCCAACGTGCGCCCCGCCGCGACGCTGACCTGCTGGCCCAGCACCGCGCGCACCGCGCACTCGAAGGGCTCCCAGGCCCCGGGAATGCGCAGCCCCGGCCGCCGCTTCACGAGCGGCGCGAGCAGAGGGTCCGGTCTGAGCGCGAGGGCGATGCGCGCCGGGTCCGCCGCGAGGTCGAACGTGCGTCGCGCGGCGGAGGAGAGCTGGAAAAGCGCCGCCGGCGCCGCGCCGCGGACGCGGAGCTCCAGCGCGTGCTCGTGCTCCAGCGTCCGCATGCAAACTACCGCGTGACCGCCGTCCAACATGACGGTCCGGGCGTAGCCTCGTGCATCCACGCGCTCGATGCCCGGCATCGCGCGCGCGGCGAGAAAGTCGCGCACCTGAGGCCAGTCGTACGGCGGCCGGAAGGCGAGCCGGAGGACCACCTCGTCCCCGCCCTCGGCGGCGAGACCGCCGCGCCGCTGCCTCCGCAGCTCACGCGGCGGGCGCTGGTAGGTCCTCTGGAACGTGTCGTTGAAGCGCCGGAGGCTCCCGAAGCCGGCCGCGAGCGCGATCTCGGTGATCGGCAGATCGGTCTCGTCGAGCAAGCGCTTGGCGAAGTGCAGGCGGCGGGTCTGGGCGACCGTGATCGGGGAGGCACCGACGTGCTGCACGAACAAGCGATGGAGGTGGCGCCGGCCGACCCCTACCCGGCCGGCGAGGACATCGACGGAAGCGTCGTCCAGGACGCCTTCCTGGATGAGCCGTAGCGCCCGTCGGACCACGGCCGAGGTGCCCAGCCAGGCCGGCGTGCCCGGCGCGGCCTCGGGCCGGCAGCGCAGGCAGGGCCGGAAACCGGCCTCGGCGGCGGCCGCGGCCGTCGTGTAGTAGCGCACGTGGGCCTTCTTGGGGCTCGGCACGGGACAGACGGGCCGGCAGTAGATCCCTGTCGACGTCACCGCGATGAAGAACTTCCCGTCGAAGCGGGGATCACGGCTGACACGCGCCCGGTCGAGCGCCCGGCGGTCGAGGCCGAGAATCTCCTCCATGAGGGGGACGATCAGCTCCGGGTGACGTGTGCGGAGACCGCGACCCAGCGGCCCTGCCGTCGGGCCCAGACGTCCGTGTAGCGACCCGACCCGGGGCGCCCGTCTGGCGCCGTGAAGGTAGTCCGAGCGTGAATGATCGCGAAGTCTCCCATGAGCCGGACGTTGACGTCGTGGACCTCCAGGTTCGAGATCTGCACCGGCCGCGCCGTGTGCTCCAGGAAGCGCTCCCGATCGATCAGCGCTCCGTCGGGCAGGGAGCACAGGAAATCGTCCGCCAGGATCTCCCGGAAACAGCGGACGTCCGAGGTCTGGACCGAACGGATGTAGTCCCGGTTGAGCTCGAGCAGAGTGGTGAGATCAGACGTCGGCGCGGTCTCCGTCGGCATGGCGTTCTCCTCCACGGCCGGCTCGCGCCGACCCGTTCTGCGAAGACCTCGAATCGTCGCGTCATCGAGGCGCACGACGAAGGTCGTGTAGCTCAACGAACCTCGACGACCCGCTCGGCACCCCGAGCGGACCCAGGGCCGATCAGCACGACGGCCAACGCCAAGCCGGAGCTGGCATTTCTCCCCTTCATACGGACTCAACCCTACGCTCCTCGGTCCGCTCTCACTGGCCGTATTCGGACGCGATCGAGCCGGGGACTATCACTTGGGGCGCCCTTCGCGACAAGGGTTCGCGGGGTATATTGAAAGGAGTAGTCGGCCCCGGCGGCGCGTATCTCCGGCCGGCGGAAATGGAGCAGGTGCGATGGCGGTCGCTGAACCTCCCGGTCCCAACCGAAGAGACGAAGACAACGCGCCGGGGCATCCGGCCCCGCCATCCGAGGACACGACGTCGGCCCCGTCGCCGCCGGTCATCCCCCCGACCGACGGCGAGCAGAAGGCGGAAAAGAGGGGTCCCGTCAAGCTGACCAAGAAGCAGAAGAAGCTGCTCAAGGACTCGCACCGCGCCCTCGACTCGTGGGAGCGCTACCGGGCCCTCACCGACGTGCTCGACGAGGCGATCGACCTCGTCGACCTGGCCGACCACAAGGCGCGCTTCGCCCTCATCATCATGACCGCCATCAACGCCGTCATCTTCCTGCTCGGTGCCCGCACCGACGTGATCAAGGACCTGCCCGAGGGCATCCGGCCCTGGATGCTGGTCGGCTTCGTCTTCTACATACTCGTCTCCCTGTACTTCTTCTTCCAGGCCATCGAGTCGCTGCGGCCCCGGAAGTCCCAGCCCCACGTCCGCTACGCGGGAGAATCGGGCCTCGAAGAGCACCCGCTCGGCATCCGCTTCTACGAGGACATCTTGAGCCGCGACGTGGAGGCCTATCGCCGCGCGTGGCGCGAGATCAAGATCGGGCAGCTCAACGCGGAGCTGGCGGTCCAGGCCCACGCGCTCGCCCAGATCAACCAGGCCAAGTACAACGCGCTCCGGAGGCTCTACCGCGGGCTTCAGATCATGATCCTGATGGCCACCGCGCTGTTGGCGAGCGGCGCCATCGCCTACTGGAGGGCGGGCGGCGCCGAGGCGGGCTTCGGCAAGCATGGCAAGGTCGAGAGCGGCGGACGCAAGGGGATCGCCGAAGCCGTACCGGCACGGACACGCGACTGGCAGCGCTACCCCGCGATCGTGGAGCGCACCACCTCCGCGCAGGTGGTTGGCCTCGGCGACGTCCACGGCGCCTACGACCGACTGGTCGCTCTCCTGCTCACCGGGGGCCTCATCCGCAAGGCCGGCGGCCAGCCCGCCGGGTACACCTGGACGGGCGGGAATCGCGTGCTCGTCTCGGTGGGCGACGTCATCAACAAGGGCGACCGCGCCATGGACGTGATCGACCTCCTGCGGTCCCTCGAAACGCAGGCGCAGGCCGCGGGCGGCGCGGTGATCGTCACTCTCGGCAACCACGAAGCCGAGTTCATGGCCAAGCCGGGGAAGAACAAATCGGAGGAATTCCGCGCGGAGCTGGAGAAGCGGGGACTGGATCCCGACAAGGTGGCCGACGGGGAGACCGCGTACGGCCAGTGGCTCCACCAGCGGCCCCTGGCGGCGAAGGTGAAC
>QHVJ01000253.1:0-20846 GCA_003222275.1 Acidobacteriota bacterium | reverse complement strand
ACGACTTCCGCCAGGCCGTCGACGCCGGCAAGTGGGGCTCGCGCTTCCTCATCGGCCCCAAGTCGATCCTGGAGGCGGAGAAGTGGTGGCAGGACCGCTCCGCCATAGACCGCGACCTCGCGGGCGTGAAGGCGGGGCACACGATCCCGGCGCGTTCCAGAAGGGAAAGATCGAGGAGAGGTTCGAGGGACGGATCTTCCGCATCGACGTCGGCATGACCCCCCCCGTCAACTACAGCAAGGGAGCGCTCCTCTTCATCGACCGCCAGGGCGGCACCGACGTCGCGACCAGCCTCGACGCCGACGGCACCCGCAAGGAGCTCTGGCGCGGGCCCGCCGCCGGCTAAGCCTCCGCCGCTCCTGTCCAACCCGACGTTCATACGCTGCTAAACTCTCGCGCTATGAAAAGATCCGCGTGGGCTGCGCTCAGCGCCGCCATCGCGTTCGCGTCGCCCCCGCGGGCGGGGGCCCAATCGACCTCCGACCACTGGCGCACGGAGCCGTTCAAGGTGACGTCGCCGAGCGGCGATCTCGAGCTGGGGCTCGCCGGTTACGTCCAGGAAGACCTCCGCTCCTACCGCGACTGGAGCCCGGCGGAGCCGAAGACCTCGGAGCTGCGGCGGCTGCGGATCGGAGCCGAAGCACGGTGGAAGCGGCTCTCGTTCCAGGTCGACGTGGACCCGCGCAAGGAGCGGCCCGAGGATACGGTCGAGGGAGCGCACTACCTGAAGAACGCGTATCTCGAGCTCCGATTCGCCAAGGCGTTCCGCATCCGCGGCGGCCACTTCAAGCTGCCCTTCAGTCCCGAGTTCCTCACCTCGGCCGCGAAGACCGACTTCATCGAGCGCACGATGCTCGTGGAAGCGCTCGGGCTCGACCGGGACTGGGGGGGAGTGGCGCTCGGCGAGATCGGCCGCATCCGCTACGAGGCCGGCGTCTTCCAGGGCGATGGCTGGCGGACCCACCCGCGCGCGGGCACCACGGGCGCCGCCCGGCTGGAGGTGACCGCCCTCACCGGGCTCGATCTCGGGGCTTCGTACAATGAAGGACGCGTCAAGGCCGACGACGAGACGGCGGCGGATCCTCAGGCCAAGGGCCTCACCGCGCGGGGCCCCGCGGGCTTCCGGTTCTCCACCCGCCACTTCGTCGACGGGCGCCGGCGTCGATTGGGAGCCGACGGGGCGTTCCACCGCGGCCCGGTCGGGCTCAAGGCCGAGATCGGGCGCGGTTGGGAAGAACGCAGCGGCCAGGGCGCCACGTTCGACGACCTCCCCCGAGTGACGACGACCGGGTGGGCGGTCTCGGGCACGTGGCTGGTGACGGGCGACCGGAAGCGCAACACCATCCGCCCCCGCCATCCATTGCCCCACGGTCTCGGTGCGGTGGAGGTCGGGATGCGTTACGAGTCGCTGCAGGTGGACGACGAGGGACCCGCGGCCGGCTTTGCCGGCGCGGGAAACCGGGCGCGCAACATCCGGCCCGCGGGAGACCGGGTGTTGACGGGCGGCATCTCGTGGTGGCCGCGGCAATGGCTGCGCTTCCTGGGGAACGTGGTGGTCGAGCGATTCGACGACGATCTGATCGTTCCCGAGCCGGGACGGCGCGGGGACTACACCACGCTCCTCGGCCGCCTGCAGGTCTCGCTGCCGTGAAAGGCCGTCGCGGGGGAGGAGTCATGCGCAGGTGGTCGCCGGTCTTGTCGTCCCTCGCCGCGCTTCTCCTCGCCGCCGCGAGCGCACGCGCGGCGGACCCGATCTTCAACCCGGGCGTGCTCCACGAGGTCCGCGTCGTGATCGACCCCGCCGACTGGCAGGCGCTGCGCGATAACTTCCGCACCAACCAGTACTACGCCGCCAACGTGTCGATCGACGGGGAGGTCGTCGAGCAGGTGGGTATCCGCTCGCGCGGCAAGGGCTCGCGCAGCGGGGAAAAGCCCGCGATCAAGATCGACTTCAACAAGTACGTCGACAGCCAGGCCTTCCACGGCTACGGCGCGCTGCACGTCAAGAACGCGGTCCAGGACGCGAGCTTCGTGCGCGAGGTGCTCGCGCTCTCGGTCTACGAGGCGCTCGGCATCCCCGCCCCCCAGATCTCCTTCGCGCGCCTGACCGTCAACGACCGGTACTGGGGCCTCTACAACCTGGTGGAGGACGTGAAGAAGAAGTTCCTCACCGAGCGCTACGGCGAGGACGGCGGCAACCTCTTTAAATACGAGCACACCGAAGTGTGGGACTTCACCTCCAAGGGCAACGAGGTCGTCGAGTACGTTCCCGTCCCGTTCCAGGCCGAGACCAACGAGACCCACCTCGACGGGACCGGCCTCGTCACGTTCGTGAAGGCGATCAACGAGCTTCCCGACGCGACGTTCGGCCGCGACATCGCCGGCTACATCGACCCGGTGAAGTTCCTGACCTACCTGGCGGCGGAGAATGCCACCGCCGACACCGACGGCTTCGTCGGCGTCGAGGGTATGAACAACTTCTATCTGTACCAGTTCAAGAACTCGTCCCGCTTCGCGTTCATCCCCTGGGACAAGAACTCGTCGTTCGTGCAGGCGGAATGGCCGCTCTTCCTGCGCCTGGACACGAACCTCCTCACGCGCCGGCTCACGGCCGACCCCGCCATGAGGCAGGCCTACGTCGCGGCCGTGAGGCGAGCCGCCGCCTTCGTCGGCACCTCCTACCTCGGGCCGAAGCTCGAGGCCGCGTACGGCCTCGTCCGCGAGGCCGCGCTCACCGACACCAGCAAGCCGTTCACGAACGAGGAGTTCGAGCAGGCGGTGGAGGGGCTGCGGGGGATCCTCGCCGGCCGGCCGCAGGACATCCTGGCCCAGGCCGCCGTCCCGTAGGGCTCAGTCCTCTTCGCCCTTCGCCGCGGCCCGCGCGCGCTTGCGGGCCGCCCGGCTCTTCTTCTCGCGCAGCCTCGCTTCGCGGGCGGAAGCGGAGGGCGCGGTGGCTCGGCGGGTGCGCGGAGGGTGCAGTGCCTTCATCAGCAGGCGGCGGACCTTGTCGCGGGCGTCGTCGAGATTGCGGTGCTGGTCCCGCGTGCGCTGGCTCCTGACGATCAGGCGGTCCTCCGCGTCGAGGCGGGGGCCGGCGAGGGCCCGAAGACGCGCCAGCGCGCCCGAGCCGAGCCCTTCGACTCGCGACAGCTCGACCCGCAGCTCGACCTTCGAGGCCACCTTGTTGACGTTCTGGCCGCCCGGCCCCGACGCGCGAACGGCCCGGAAGGAGATCGCGGAACCGGGGACGATCACGCCGTGGGCAACGGCAATGGCCTGCATGTTTGTGTCCTGGTGATGATTGTCACAGAATATGCCCCGAGGAAGGGCGCACACTTCGGCTCTTGCGCGTGCGGAGCCGCACGGCTCCGGAAAGGCGGTGGGCGGTGACGTTTGGCCGGGACGACGCTCCTTCTTCCACTCTTTCCCTGGTTCCTGCCCCCGGGCCGTCACCCGAACCCGGCGACGACGTCAAGCGGCTGCAGGAAGAGCTTCTCCACGCGGCGCTGCATGACGGCCTCACCGGCCTCGCCAACCGGCGCCTGTTCCTCGATCGGCTGCATGCCGCGCTGACGCAGCGGGCGCAGGGCGAGGGCCGGTCGTTCGCCGTCCTCTTCCTCGACGTGGACCGCTTCAAGTCGATCAACGAGACGATCGGCTTCCAGGCGGGGGACCGGCTCCTGGTGGAGGTGGCGCGCCGGCTGGAGGCGTGCCTGCGCTCCCGGGACACCGTGGCCCGCTTCGGCGGCGACGAGTTCACGATCCTGCTCGAAGACCTGGAGGACGAGCAAGAGGCGGTGCGGGTGGCCGACCGGATCCTCGCCCGGCTGCAGGATCGCCTGGAGATCGATGGCCACCGCGTGGTGGCCCACGCCTGCATCGGGATCGCCCTCAGCAAGCCCGGCCACACGCGGCCCGAGGACGTGGTGCGCGATGCCGACCGGGCGCTGCAGAAGGCCAAGGCACTCGGCAAGCCCGGCTTCCAGGTCTTCGACTCCGCGATGGACGGCCGGGCGATGTCGCTCGCGCAGCTCGAGGCGGCGCTACGGCACGCCCTCGACCGCGAGGAGTTCCGGACCCACTACCAGCCGATCGTCTCCGTCAAGGGCGGCAAGGTGGCCGGCTTCGAGGTGCTGCTGTGGCGGCGCTCGCCGAACGGCCCCGCCCGCAATGGGGGAGTGCAATAGCCGATCCAGCCCGTCCCGGCTCTCACCAGGACCGGGTCTCGCCCACTCCCAGCACCCAGGCCTGATCGTCGCCCAGCCCGAGCCGCTGGGCCTCCGCTCGAAAGCGGCGCGGAGGCTCGTCGAGCGGCTCGTCGGCCAGGTCGAACGTGCCCCAGTGCATGGCCGCGATCCGCGAGGCGCGCGCGGCCAGCGCGCCCTGCACCGCTTCTTCCGGCGTGACGTGCACCGACGCCATCATCCGGCGGGGCAGGTAGGCCCCGATCGGCATCGCGGCCAGGTCGATCGGCCCGAGGCGCCGGCCGATCTCCGCGAAGCCGTCGAAGCTGGCGGTGTCGCCGGCGTGGTAGAAGCGGCGGCTCGGTCCCTCGACGACGAAGCCGGCCCACAAGCGCCGGTTGCGATCCAGAAGGGACCGCCCCGAGAAGTGCCGTGACGGCACGCAGTGGACCGTGACCGGACCCAGGTCCTGGCGTCCCCACCACTCGAGCTCGGCCACTTCGCCTCCGGCGCGGCGCACGATCTCGCCTACGCCCGAAGGCACGACGAAGCGCACGCCGCGGCGGGCCAGGGCGCGGACCGAGGGCAGGTCGAGATGGTCGTAGTGGTCGTGGGACACGAGAGCGAAGTCCACCCTGGGCAGCGCGTCGATCGCGACGCCCGGGGGAACGAGCCGGCGTGGACCGGCGAAGGAGAGCGGGCTCGCGCGCCGCGAGAACATCGGGTCGGTGAGGAACGTGGCCCCGTCCATGCGCACCAGGAACGACGCGTGGCCGATCCAGGTCAGGCCCGGGCTCGCCGCCAGCGCCGACGGGTCGGCCGGTACGAGTGGCGCGCCGCCCGTCCGGGGAACGACCGACAGCCAGAGCCGCCTCAGCAGGAACGGCGCCATCACCGCCGGGCCGCCCTGGTCGGGCAGGGGAGGACGGCTCATCGCTCATCCCCGCGCGAGGCCTGCGGGCCGGAGGCGTCCAGCGCGTGGATGTACAATCAATCGATTATGGCGGAAACCGCGGCCGATCCCCTCATCGATTCGCTCGTCGCCGATTTCGGGGGGAACTACACGTTCGCGCTGGAGCTGCTCGAGCAATACCGGCTCGACCGGAACTCGGTGGACCCGAGCTGGCGCGAGTACTTCGACCGGATGATGGGCGTGGCCCCGCCCCCGTCCGCGCCGGCGCGCGCGCCCGCCGAGCCGGCCGCGGCTCCGCGGCCGGTCGGACTCGTCCGTCAAGAGACCTCCCCGCCGGTGCGAGCGCGGTCGCAGGCCCTCGTCGTGCCGGCGATCCTGCCCGGCGACATCGCCACCCCGATCCGGGGCGGCGCGGCCCGCATCGTCGAGAACATGGAGGCCAGCCTCACCATCCCCACCGCCACCTCCATGAGGCTGGTACCGGTCCGCACGCTGGAAGAGAACCGCCGGTTGCTCAACAAGCACCGTGACGCGACCGGCGGCGGAAAGATCAGCTTCACGCACCTCGTCGGTTGGGCCATCCTGCGCGCTCTCGACACGTTCCCGCGGCTCAACGACGCGTACGCGGAGCTCGAGGGGGCGCCCCACCGCATCCAGCGCGACGCGGTCCGGCTGGGCATCGCGGTCGACGTGCAGAGGAAGGACGGCACCCGCACGCTGCTCGTGCCCAACATCAAGGACGCGAGCAAGCTCGACTTCGCCGGCTTCCTGAAGGCGTTCGACGACCTGGTGGCGCGGGCGCGCAAGGGGACGATCAGCCCCGACGACTTCATCGGCACGACCGTCTCCCTCACCAACCCCGGCACCGTGGGGACGACCGCCTCCGCGCCGCGGCTCATGCCCGGGCAGGGCTTGATCGTCGCCACCGGCGCCCTCGACTTCCCGGCCGAGTACCGCTCGATGGCGCCCCGCACGCTGTCGCTGCTCGGCATCAGCAAGGTCATGACGGTGACGTCGACCTACGACCACCGGATCATCCAGGGCGCGGAGTCGGGCCTCTTCCTCGCGCGGCTCGAGGACCTCCTCAAGGGCGAGGACGCCTTCTACGAGCGGATCTTCGAGGACGTCAAGCTGCCCCACCGGCCGGTGCGCTGGGAGATCGACGTCACCCCCGGCCTCTTCGGGCCCGCGGGCAGCGAAGAGCAGGTCGAGAAGCAGGCCCGCGTCCTGCAGCTCATCCACGCCTACCGGGTGCGCGGCCACCTCGTCACCGACCTCGATCCCCTCGACTCCAAGCGCGCTCCCCACAAGGACCTCGACCCCGCGACCTACGGCCTGACGCTGTGGGACCTCGACCGGGAGTTCTTCACCAACGGGCTGTCGGGCCGCGACCGCGCGACGCTGCGGGAGATCCTCGAGATCCTGCGCGACACGTACTGCGGGACGATCGGCGTCGAGTACATGTACATCGCGGACCCCGAGCGCAAGGAATGGCTGCAGGAGCGGATGGAATCCTCGCGCAACCGCATGAACCTAGACGCGGCCGCCCGCCGGCGCATCCTCGAGAAGCTGGTGGAGGCGGAGAGCTTCGAGCGCTTCCTGCACGCGAAGTACATCGGCCACAAGCGCTTCTCGCTGGAGGGCGGAGAGACCGCGATCCCGCTCCTCGACAAGGTGCTCTCCGACGCGGCGCGGGCCGGCGTGCGCGAGTCCGTCATCGGCATGTCGCACCGCGGCCGGCTCAACGTGCTCGCGAACACCATCGGCAAGCCCCTCGCCCAGATCTTCTCGGAGTTCGAGGGCAACGTGGACCCCGACTCCACGCAGGGATCGGGGGACGTCAAGTACCATCTCGGCGCGGCGGGCACGCATCACGCGGACACCGGCGAGACGCTCAAGGTCATGGTCGCCCCCAACCCGAGCCACCTGGAGTGGGTGGATCCGGTCGTGGAGGGGATGGTGCGGGCCAAGCAGGACGCGGTCGGCGACCGCGAGCGCGCTCGCGTCCTCCCGATCCTCCTCCACGGGGACGCGGCTTTCGCCGGCCAGGGGATCGTGGCCGAGACACTGAACCTCGCCGGCCTCGAAGGCTACACGACCGGGGGCACCGTGCACGTGGTGATCAACAACCAGATCGGTTTCACGACCAACCCCGAGGACGCGCGCTCGTCGACCTATTGCACCGACGTCGCGAAGATGGTCCAGGCCCCCGTGCTCCACGTCAACGGCGACGACCCGGAGGCGGCGGTGCACGTGGCCGCGCTCGCCCACGAGTACCGGCAGCGCTTCAAGCGCGACGTGGTGATCGACCTCTGGGGATACCGGCGCTGGGGCCACAACGAGGGCGACGAGCCGAGCTACACGCAGCCGCTGATGTACGCCAAGATCAAGAGCCATCCTTCGGTGGCCCACCTGTACGGGGAGCAGATGGTCCGCAACGGCGTGCTGAGCCGCCAGGAGCTGGACGCCCTCTGGGCGGAGAAGAAGGCGCACGTGCAGCGGGAGGGGGAGGCGGGGCCGCTGGCCGCCATCACCCGGCGCGCGCCGGCGCCGCCGCCCGTCGTCGACGCGTCGGCGATGTGGGGCCGCTTGCGCACGACGCTCAAGGCGCTCGGCACCGTGCCCGAAGGCTTCGAGCTGCACCCGAAGCTGCTTCCGCACATCAAGAAGCGCGCGGAGCTGCGGGAAGGCCGGGGCGACGTCGACTGGGCCACCGCCGAGGCGCTGGCGTGGGGGACCCTCCTCCTGGAGGGGGTGCCGGTGCGGCTCTCGGGACAGGACTCGGGTCGCGGCACTTTCTCGCAGCGGCACGCGATCCTCTTCGACGTGCGCACCGGCCGCGAGTACGTGCCGCTCAACGCGCTCGCGCCGTCGGGCACGCGCTTCGAGGTCTACGACAGCCTGCTCTCGGAGGCGGCGGTCATGGGCTTCGAGTTCGGCTACGCGGTGGCGGAGCACCGGGCCCTGGTGATGTGGGAGGCGCAGTTCGGCGACTTCTTCAACGGCGCCCAGGTCATCGTCGACCAGTTCCTGGTCGCCTCCGAGACGAAGTGGGGCCAGCCGAACGGCCTCGTCCTGCTCCTGCCGCACGGGCACGAGGGACAGGGCCCCGAGCACAGCAGCGCCCGCATCGAGCGCTTCTTGACCCTGAGCGCCCAGGCGAACATGCGCGTCACATACCCATCCACCCCCGCGTCGTACTTCCACCTCCTGCGCGTGCAGGGACGCGACCCGGTGGAGAAACCGCTCGTGGTCATGACCCCCAAGAGCCTGCTGCGCCATCCCCGTTGCGTGTCCTCGCTCCAGGAGCTGGCGGAGGGACGCTTCCAGGAGGTGCTCGACGATCCCCAGGCCGATCCCGGCAAGGTCCGGCGCGTCGTCCTCACGGCCGGCAAGCTCTACTACGACCTGGTGAAGGCGCGCGAGGAGCTGCGCGCCGACCATGCCGCGATCGTGCGCCTGGAGCAGCTCTACCCGGTGCCGGCGGCGGAGATCGCGCGCGTGCTCGCGCGCTATCCGGTCGACGCCGATCTGCTGTGGGCCCAGGAGGAGCCGCAGAACATGGGCGCGTGGCGCTTCGTGCGCGAGCAGTTCCTGGACGGCGTCGTGCGCGACCCCGGCCGGCGCGTGCCGCGCTACGTGGGCCGCGGCGAGAGCGCCGCCCCCGCTCCGGGCTCGCACAAGGTGCACTTGCAAGAGCAGGAAGCACTGGTGCGCCAGGCGTTGGAGCAGCCGAAGTCGGCGCCGGTCTCGACGCCCGCGGCGAGCGGGCCCGGCCGAGCGGCTTACTAGCGCGGCCGTAGATCCCGCTCCGCTCGCGGCCATGGCCCGACCGAGTGGCCGGTAGGCACCGGCGGCGGTATACTTGCCTCTTGCCAGCCGTTGACGGGGCGAAAGCATGCGCCCCCGCGAGCGGAGGATCAGAGGACCCATGGCGACGATAGAAACCCTCCCCCGGAAACGGGAAACCATCGAGCAGGCCGTCATCCGGTTCGCCGGCGATTCCGGCGACGGGATGCAGATCACGGGCAGCCAGTTCACGAACACGGCCGCGATGCTCGGCAACGACCTGGCCACCTTCCCGGATTTCCCGGCCGAGATCCGCGCCCCCGCGGGGACGCTGCCCGGCGTGAGCGGCTTCCAGATCAACTTCTCGAGCCGGGACGTCTTCACGGCGGGAGACGCGGTGGACGTGCTCGTGGCCATGAACCCCGCCGCCCTCGCCACGAACGTGGCCGACCTCAAGCCGGGCGGGATCCTCATCGTCAACGTCGACAACTTCAAGGAAGTCGACCTCAAGAAGGCCCAGGCCAAGACGAACCCGCTCGAGGACCACTCCCTCGACGGCTACCGGCTCTTCCCGGTGGAGCTGACCAAGCTCACGCGGCTCGCGCTGCGCGACCTCGGCCTCGACGCCAAGTCGATGGACCGCTGCAAGAACTTCTTCGCCCTCGGCATGTGCTACTGGCTCTACAACCGGCCGATGGACCACACGTACAAGTGGCTGGACGAGAAGTTCGGGAGCAAGCCGGTGCTGGCCGAGGCGAACAAGCTGGCCATGAAGGCGGGCTACGCGTACTGCGATGCGACCGAGGCGTTCCAGGTCCGGTACGAAGTGCCGGCGGCGAAGCTCGAGCCGGGCCTCTACCGCAACATCAGCGGCAACAGCGCGCTCGCCCTCGGCTTCGTGGCCGCCGCCCGGAAGGCGGCGATCCCGCTCTTCCAGGGCAGCTACCCCATCACGCCCGCCTCCGACATCCTGCACGAGCTCAGCATGTACAAGGAGTTCGGCGTGATGACGTTCCAGGCCGAGGACGAGATCGCCGCCATGACCTCGGCCATCGGCGCCGCCTACGGGGGAGCGCTCGCCATCACCACGACCTCCGGGCCCGGCATGGCGCTCAAGATGGAGGCGATCGGCCTCGCGATCGCGGTCGAGCTGCCGATCGTCATCTGCGACATCCAGCGCGGCGGGCCGTCGACCGGCCTGCCGACCAAGACCGAGCAGGCCGACCTCTTGCAGGCCCTGTACGGCCGCAACTCCGAGGCGCCGGTGCCGGTCCTCGCCGCCGCCACTCCGGGCGACTGCTTCTGGATGGCGCTCGAGGCCAGCCGCATCGCGCTCAAGTACATGGTGCCGGTGATCATCCTCTCCGACGGCTACCTCGCCAACGGGGCCGAGCCGTGGAAGATCCCGGCGCTCGAAGAGCTGCCCGAGATACCGGTGAAGTATCGGACCGAGCGCGAGGGGTTCATGCCCTACTCGCGTGACCCCAACACGCTCGCCCGGCCGTGGGCGGTTCCCGGCACGCCCGGCCTCGAGCACCGCATCGGCGGGCTCGAGAAGCAGGACGTGACGGGCAACGTGAACTACGAGCCGCTGAACCACGAGCGCATGGTGCGGCTGCGCGCAGCCAAGGTCGCCGCCGTCGTGCAGGACGTCCCGGACGTGGTGCCCGCCGGCGACCCGGACGGCGACCTGCTGCTCGTGGGCTGGGGTTCGACCTTCGGTCCGATCACGGCTGCGCTCGGCGCGCAGCGCGCGAGGGGCCGGCGGATCGGCCACGTCCACCTCCGCCACCTGAACCCGCTGCCGAAGAACCTGGGCGAGGTGCTGAAGCGCTACCGCAAGGTCGTCGTCCCCGAGATGAACCTGGGACAGCTCCTGTGGGTGCTACGCGCGAAGTACCTCGTCGACGCCGAGGGGCTCAACAAGATCCAGGGCAAGCCGTTCAAGCAGTCCGAGGTCGAAGCGAAGATCGAAGAGACGCTCAGGGAGATCCGATGACCACCACGCTGCCTGTCTACACGAAGAAGGACTTCCAGACCGACCAGGAGGTCCGCTGGTGCCCCGGCTGCGGGGACTACGCGATCCTCTCCGCGGTGCAGTCGGTCTTCCCGGAGCTGGGGATTCCCAAGGAGAAGTTCGTGGTGGTCTCGGGGATCGGCTGCTCGAGCCGCTTCCCGTACTACATGAACACCTACGGCTTCCACACGATCCACGGGCGGGCCCCCGCGGTTGCGACCGGCCTCAAGCTCACGCGGCCCGACCTCGAGGTGTGGGTCGCCACCGGCGACGGCGATGCGCTGTCGATCGGCGGCAACCACACGATCCACATGATCCGGCGCAACGTGGGCCTGAAGGTCCTGCTCTTCAACAACAAGATCTACGGCCTCACCAAGGGGCAGTACTCGCCGACCTCCGAGATGGGCAAGAAGGCCAAGTCCACTCCCTACGGCTCCGTGGACCGTCCATTCAACCCGCTCTCGCTCGCCCTGGGCGCCGAGGCGACCTTCGTCGCCCGCTCGGTGGACGTCTTCCAGTCCCACCTCAAGGCGACGCTGAAGCGGGCGGCCGCCCACCAGGGCACCGCGTTCATCGAGATCCTGCAGAACTGCAACATCTTCAACGACGGCGCGTGGGAGAACCTCACCGAGCGCGACGTGCGCGACGACAACACGATCGCCATCGAGCACGGCCAGCCGCTCGTCTTCGGCAAGAACAAGGACAAGGGCATCCGGATGGACGGCCTCGATCTCGAGGTGGTGGCCCTGGGAAACGGGATCACGGAGAAGGACCTGATCATCCACGACGAGCGCCATCTGAATCCCGCCTACGCCTTCCTCCTCTCCCGCATGGACGGCACTCCCGGATTCCCGACTCCGCTCGGCGTGCTGCGCGCCATCGACGCGCCGCGTTACGAGGCGGGGATGAACGAACAGGTGCGCCTCGCGATCCAGAAGAAGGGCCAGGGCGACCTCACGAAGCTGCTGCGCGCCGGCGATACCTGGGAAGTCCGCTAGGCAAGCGGCCGGCTTCTCAACGCGGAGAACGCGGAGAACCACGAAGAGAACGCGGAATTGATTCGATGTCTCCGCGTCCTCGGGCCTTGTTGCCTTTCCCCGCGGCCTCCGCGTTGAAGGGCAACTGGACTGAGCCGTCGTTCATTTTTCTCTTGACACTCCGCGGTGCGCGGCCGATATTGGAAGTAGAGTTCGCCCGACCGGGGACTCTTCCGAAGACGGTCGTAGCGTATGTTGTGTACGTAGCAGTGTGTACGTAGCGTACGTACGATGTTCGCAGCGCACGGAGGTGTTGTCCTATGCAATATGAGGGCAGTCCACCGGGCTGCGTCGGGCCCTAGCGGGCCGATCGGACCAGAAAACACGCAACACGGGCGCCCTTCGAGGGGCGCGGGGGGGCGCAAGGCCCCCAAACAGTACCGGGCCCGGGAGGCCTCCTCCCGGGCCCACTTTCATTTGAGCTCGCTGCGCGAGCCTTGCTCCGCTATCGGGTGGGGAGGGGCAGAGTGATGCGCAGCGGACCCTCTTCGGTCTGTAGCAGCACGTCGGTCGATTCGATCGCGCTGACCACACCGTTGGCGAGCCGATCGCCCGGCCGGTACACGTAGAGCACGCCGGCCGGCGAATAGACCAGGGCGGTCCAGCGTCCGCCGCTGGCGACGAGGCCGGCCAGCTCGAACTCCTCGACCGCCAGCTCCTCGGGCCGCAGATCGAGCCGCCGGGGCCCGTTCTCGCTCGGCGCGGGCGTCGCCTCGGTGCTTGCCGCCGGGCCCACGGCCTCCGTCACCGCGTTCCGCAAATCGGAGGCGGGCATCTCCCGCGCCCAGACGCTGATCCGCCCGGGAACGTCGCGCGGCGCGGCGGCGAGAGAAGGATCGACCTCGGCGAGCGCGGCGAGCACGTCACGCACGTCACCCCGTTTCACCGCGAGCGTGATCTTCGGCGCGTCGGCGGCCAGAGCGGGCCGCGCGGCGGCGGCGCGCGCGCGCGACACGCGCCGCAGGGGGCCGGGGGAGAGCTTGATGCCGCCCTTCTGCAGCAGCGTGAGCGCCTCCTCCAGCTCGACACCGGGGAAATCGACGCTGACGCGGCCGGTGACGTCGGCATCGACGAGGAACGCCTCTCCGGTCAGGCGATGCAGGGCACCGAAGACGTCCGCCCAATCCACGTCCCGCAGGCGCAGGTCGAGGCTGCCGCGGCGCGGGCGCCGGATCGGTGGAGCGCGGAGTACGGTCGCCCCCGGAGGGTCGCGGTCCGAGCGGCACTGCTCCACGCTGAAGGGCTGGCTCGTGGGGAGCGGGATCTCGGCGTCGAGGCCCACGATCGGGCTGCGCCCGCGGACCTCGAAGCGGTAGCAAGGGCCCTGACGCGCGAGCAGCACCTGGGCGATGCGGAAGAAGCCGCGCTCGAGCCGGCTCTCGAAGCCCCTCAGCGTTGCCTCGCCCACCGCGAGCCCGCGGAGGAAGAAATCCTCTCCGAGGCTTGCCTGGGCGAGCACGAGCGGCCGGCCGCGGGTGACGGCGGCCATTTCGGAAAGGAACAGCCGCGGGTTGCGGCGGTTGCGGCGGAGCGTGTCGATCGTGTCTGCCTTCGCCACCGCGAGCGCCTGATCGCGCAGGTACTCGTCCGCCTGCGGCTTCGGCACGCCCGCGAGCTGCCCGCGCAGGCCCTCGGGAGGAGCCGGCAGCGGCGCCGTCGCCGGCCGGTACGGCAGGCGCAGGACGGCGGACAGGCGCACGGCATCGCCGGGAGCCGGCGAAAGCACCAGGCTCTCCACGTCGATGAGCCGGGGCGACAGCGCCGCCTGGCGGAAGAAGCGATCCACCTCGTCGTAGCCGCCGACCGCGGTGAGGTCCACCACCACGTCCGCCGACGGGCTCCGGGAGTCGAACGGAGGCCGCGGCTGAACGTCCAGCGACTCGAGACCGGTCGACTGTGCCATCTCGAGCACCAGGGCACGATCGCCCGGAGGGTTGGGTGCGTCGGGAAGGATGCGCCGCAGGGTCTCGAGCCGTCGATCGAGAAGGAGGCGCTCGTCGAAGAAGGGCCGGCCGGCGAAGGTGGGCAGCAGGACCAGGAGGGCCAGGGGCACCATGCGGACGGGGCGATGTTAACGCAACGCGTGCCTCGAGGCTCGGACAAGACAACCCCGTGCCGGACCTCGGGCACGGGGTTCGAGGGGAGTGGGCGGCGGGGAAATCCTAGTCGAAGCCGCGCTTGCGGCGGCGGATGTTACGGCGGCTTCCCTTGTTCTTGAAGGGCCGCCCCCGGTCATCCATCGGGGTGAACTCGTTGAAGCTCGGAGCGCTGTATCCCGCTCCGGGAGGGCGGTAGCCGCCCGGTCGGAAGGAAGGCCCGCCCATGCCCGGCGCCCGCGGCGGCCGGTTCTCGGCTTCGTTGACACGGAGGGGCCGGCCCTTGAGGTCTTTCCCGTTCAACATCGTGATGGATTTCTCGGCCGCCTCGTCGCTCTCGAACTCGACGAAGGCGAAGCCTCGAGGACGCCCCGTCTCGCGGTCGGTGGGCACCTTTGCGTCCACGACCTTGCCGGCGGCGCTGAAAGCCTGGATGAGCTCGTCGCGCGTGACGTCGAAGCTCAGGTTACCCACGAACACCTTGTTCGAAATGGCCGCTTCTCCTCTGACGTTACCACCGCCGCCCTTTGCCGCCTCACGGCGACCGACAAAACGTCCCCGGGGCGCGGCGGCCGGGGACGGCGACTCTAACAGAAACCCGATGGTCGATCTAGCCGATATGGGGCTTCTGAAGGCCACCTTAGCACGCCCCCGTGCCCCGGGGGGCCGTGGGGCGATAATCTCAGGGACCCGCGCCGCTGCGGACGGCCGGAAGCACGCTTCGCGCCTCGTCCATCGCCGTGAAGAGCGTCGGCGCTACTCGAGGCGAAGCAGGCCAGCTCTCGCACACTCATCGGGGACCGTCGTGCCCGGCGTGTGACCCGCAGTGAGGTAGAGCGTCAGCGTCGTGTCGCCGAGCGTGAGTCTCTGTCCATCGGTGGCGATCAGATCGCGCCTTGGCTTGGGCCACGGGCTGGCGTTGCGACCGAGCAGTTCCCAATCCGCGGCCGACATGATCACGTGGGCCCCGAATCGGTCTTGTTATCGCTTGCTCAGCAAGAGCACGGCGTAACTCTTCCCGGGGCGAGTTGTCCAGGTGTCGTCCGTCACTGCGCGGCAAGCGGCCGGCCGGCTACACTCTCGAGCTCGTTAATCGTTGGAGGCCCGGCATGTTGCAGAGCGTCAGAGGCCCACGGAGGCTGTGGCCGTTGTCGGTCGCCCTCCTGCTCGTGGCCAGTCTCGCGCGGGCGGCCGACATCGACGCCGCCCGCCTGCGCGCGGCGGCCGTCGCCGGCGATTGGAAGCAGATCCAGGCCATGGGCACGGGCGCGCTGCCCGCGCTGGCGCGCCTCTACGAAGCGTCGTCCGAGAAGGACCGCGCCACGATCGCGTACGTCTTCTACAGCCTCGGCTGGAAGTCGCCCGACGCCAAGCGCGTATTGATGGCGGACGTTCACACCCAGGACCAGACCCTGCGCCTCCAGGTGCAGTGGGCGCTCGGCCGCGTGAGCGACGATGCGGACGTGGTGGACGTCCTGCTCCAGAACATGCAGAACGACCCCCGGCCGCTGTTCCGCGACAAGGCGGCGTGCGCGCTCGCCTACGACCAGATCCACCTCGAGCCGGCCCAGAAGATGCGGCTCTTCGAGGGGCTCGTGCACGCGCTCGACGACGACAAGGTGCAGGTGCGCCAGATCGCGCTCCAGGCCCTTCAGATCCTCACGGGCCAGACCAAGGGGTTCCATCCCGTCGGCGACGCCGAAACCCGCCGCCGCGCCGTAGAGGAGTGGAAGCGTTGGCTCGTCGAGTACCGCGCGAACCTCTGACGCGGGCCCTCCTCGTCCTGCTCATCGCGGCGCCGGCCGCCGCGGCGGGCTCGGGCTCGATCCTCGCCAGCTACAGCTTCGAGGACACCGTCGCCACCGGCCCCGACACGTTCGCGATCTTCCAGGCCGCCCGCCACGTCGGGACCGGCCAGGGCCGCGTCTCGCTCAGCAGCGCCTTTCACGTGAGCGGGTACCGCTCGGTCGAGATCAAGGACGTCGCGGGCGACGGAGACTTCCCCGAGCTGCAGGGCTACTTCCCGGTCCGCACGGCGGGCCGGCTCTTCTTCCATTTCGCGTTCCTGACCACCGATGCGAAAGAGGAGCTGAACGTCGCCCTCGCCGGTCCCCGCTTCTTCCAGATGGAGAAGGACGGGATCGCCTTCTGGCTCGGCACGCGCGAGGGCCGGCTCGTCCACGTCTCCGACGGCATCCCGAAGAAGCTCTTCCCGGTCGAGGCGTTCGTCTGGTACGCAGTGGACGTCGCCTACGATCTCGGGGCCGGCACCTACGCGCTGACGATCCACCGCGAGGGCCAGGAGACGCCGCTGGTGGCGCTGCGGGACCAGCCGAACACGATCCGCCGCGCGGGCTCGGCGGTCGACAAGTTCTCTTTCGTGGGCTCGCCGTACGGCGACACGTCGAGCGTCGTCTACTACGTCGACGACGTCGTGATCGGAACCGACGAGAGCGTCGCTCAGCTTCCCTTCGTCGCGCCCGGCCGGCGCAAGCTGTTCGTCGATCTCTTCGCCGAGTACCAGCGGCAGCTTCGCGAGCGGCCGCGCTGCCTGCCCCTCACCAGTCCCGACGACGTGGGCCTCAGCTCCGCGGACCTGGCCGATCTCGGTCGCGCGGGGCTGATGGACATGGTTCGGGGAGTGTTCGCGGGAGATCCGGTCGAGCTGGCGGATGGAGAGCGCCGAGGGCAGGGCCGCTGGCGGCAGGTCTTCGGCGCCGTCGCCCAATGGAACGCCGGCTGCCAGGCGCTCGATGCCGGGGATGCTCGGCGGTCTCTTGCGCACTTCGAGAAGGCGTCGGCGCTGGTGCCCGAGGGAAGGATCTTCACGCTCTCGTCCGTCCTCGCGCTCGCCGGGATGAAACGGTTCGCGGAGGCCGACGAGCGCCTGCTCCTGCTCGCCGATGGCCGCGATGACCCGCGCTACGCGGTCGTGTCCGCCTACGTGGGGCTCGCCCGCGGCGACCTTGATCGCGCCGAGGCCTGGCTCCGCGATCCGGCGTCCCGTGTCCTCGACCGCGAGGCCAACCCGTTGCTGGCCTTCTTCCGCAAGAGCGTACCCGCGGACCTGCTGACGGCCCTGCGCGCCCAGCTCGGCGCCGCCTTCCCCGGACTGCTGGACGAGACGCTGGTGGCGGAGCAGTACTACTACGTCCAGCTCTGGAAGGGCCAGTACGACGCCGCCCGCGACTATGCGCTCAGGATGGGCGAGCGGCTGCGCCGGGCCGGCGTGCCGGCGAGCGTCTGGTCCGAGCGCGCCGGCGACGCCGCGTTCTACCGCCGCGATCTCGCCGAGGCCCGCCAGCTCTACGACGACGCGATACGGGGCGAGAAGGACAACGGCTTGCTGATGGTCCTCTATCTGAAGCTGGCCGACATCGCGCATCTCTCGGGCGATCTGGAAACGGAGCGCGCGCTCCGCGAGCACTACTATGGCGCGCTCACGGAGTAGGCTGGTCGTCCTGGCTGCGGCCGCGCTGGCCGGGGGCGCGCTCACGGTCGCCGGCGCGGCCCCGTCACCGGCGACACAATCGGCGGCCGAGGACGTCTACCCGCGCGACATCACGCCGCCGGCCGGGACGCAATACCCGTGCGCGCTCACCGCCCTGCCCCGCGCGCTGCCGGGGATCCCGGAGGCCGACCGCGCATACATCAACCGCACGTACGCCCGCATCCTTCGCGCGACCCAGGCGAAGCTGGTCCTCCTGAAGGCGCTGGAGGAGAGCCGCGACCTGCCGGCCGCCGGGGCGCGGTACGAGGAGGCGGCCCGACCTCTGGCCGCGCGGCTACACGCCGAGCCGGCCCCGGACGGGCTCGGTGGGTTCCAGGAGGACGTGGGACAGGCCCTCGCGCTGCAGCAGGCCTTCTTCGCGAAGGCGGTGCCGCTGCGGGAGGCGGGACGCAGCATGGCCGACGTTTACCGGCTTGCCGAAGGCCGGCAAGCTTCGGCGCGCCTCATCTCGGCCTGGGGCCGGATGCAAGCCCGCTATCCCGGGTGGTCATCCGAGACGAGCAACAGCATCTACCATCACCTCTGCGCCCTGGATCTGTTCTAGCGCGCGCTGCGTCGTGGCCGTCGCGCGCGGCCACCGGAAGCCGACGCCGTCCGGCTGGGCTCGGCATCCTGCCCCTCTTCCAGGACGAGCGCCGGCGGCTCGTCCTCCACGAGGTACTCGAACTCGCGGCGGAACTCCTCCGGGGCCAGCTTGCACGTGGCGGCCAGCTTGGCCAGCTCGTGCGGGTCCTGGAAGTCGTCGCGGCGCAGCCGGATCATGTAGCGGCGGGCGATGGCGTAGCGCGTGGAGTGGACGTCCACCATGCGGACCTTGGTGCGGCCCGTCTCGGGGTCGAGCAGCTTGCGGAACGGCACCGGCACGAAGTGCCCGCCTTCGATGGAGACCATCACCGCATTGCCGCCCGAGAAGAGGTGCTTGGCCGCGCAGTAGCCCAGGTCGCGCGTGTACTCCATGTCGAAGGGGATGGGATCGGCGCAGCGCAGCTCGTAGCCGATGTTCTTGGCGACGATGGTGGTCTTCATGCCCAGCGCCTTGAGCCGCTCCCGCACGTGGTCCTTCAGCAGCTCCCCGATGTTCACCTCGTCGAGGCGCAGGTGCCCGTGGGCATCGCGCTCCACGCTGTCGAGGAGCGTGAGGTCCTGCGGATCGAGCTTCAGGACGAGGCCCTCGGCGATGATCGCGACCCCGTCCCTCCGGCCGTAGCTCATCCTCTTGATGACCGAGCCCGCGAGCGTGTCCACGAAGGGCTTGAGCCGCACCTTCTGGTGCGAGAACTCTTCGGGGATGAGGGTGATGGTGGCGCCGGCGGCCTTGCCGATCCCCAGGGCCAGATGCCCGGCCTTGCGGCCCATCGCGATCACGTAGTACCAGCGCGAGGTCGTCTTCGCGTCGACCATCAGGTTCTTCACGATGTCGACGCCGAGGTGGCGCGCGGTCTGGAAGCCGAAGGTGTCGACGTGCGGCGGCAGGTCGAGGTCGTTGTCGATCGTCTTCGGCACGTGCACGACCTGCAGCCGCCCCGCTGCCTTCTCCTCCAGCTTCATCGCCGAAAAGGCCGTATCGTCACCGCCGATGGTGATGAGCTGCGTCACGCCCAGGCGCAGCAGGGAGAGGAGCGCGTTCTCCATGTGCTCGGCGTGGGCGGTCGGGTTGGCGCGGGAGATCCCGATGTACGAGCCGCCCCGGAAATGGATCCGACTGACGTCCTCGATCCTGAGGGGGAGGACATGGTCGATGTCTCCCTTCATGATCCACTCGAAGCCATCCCGGATGCCCAGGACCTCGATGTCCTGCAGCTTGGCCCGGATCGTGGCCGCGCCGATGACGCTGTTGATGCCCGGAGCCGGGCCGCCGCCCACGAGGATCGCCAGCTTGTGCTGCATTTCGCTCTCTCCGGTCGCCAATGATAGCTTCTGTGTGCATTCAATTCCATGAACGAGGAGCTCCCTAGATGACCCCACGACTGGCCATCGCACTCGTGGTCGGCAGCGCGCTCGCGGTGGCGGCCGCTCCTGAAGAGCCGGTGGACTTCGGGATGGTCACGCGCATCCGCGACGAGGGGTTCGGCGACTCCAAGGTGATGGAGACGCTCTTCCAGCTCACCGACGTGATCGGCGCGCGGCTCACCGGATCGCCGAACCTGAAGAGGGCCAACGAGTGGACGCGGGATCAACTCTCGGCCTGGGGACTGCAGAACGCCCACCTCGAGAGCTGGGGCCCGTTCGGCCGCGGATGGTCGTTCGACCGCGTCAGCCTCCGCATGCTCGCGCCGACCGAAGCACCGCTCGTCGCCTACCCGAAAGCGTGGACTCCCGGCACCGACGGGCCGGTGCGGGCGCGGGCGCTGAAGGCCAAGCTGGAGTCGGAGGAGGACCTCGAGAAGGTCAAGGGCAAGCTCGCGGGCATGGTGCTGCTCATCGCCGACGCCCGCGAGCTGAAGGGCCCGGACAAGCCGCTCTTCACGCGCTTCACGGAGCAGGAGCTCGAGCAGCTGTCGCAATTCCAGGTCTCGGGCCAGCGCCGCGCGGCGCCCCCGGGGCTGGCGGGGCCACCGCTCGATCGCGAGGCCTTCCTTCGCCGGCAGAGATTCCAGCGGACGCTGCGGGCGTTCCTCAAGGCGGAAAAGGTGGTGGCTACGCTGGAGCCGAGCAGCGTCGACGGCGGCATCGTGCGCGTCAGCGGAGGCGGGTCGCGGCAGAAGGACGAGGATCCGGGCGTGCCCACCCTCGTGCTGAGCGCCGAGCACTACAACCGGCTGGCGCGGCTGCTCGACCGCGGCCTTCCCGTGGAGCTGGAGCTGGAGGTCGAGGCCCGCTTCCACGACGAGGACGTCAACGCATACAACACGGTGGCGGAGATTCCCGGCACGGACAAGAAGGGCGAGCTGGTGATGCTGGGCGCCCACATGGACTCCTGGCATACGGGTACCGGCGCCACCGACAACGCGGCCGGCTGCGCGGTGGCCATGGAGGCGGTGCGCATCCTGAAGGCACTCGGCGTCCAGCCCCGGCGTACGATCCGCATCGCGCTGTGGTCGGGGGAGGAACAGGGCCTGCTCGGCTCACGCGCCTACGTGAGGCAGCACTTCGGCGCCCGTCCCGCGCTTCCTCCCTCCGAGCAGGAGCTGCCGTCGTATCTGCGACGGGAGACGGGGCCCGTCATGGTGCTGCCCGAGCACGCCAAGCTGTCCGCCTACTTCAACCTCGACAACGGTACGGGGAAGATCCGCGGAATCTATACGCAGGGCAACGCCGCCGCGATGCCGATCTTCGAGGCATGGTTCCGGCCCTTCACG
>QHVJ01000482.1 GCA_003222275.1 Acidobacteriota bacterium | reverse complement strand
AGTCGGCCAGGCGGGCCGGGTCCTGGATGTTGGCCGCCAGTGTCTGCAGCTCGTCCGACAACGTGGGGGACAGCTCCACCACGCGCTGGAACAGGCCCTGCGCGCTCTGGGCGAGGGCCTTGACCTCGATCTCCTGCTCGGGCGGAACCGTCTCGCTCAGCAGCTCGATGCTCGCCTTGATGAAGGGCCGGTACTGGCCCACACCCTTGAGACGGAAGCGCTGCACGCCCTGCACGACGAGCCGCAGCGAGCCGTCGGGGAACTTGAACATCTTGTGGATGTGGGTGAGGGTGCCGACGCGGTAGAGGTCGCTCTCCACCGGGTCGTCCACCGCGGGATCGCGCTGCGTAATGACGCCGATCACCTTGCGCTCGCGGACCGCATCGTGGACGAGGGCGACGGAGCTCTCCCGGGCCACCGCCAGCGGAAGGATGGCGTGGGGGAAGAGGATCGTGTCCCGCAGGGGCAGGATCGCCAGCTCGGATGGCACCTCCGTCAGGTTGACCTCGGCGACGCCCTCCGACTCGAAGTCGGGGGTGCGGTCGTCCTTCTCGCTCATCGGATTCTCCTGGCCGCCGCGCCCTCCGCGGCGAGAACGGCCTCGAGCGGGCGCGCCTCGGGGGAGCGCTCGCGCTCTTCGGCCTGGAGGGACTCCTGCGCCTCCTGGCACGCCCGGCACAGCGTCGCGAAGGGGACCGCCTTCAGGCGGGCCTCCGCGATCTCGGCTCCGCACTGCGCGCAGGCGCCGTAGGTCCCGGCCTCGAGCCGCCGCAACGCCTGGTCGATCTGGCCGAGGGTCTCGGAGGTCATCTCGATGAGGGCCAGCTCGACGTCGCGGACGAAGTCGTTGACGCTCTGCTCTTCCGCGTCGGTGACGTCCCCCGCCTCGGCGGGAAGCGTCTCCCTCAGCATGCGGAGCTTGTCGTGGATCTGGCGGCGCCGCTCCTCGAGCATCGCCTTCAGAACCTGGTGACGCTCGCGGTTGCGGGCGCCCTTGTCCCGTGTCATGGGTCCCTCCTTCTGCACGCCCCTCAGCTGAGCCTCAGGGTGGTGAAGGTGTATTGGTTGCCGCGGCGGAACCGGAGACGAGCCACGCCGTCCGCCTTGGCCCTGGCCAGCTCCTTCTCGACGTCGTCGACGTTCTCCACCGTGTTGCCGTTGACGCTCACGATCACGTCGCCGCGCTGCAGGCCGGCGTCCTCGGCGTTGCCTCCGGGCTCGACCTGCGTCACGACCACGCCCTTGAAGCCGCGCGGCAACTGCAGCTCCGCCGCGAGGTCCGGGGACAGGTTCTGCAGGCTCATGCCCTGGTGGCTGCGGCCCTCGCTCTCCGAGCGCCCGTCGGCGGCCCGCGTCAATCCCTCTTCGGGGAAGGTGCCGAGCGTGACGGAGACGTCTTTCTCGGCCCCGTTGCGCAGGATCTTGAGGTGCACGGTGGTGTCGGGAGCACGGGAGGCGATGTAGTTCGTGAGCTCGGATCTATCCCGCACCTCGCGGCCGTCCACCGCGATGACCACGTCGTCGGGCTTCAGGCCAGCCTTGTCGGCGGGGCTGCCCTCGTTGACGTCCGCGATGATCGCGCCCTTGGCTTCCTTGAGGTGGTAGCTGCGAGCGAGCGCCTCGGTCACGTCCTGGATCGACACGCCCAGCCAGCCCCGGATGACCCGCCCTTTCGTCCGGAGCTGGGGCAGGATCTCCTTGGCCACGTTGATCGGCACCGCGAACCCGACGCCCGACGACTGCTGGGGACCGTTGGTGATGATCATGGTGTTGATGCCGATGACCTCGCCCCTGGTGTTGATGAGCGGTCCGCCCGAGTTGCCGGGGTTGATCGACGCGTCGGTCTGGATCATGTCCACGGCCGTGCCCCGCACGCCGAGCGGGAGAGCGCGTCCCTTGAAGGACACCACGCCGACGGTCACGCTGGGGCCCCCCACCTGGCCGTCCGCCCAGAGGCCGAACGGGTTGCCGATGGCCATCACCCATTCGGCGACGTCGGTCGCATCGGAGTTGCCGAGCGGGAGGGTGGTCAGCGTCTCCTTGGGCTCGATCTTGATGAGGGCCACGTCGGTCCGGGCGTCCTTGCCGATCAGCTTCGCCTCGTACGTCCGCCCGTTCGAAAGGGTGACGGAGATCTGGTCCGCGCCGTCGATCACATGGCGGTTGGTGAGGATGTAGCCGTCCTTGTCCACCACGAAGCCGGAGCCCAGCGCCCGCTGCGCCTCGGTGTCAGGCCCACGCTGCGGGCCTTGGCCCTGCGGACCCTGGGGACCGAAGAAGCGGTCGAACATGTCGTCGCCGAAGAAGTCGCGGAAGGAGCCGCTGCGCTGGCCCTTGACCAGCTTCTTCGTGTTGATGTTGACCACTCCTCCCGTCACCCCGTGCGCGATGTCGCGGAACGTCTCGAGCGTCGGCGGCCCGAGGGGGCGGGAGGGCACGGCGGCCGTGGCCGGCTCGGGAGAGCGGGCCATCGCGGCCTGCGGCTTCATCTGGGTAGTGACGACCGCGCCCAGCAACATTGCGGCCATGGCGACCGAGAAAAACGAAGCGATCGTGCGGGTCCGGGTGTTCATCGAACTAGGCCCTCCAGCGTGCCCCCGGTCCGTTTGGAGCGGCGGGCGAAAATAAGACGTCGTCATTACTGCAAGGAGCGTACCGAAATGTCATGCTCCGGCCAGGGGTTGTGCGCCGCGTCAAGGGGCTTGGTTTCGGCCGGAAACATCATTGTCCACCAAGGTTTACGCGTCAGCCGAGTAAAAAGTTGTAGCGGTGTGGTCGGCCCGTGCCGCCGGAAAGCGTCACCGGTGTCACGCAAAGCGGGCGATTGCTGGGGGGGGCGTGGGGGGTTGCAGACCCCCCCACGATTTCGCCGATTCGACCCATTCAGCGCGAACTTAATAATCGTCCATTCCGCCCGGAGGCATCGGCGCCTCCTTCTTCTTCTCGGGGATGTCGGCCACGATCGCCTCGGTGGTGAGCATCAGGCTGGCGATCGAGGCGGCGTTCTGGATGGCCGACCGCACGACCTTGGTCGGGTCGATCACGCCGGCCTCGATCAGGTTCTCGAACTTGCCGGTCAGGGCGTTGTAGCCGATCTCGGAGTCGAGGTCCTTGACCTTCGCCACCACGATGTTTCCTTCCTCGCCCGCGTTCTGGGCGATCCAGCGCAGGGGCTCCTCCGCCGCCCGGCGGACGATCTGGGCTCCGATCCGCGCGTCGTGTCCGAGCTCGCTCGACTTCGCCAGCCTGTCCAGGGCGGGAATGGCGCGCAGCAGCGCCACGCCCCCGCCGGGGACGATGCCTTCCTCGACCGCGGCCTTGGTGGCGTGCATGGCGTCTTCCACCCGGGCCTTCTTCTCCTTCATCTCGGTCTCGGTGGCGGCCCCGACCTTGA